>JADHXV010000134.1 GCA_016782785.1 Planctomycetota bacterium | reverse complement strand
CCGTGAAGAACCCCTGGAGGACGGCCCCGATGCCGCCCACCTTCTGGACCGCCTCGTGCGTCACATGGATAAGTGTAGCCATGGTGGTATCCTTTGCCTCCGTCCGCCGGGTGCCCACCGGACCACGCGGTCGCCGGGCGCCGGCGGCCGGCTCATCGACTCGTCCCCCGGTCCTATTCTATCGACAAGGCGTCGGCCGGACTTGCCCGATTCCGCCCTCTCTAGGCCCTGTGCGCGTCTCAATACGCCAGCACGGCTTCGAGCGCGGCCCGTACGGGCCGCGCCGGCTACGCTTCCAGGCGCATCAGGTCGGCGGCCCCGTCGGCCAGCATCGCCTCGGCCAGGCGGACGCCGGCCTCGGCGGCGTCGCCCGCCGACGTCTCGCCCCGGCGGATGCCGCGCGACCCGTCCGGCGCCAGCAGCCACGCCTCCAGGTGCAGCCGGCCGTCGGCCTCGACGCGGCCGAGGACGCCGATGGGCGTCCGGCACCCGGCCTCCAGGCGGGCGAGCACCGCCCGCTCGGCCACGACGGCCCGCCGCGACGGCTCATGGTCCAGGGCGGTGATCCGGCGCCGGACCGGCGCGTCGTCGGCCCGGTGCTCCAGGCCCAGCGCCCCCTGCCCGGCCGCCGGCAGGACGACCTCCGGCTTGAGCGGCACCGCGCGGGCGTCCATCGACCCGAGCCGCACCAGGCCCGCCGCCGCCAGGACCGTGGCGTCGCAAACGCCGTCGGCGAGTTTCCGGAGGCGCGTCTCGACGTTGCCCCGCAGGTCCACGAACGCCAGGTCGGGCCGGCCGGCCTGTCCGACGGCTGGATCCCTTCGGGACCCGTAGCGGGACGCGGCCAGGGCGGCCAGCATCGCCCGGCGGCGCGGGCTGCTCGTGCCGACCACCGCGCCCTCCGGCAGTTCCTCCAGCGCCAGGCCCGCCGGCGTGACGAGGCAGTCGCGGGCATCGTCCCGCTCGGGCACGGCCGCGCCGACCGCCAGGCCGTCGGGCACCCGCGTCGGCACGTCTTTCAGCGAGTGGACCGCCAGGTCGATGGCGCCCTCCAGCAGCGCCTGCTCGAGTTCCTTGACGAAGAAGCCGACGCCCGGCAGGCGGGCCAGCGGCGTGGCCCGGTCGCGGTCGCCCGTCGTGCGGTACGTTTCGACGGAGACCTCCAGGCCCGGATGGGCGGCGCGGAGCCGCTCGGCCACGAACTCGGCCTGCCAGAGGGCCAGCCGGCTGCCACGCGTCCCGATGCGAAGGGTATCCGCCATAAGCGCGCTACGATAATCCCTGGCCCGGCCCCCTGCAAGGTCGTGCGCATATTTCTCCGCCGCGCAGCGCCGTTGTTCGAGCCGGGCGCAGCGCCGTTGTTCGAGCCGCGACCGTAAGGTCGCGGGTACGTTCGAAGCGCGATGCGATCATCGCACGCCCATCGAACGTACCCCGGTGCTTACGCACCGGGCTCGAACGGCGCAGCGCGCAAAACGCCTCGCCACCGCCGAAACCCAGGTTTCGGTTGACCGGCGGCCGGGGGCGTGCGAGACTCGATGCCGGAGAGGGGATTGTCGGGTCTGTTGACCCGACCTACAGTTACCCCAAAGGGGGAGCGCCTCCATGGCCGAGACGAGCCGCGTGGTCCTGGTGACCGGCGCGACCGGGTTCGTGGGCCGGCGGGTGGTGGCCCACCTGCGCGAGGCCGGGTGGACGGTCCGGGCGCTGGTGCGGCCGACGTCATCCCGCCGCACGGAGGACCTCGACGGCCTGGAGATCGCCGACGGCGACGTCCGCGACGCCGGCGCCGTCCTCGCGGCCGCGCGCGGCTCGGCGGCCTGCATCCACCTGGTGGGCATCCTGCGCGAGCGCGGCCGGCAAACCTTCCGGGCCGTGCACATCGAGGGGACCCAACACGTCGTCGGCGCGTGCCTGGAGGCGGGCGTCCGCCGGCTGGTCCACGGAAGCGCCCTGGGCGTCGGCCGCGGCATCGAGACACCGTACTTCGCCACCAAGGAAGAGGCCGAGGCGTGCGTCACGGAGTCGGGCCTCGACTGGACGATCCTGCGGCCGAGCGTCATCCACGGGCCGCGGGGCGACTTCATGATCCAGATGGCCCGGATGGTGGCCCGGCCGGGACCCGTGCCGCTCGTCGGCCGCGGCATCCAGGTGATTCAGCCCGTGTGGGTGGAGGACGTGGCCCGCGTGTGCGCCGGGGCGCTGGCGCGCGACGCAACGGTCGGCCGGACGTACGACGTGGGCGGACCCGACGTGCTGACGCTGCGGGCGTTCTACCGGACGCTCGCGCGCGTCCTGCTGGGGCGGGAGAAGCGGCTCGTGCCCGTGCCGAGGTTCGCCGTCCGGGCGGGGGCGTGGCTGGCGTCGCACGCGCTTGCGAATCCGCCGGTGACGCCCGACGAGTTGCGGATGCTGGAGGCGGCCCGGCCGGGCGACACGGCGGCGCTGGTGCGCGATTTCGGCATGCAACCCGCCCCGTTCGAAGATACACTGAGAGCGTACGCCGACGAACTCAAGGCCTCGGCCGGCATCGCCTGAGCCGGGGCCGAACCGTCCGCACCGCACAGGCAGGAGAAGCCATGACACCGGATCAAGTCGAGAGCCTGCAGCACTCCGTTCAGACCCTGCGTTTTCTCATCACGGGGCTTTACGTCCTGGTCGGCCTGGTGGCCGTGTACCTGGGCTGGAGCCTGCGCAAGGTCACGAAGAACCAGATCAACTCGGCGGAACTGCTTCGGCAGGGCGTCGCCCGCATCGAGAGCGACATCAAGAAGTAGGCCGCGCGACGCCACCCCACATCGAGCCGGGAGCGGGTCCATGCTCGACCTGGCCCTCATCCGGTCGGAACCGGCCCGCGTGAAGGCCGCCCTGGCGCGCCGCGGCGTGCCGGCCGAGGCCATCGACGCGGTCGTGGACTTGGACCGCCGGTGGTCGGCCCGGCAGGAGGTCCGCGACGCCCTCCGGACCCGCCGGCGGCAGATCAGCGACGAGGTGGCTCGCCGCCGGTCCGCCCATCCCACCGCCCATCCCGGCGGCCCTCCCGCTGCCTCGGCGCCCGTCGACCGCGACCTGGTCCGCGCGGGGCGGGAGGTCGGCCAGGACCTGCGGGCGGTCGGCGACGCGATGGCCGACCTCCGGGCCCGGCGCGACGCCGCCCTGTCGGCCCTTCCGAACCTGCCCGCCACCGACGTGCCCGACGCGCCGCCCGCCCTCGACCCCGCGGGACCGGTCTGGCCGAAGCCATTCGCGCCGCTCGCCCACTGGGACCTGCTGGCGATGCTGCGCCTGTCGGCCCCGGCCGGGGGCTCGGCGGGCAGCGGGTTTTTGCTGTGGCGCGGCGAGGGGGCGCGGCTCGTGCACGGCCTGGTGCGCCTGATGCTGGACGTGCACGCCGCCGACGGCCGCGAGGAGGTTCTGGCGCCTCCCGTAGCCACGCGGCGGGCGCTGGAAGGCTCGGCCCATCTGCCGCTGCTTGAAGAGAAGATGTATCGGGTGGTCGAACCCGCCGCGCCGGGTGAGCCGGGTGCGCCGCCGTTCGAGCCCGCCGCGGAAGCGGCGGGTCACGTCGTGCCGGCAGGGCACGTGCCGCGCGCATCGGACGTGACCGGGTGCTTCCGCACCCGGCTCGAACAGCGCCGCGCCCTGCGCTCGAAAGGCGCCGAGGGGCGCGAAGCGGGCCCCGACGGTGCGCTGCCGGCGCACGACCTCTTCCTGGCCCCGCGGGCCGAGCCGCACCTGGCGGCCCTGCACGCGGGCGAGGTCCTGGACGCCGCCGCCCTGCCGCACCGCCTCGCCGCGTCGGCGACGGCGTTTCGGCGCGAGTCGCACGGCGGCGGGTCGGCCGGCCGCGGCCTGCTGCGGCTCCACGCCTTCCCGACGGTGGAGGTCTACACGTTCTGCCGGGCGGCCGAGAGCGACGCGGAACTGGAGCGCGCCGTGGCCTCGGCCGAGACCATCCTCGGGCGGCTGGAGGTAGCGCACCGGCGCCGGCTTCGTGCGGCCACGGACCTCAGCCACGCCGCCGCCCGCACCGTCAGCCTGGACGTGTGGTGCCCCGGGCTGCCGACGGCAGAGGGCCACCCGGAGGCGCGCGGCCGGTGGCTGGAGGTGGCCGCCCTCTCGTCCTTCACCGATTACCAGGCCCGGCGGACGGGCACGCAGGTCCGCGACGCCGGCGGCCGGACGCGCCTGGTCTACACGGTGGGCGGTGCGGCGGTGGCGCTGCCGCGGCTCATCGCGGCGCTCGTGGAGACGGGCCAGGAGGCCGACGGCTCGGTCCGCCTGCCGCCGGCCCTCGTGCCGTACGTGGGGACGGACGTGCTGGGCGCGGCGCACATTTAGCCGGCGGGCTTGCCCGCCGCGCGATGTCGGATTTGTCGTTGACGCCGGCGGCGGGCGCCGATACCATTTCTCCTTCGAACCTCTGCCAAACGCCCGCAAGGAGAACCGCGCATGGGACCCGTTACGAAAGGCCGGAGGGCATCGCCCGCCCGGGCCCGGTCCCTGCGCGAAGGTATTGCCCGGTAACGCGGCGAGGGCAGACGGTCACGTAACGCAAGACGCGACGGCCCTGGCCCGGCTTCTCGAAGCGCTGCCAGGGCACGTTTTTTGAGCCGCAAGCCGCCGCCCCAACGCCGGCCCCGTTGGTCCGGGCGCGGGGCGCCGTCCAAGCGGGTCGCGGTCGGAGAAAAGGAACCATGGCCAACCCATACAAGGATACGCTCAACCTGCCGCAGACCCAGTTCCCGATGCGGGCCAACCTGGTCGAGCGCGAGCCCGCCATCCGCCAGCACTGGGACGAGACGGACCTGTACGGCCAAATCCGGGCCGCCGAGCACCCCAGGGGCCGGTACGTCCTGCACGACGGGCCGCCGTACGCCAACGGCGACATCCACATCGGCACGGCCGTCAACAAGGTCCTGAAAGACCTGGTGGTCAAGTACAAGACGATGCAGGGCTACGACGCGCCGTACATCCCCGGGTTCGACTGCCACGGGCACCCGATCGAGCACGCCGTGCGCCGCGGGCTGGGCGAGAAGGCGCACGACATGCCGGTCGTCGAGATCCGCAAGCGGTGCGAGGCGTACGCCCGTGAGTTCATCGCCAAGCAGAGCGAGCAGTTCAAACTGCTCGGTGTCCTCGGCCGCTGGGAGAAACCGTACCTGACGCTCGACCCGGCGTACGAAGCGCGCGAGATGGAGACGCTCGCGTCCCTGGCCGACGAGGGCCTGATTCACCGCGAACTGCGGTCCATCCACTGGTGCGCCACGTGCGAGACGGCCCTGGCGGAGGCGGAACTGGAGTACGAGGACGAGAAGGGGCCGAGTCTGTACGCCCTCTTTCCGCTGACGGACGAGGCGGCCGGGCGTCTGCCCGCGCCGCTCACCGGCCAGCACGTCCACCTGATGGTCTGGACCACCACGCCGTGGACGCTGCCGGCCAACCTGGCCGTGGCCGTCCACCCGGACTTCCGGTACGCCGCCGTCCGGTACACCAAGGACGGCAAGGCGAAGACGGCCATCGTGGCCGAGGACCTCGTCGCGACGGTCGCCAAGGCAGGCGGCCTGGGCGACGCGGAAACCGTCGCCACGTTCAAAGGCACGGACCTGGCGGGCCTGACGTATGAGCATCCGTTCATGGATCCCCCGCCGCAGGCCGACGCCCGCCAAGTCTGGGTCGACCCCGCCATGGTCACGCTGGACGAGGGCACGGGCCTGGTGCACGTGGCCCCCGGCCACGGCCGCGAGGACAACGTCATGGGCCTGAAGGTGGGCCTGCCCGCCTACAGCCCCGTCGACGCCAAAGGCCGGATGGACGAAACGGTGCCCGACTGGATCCGCGGCAAGACCGTCTGGGAGGCCAACCCCCTCATCGTCGCGCATCTGGAAGAGACCGGCCACCTGGTCCGCCACAGCGCGGGCCACATGCACCGGTACCCGCACTGCTGGCGGTGCCACGAGCCGGTCATCTTCCGGGCCACCGAGCAGTGGTTCGTCACGCTGGACAACGCCGACCTGGGCAAGAGCCTGCGACACCAGGCGCTGGAGGCGGTGGGCGGCGTCCAGTGGGTGCCGGCGTGGAGCGAGTCGCGCATCCGGGCGATGATCGAGACCCGGCCCGACTGGTGCATCAGCCGGCAGAAGGTGTGGGACGTGCCGATTCCCGCCCTCCACTGCACGGCCTGCGGCCACGCCCTGCTGACGGGCGACATGATGCGGGCGGCCGGGCGCTACTACGGCCGGCACGGTTCCGGGGCGTGGTACGAGGCGGCGGTCGCCGACGTCTTCGGCGAGGTGCCCGCCTGCCCGGAGTGCGGGGCCAAAGACTGGCGCAAGGAGACCGACGTCTTCGACGTCTGGCTCGATTCCGGCATCTCCTGGGCCGGCGCCTGCGAGGCCGAGGGGTTCGACATTCCGGTGGACCTGTACCTGGAAGGCTCGGACCAGCACCGCGGGTGGTTCCAGTCGAGTCTGATCATGGGCGTGGTGGCCCGCGGGCAGCCGCCGTTCCGCACGTGCGTCACGCACGGCTTCGTGGTGGACGAAGAGGGGCGGAAGATGTCGAAGAGCCTCGGCAACACCGTCAGCGTGCTGGACGAGGTCAACCGCCTGGGGACCGACGTGGTCCGCCTGTGGGTCTCCAGCGTGGACTACTCGTACGACATCCGCGCCTCGGACCACCTCATCGCGAACCTCCAGGACGCCTACCGCAAGATCCGGAACACCGTGCGGTTCCTCCTGGGGAACCTGGCGGACTTCGACGCCTCGCGGCACACCGTGAAGACGGGCGACCTGGAGCCGATCGACCGCTGGCTGCTGGCGCGGACCGAAAAACTCGTGGCCGACGTGACGGCCCAGATGGAGGCGTTCCAGTTCCATCGCGTGTACCAGTTGGTGCACCTGTTCTGCGCGAACGACCTGAGCGCGTTCTACCTGGACGTGCAGAAGGACCGGCTGTATTGCGACGGGCCGGACTGGCCGCGGCGGCGGAGCGCCCAGACGGCCCTCGCGCGGGCGGCCGAGGTGCTGGTGCGCCTCGTAGCGCCCATCCTGTGCCACACGGCCGAGGAGGCCTGGGGCCACCTGCCCGCCCCCGCCAAGGGCGAGCGCGAACCCAGCGTCCATCTGGCCCGGTGGCCGCAGGTCGACCCGAACGTCCTGGACGAGGACCTGCTGGCCGAGTGGGACTGGCTCCAGGAGGTCCGCCGCGACGCCTACGCCCTGCTCGAACGGTTCCGCGCCGACGGCCGGTTCGACAAACACACCGAGGCCCGGGTGGCCCTGGCGGTGACGGACGCCCAGGAACTCGCTCGCCTCAAGGAGGTCGGCGAGGCGCGGCTGGCCGACCTGCTGCTCCTCTCGGAACTGGCGCTTGTGGCGCCGGAGGGTGTGGCAGGCTTGGAGGGCGAGCGCGTGGCGGCGGCCGACGCCGACGTCGAGCGGTTCGCCTCGGCCGTCCTCCTGCCGCAGACGTACACGCGGTGCGAGCGGTGCTGGAACTTCCGCGCCGACGTCGGCCAGGCCGAGCCCGCGGACCTGTGCGACCGCTGCCGGCGGGTCGTCGGCGAAATGCCGTAGCGTCTACGAGCCCGCCGCGGGAGCGGCGGGGTACGTTCGAGCCGCGGCGCGATGATCGTATCGCCATGCGTACGTACCCCCGACCTTACGGTCGGGGCTCGACGGAGAGATAAACCATGACCACCGACTACCAACCCGCCCCCACCCAGGAGACCATCGACCGGTTCAACCGGTTCGTCATCGGCAACTACCCGCGGCTGCCGAAGGTGGCCGTCCGCGGCGAAGGGCCGTATATCTGGGACGCCGACGGCAAGCGGTACCTGGACCTCTTCAGCGGCTGGGCCGTCACGGGCGTGGGGCATTGCCATCCGCGGCTGGTGCAGGCCATCGCCGAGCAGGCCGGCCGCCTCCTCTACATGCCCAACACCTGGTACACCGAGCCGCAGGGACGCCTGGCCCAGTGGATCGCCGAGACGGGGTTCGGCGGCAAGACGTTCTTCTGCAACTCCGGTGCCGAGGCGAACGAGGCGGCCATCAAACTGGCCCGCCTGGCCACGCCCCCGGGCAAGTACAAGATCATCACCTTCGAGAACGGGTTCCACGGCCGGACGTTCGCCGCCATCACCGCCACCGCCCAGCCGAAGTACCACCAGGGCTTTCAGCCGCTCGTGCCCGGCTTCATGTACGCCCCGCTGAACGACATCGAGGCCGTCGAGCGCCTGGCCGACGAGGAAACCTGCGCCGTCCTCCTGGAGGTCGTCCAGGGCGAGGGCGGCGTCAACCTGGCCGACCCGGAGTGGCTCCGGGCGCTTCGCGACCTGTGCGACCAGCGCGGCATGCTGCTCCTCGTGGACGAGGTCCAGACGGGCGTCGGCCGCTGCGGCACGTGGTGGGGATACCAG
>JADHXV010000133.1 GCA_016782785.1 Planctomycetota bacterium | reverse complement strand
CCCGGTCCGTGAGCGCGCCGGCCATCGAGAAGGCCGTGGTCGACGCGCTGCGCGGCCTCGCGGCCGATCCGGAGCGGCTGCGCAAACTGGCGGGGACGGATGCCACGGAAGTCAAGGGCTACGACCCAATACTGCAGCAGGCCCTCTCGGCCTTGGGACCGAATTGGGACCTGGTGTTCCCGGCCGAACAGGCCCGGATCCTCCGCACGTTGCTTGACGGGGTGGACTATGGCGGCCGGGCGGGAACCCTCGGCCTTACGCTCAGCGGAAAAGGGTTAGCGCTGATGGCGGCGGAGATGGCCGAGGATGGTCCTGGGAAGCCGCCGCCAAACACCTCGGCCTTACCCGAAACGATCCACGTGGAGATGACCGCGGACCTCAACACCCGCCGGAACGGCCGATCGAGCCAAACCGAGCCGCCGCCTCAACCGCCTCGGGCGGCCGCGCTTCTGGCCCTGGCGCACCAGATCGAGGGCCTTGTTCAGGAAGGGCGGGCCAAAGACTACGCCGCCGTCGCCCGGCGTCTGGGACTGTCGCGGGCCCGCATCGCCCAGCTCACCCGCCTGTGCTGGCTGGCCCCCGCCATCCAGGAATCCATCCTGACCGGCGCGGACGGGGCGCGCGCGTCCCTGACGGAACACCAGCTCCGCCGGATCAGCGCCGAACCCGATTGGGACCGGCAAGTCACCCTCTGGCGTTCCCTCAACACCCGGCGACGCGTTCGGCCGGGCCGAAGGACGACGGGGGCGGCGGTCCCGCCCGCGCCTCAGCGCATCGGCCAACCGGAGAAGGGGCCGTGATAAGGTATCCACTCGGGCCCGGGCCAGACCGGGTCGCTGCCGATGAGGGGGAGGTAGAGTTGGCTCCCGTGCAGGGAGGCTCCCCCGGCCGTGGCCAACGAGACGGCCATCTCGAGGGCATCCGGACCGTCGTCATGGTTACCCTTGGGGAACTGCCGCAACTGATCCAGAAGCGTCTGGTGCCTCCGGCTGAACCGGATGGTGCCTGACGCCACGAGCGGCTGCAGCGATTGGATCCGGCCGAGTTTGTCGGATGTATGGTTGATTTCCTTGGTCCGGGGATAGACTCCCTGTGCATTCCCACGGCGCCGCAGTTCGCCGGCCAGGAGGCTCTGAAACTGGTTGCTCTCGATCCCGAAGACGGCGCACTTTCGCCGGGTCTGGTAGGCGAGGATGGCCTCCACCAGGTTGTCCGGCAGGCGGCGCCGGATATCGGCATCGAGGACATAGAGCGTCCCGGTGCTCGTGTTTCGCGCCAGCGTGATGATGGCGGAATCGTCACGCCCTTTGCCGGCCTTGCCCAGGCTCGGGTCGCAGGCGCCGATGATCCGGCAGTGGCCCCGGAGAGATTGAAGGAGTTGTTCCTCGGTTGTGCCATCCGAATCCCAGAACTGAAAATCGCTTTCACGAAAAAGGCGATCCTCGGGGTTGATGGGCTCATTCTGTTTCTCGGAGTCGAAGGCGGCCCGGCCGAGGATGATCCGCTGCTTCATCAGGCCGTAATAGTCCTCCCCCTCCCGCTCCCGCCACAGGACCCGCGCGCCCTCGAGCATCTCGGCCTTCCTCGCCTCAAAAAAGGCGCGGGCCGCCTCCGGACCGGCGGCGCCGTCGCATGAATCGATACTATTGTAGAGCCGTTCCCACCGGTCCCACAGCTCCGGGCGAGCGGACCACGCCTCAATGGCCTGGTACTTGTACCCCGCCCAGCCGACGCCCTTGCGCGGGTCGACCAGATTGGCCAGGACCGAGTTGTAGTGCAGGATCGTGCCGACGACGACCACGTTGGTCCGGTGATCGCCCGCGTTGAGCACGGCCCTCGTGAACCAGTCGCGGAGTTTGTCGCGCTGGTCGGCCGAGCGGACGCCCTCCTCGTTCTCCACGTCGTCGAGAATGATGAGGCTCGGCCGATGCTCCTCGTGTCGCCGCCCCCGGATCTTCTGGCCGGCCCCCAGCGCGGTGATCCGGATGTTATTGCGGGTGACGATTTCGTCCTGCCGCCAGCGGGGCGGACCGGGAGTGGAGCCCGGCGGCTCGCACACGCCCGGAAAGTCGGCCAGGAGCCTCGGGTTATCTTCGAGTTCCCTTTTGACGGCGGCAAGCAGGAGCTCCGCCTGTCCCGCCGTGTCCGAGACGAGGATGACGTACGGCTCGCGGTTGTAGCACACCGACCAGAGCACGCAGGCCAGGCTCACCAGGGTGCTCTTGGCGTGGACGCGCGGGGCGGCCACGGCGAGCCGGGCGTCCCGCGTCTCCGAGGCCTCGACGAGCCACATGTCCAGTTCCTCATGTAGGGGCGAGGGCGGCACCGTGAAGTAGTGGGGCAAATACGCCTGCCCGAACTTCAGAATCGAGTCCTGACACAGGTCACGTCGCTCCCGGGCGATAAGTTCGGCCGCCGCCTGGCGCAGGGCCTTGGCATTATGTTTGGGGTTCATCGTTTGGTCCCCCCTCAAGTTCCTGACCTAAGACTTCCACCTGCTCCGCTGCCGTCAACAGACGGAGCGTCTGCTGTATCCGCCCGATGCGGACCAGCGTATCGCTCGGGGCGCCGCTGTGACGCCCGATCGCCTCCAACCGTTCCGCCTCCGCCTGAAGGTCCGCGACGGAGGGAAGTTCGACCGAGAAACTGTGCCTGAGATCCCCACGCACCTGCACGGCCGCGGTGGGCAAGTAGCCGAGCCGCTGGAGGCATTCCACGAGTTCCTTCAGAATCCTCCAACACGCCGTCTCGGCTTCGATCCGGTCAACGGGTTTGACCTCCTTGCCCCGCACGGCCCGGCTGATCCGTTCCACCGCCGTGTCGGCGCGCTGTACGAGGCGTCCGACCATCTCCTCAACCAGCCGCGGGTCCCGCTGAACCGCATGGGCCTCGCAAATCGCTTTACGGTCCCGCCGGACCGTCCGATCCGAGACCTTGAGGATCTCCGCGATCTCCAAAGGCGAATACCCCTCGGCCGTCAGATGCTCGACGCAGCGCTGGCGGGAGTCCTTGTCCAGACCCTCTGAGGCGATATCGCCGGAGCGGATCCTGCGGATGAGATCCAGGACCGATAGACGGCGGTCCGGGCTCTCGGCAGAGGCGCCGGGCTTCTCATCGCAGTTCGGTCCGCTCATGCCTGACCCTCCACCGGCCGGCCGTATCGCTCGGCGAGCGCGGCGTCGCCCCGGCCCTCGCCCGCCGCAGGGCCACGGCTCGCAGGCGCCCGCCCGGATCCGGGCTCGTGTCCGTCACCGGTCATGACCCCGCTCACGAATTCCCCCACCTATCTTTCGCCGTTGCCGCAATTCTGGCCCGGGGCGCCGGTTACGGCGAAGAAGGATCTTCGGAATTCCGCCGGTTTGCCTTGCATCCGGGCCGAAACCATGCCCTGATCTACATGGAATGGCGGAACGCGAAAGGAGCCGAGGATGAAGCGACGACGCGAAAACCACCGCCCCGGAACGGGTCCAGACTTCCCCGGAACGGGTCCAGACTTCGGAGGAGAAGAAGGAGCCTCGCAATGAGCACGAAGGCGAAGAAGGCGACGGTCACGAAGGAGCAGGCAGCAACGGTCCTGCCGCACGTGCGGGCGGCGGTGGCCGCGCTCCACGAGGTCTGGGCCGAGTGCCGGGCGGTCGAGCGGCTCCTCGATGCCGACCTCGACGGCCTCGAGGGCGTCGTCCAGGACATGGCGGCGGGCTTGGACCACGCCACGTCGGTGGACGCCAAGTACATCCGCGAGGCGCTCGAGCCGCTCCTGGCGGAACTGGTGGACGCGGCAAGCGCCTGCCCGCGGTGCGGCGAGCGCCGCCAGGACAACCTGGTCTGGCAGAAGGACGGCAAGGTGAAGTGCAGCAACTGCGGTATGCGGTATGAACCGGCGGCCGGAGACTAGAGCCGCACAACTGAAAGGAGTCGAGCCATGAAGAAGCACAAGGTGAAGGTGGGTGGGACGTACCTGGCGAAGGTGTCGGAGAAGGTCGTCCAGGTCCGCATCGACGGCGAGAGCCGGTTCGGCGGGTGGGACGCGACGAACCTGGCGACGAAGAAGAAGGTTCGCATCAAGAGCGCTCAGCGCCTGCGAGGGCCTGCGGTGACGTCGAAGGCCGCGCTCGAGAGCGCCGCCAAGGACATCTCGAAGGTCCTGGGCATCCCCGTCGTCGTAGCACCCGAGGCCAAGGCCACGAAGCAGGCCAAGGTCGAGACGTGGCGGAAGGAGGCGGCCGAGAAGGCCGGCCAGCCGGATCCGGAACTCGACGCCGCCGTCAAGGCCGCCGAGGAAGGCCGCACGGCGAAGAAGGCCAAGGCCGCCAGGCCGAAGGGCGAGCGCAAGGGCGGCTGCCTCGACGCCGCCGCGAAGGTCCTCGCCGAGGCGGGACACCCGATGCAGTGCAAGGCCATCGTCGAGGCGGCCCTCAAGAAGGGCCTCTGGCACACGAAGGGCCAGACGCCCGAGGCCACGCTCTACTCGGCCCTCCTTCGTCACATTGAGAAGCAGGGCAAGGCGAGCCGCTTCCGCCGCGCCAAGATGAACGAGACGCGCGACGGCAAGGTCCAAGCGCTGCGGGGCTACTTCGACCTCGCGGACGCCGCAAGGAAGGAGGCATAGGTCATGAAGCGCACCAGGACACGCCCACCGCGGCTGCCTAACGGCACCCGTGTCCACGTCCGCAGCGAACACTTCGTCGAGGAGTGCGACGCCATCATCCGCAAGGCCGAGCCGGACCACGGCCAAGGCAGGGTCGGCTGGTGGCTCTACCGCGTCGAGGTGACCAGCGGCCAGACACCCAAGGACGCCCAGCACAAGGACGGCACCGTGTGGGCGTGGGATTTTGAGGTCACGCCGCTCGCGTAGCATCAATTCTCCTCCCCCATGCGCCCGGGCGCAACACGCCCGGGCGCCTCTCCGGCCTGAGTCTGGGCGAGAAGTGGAGCGGGGTGTCGGAACTGACCCGACCCCTGGAACCTGGGCGGTTCCCGGCTCTCCCTTGAGCCCTCCCCCGCTCGCAACTGGCCGCCGTCCTCGAACGTCCAGACGCAATCCAGCATCTTCGGGTACTCCCGGCCCCAGCGGAACGGCGACTCGCGCAGCAGCCGCTTCCGAATCGCGTGGCCGCACAGGAAGTGCACGTAACGGAACTGCCGGCCGCGGACCCGCCTCAGGCCCACGCTCCGCGTAAACGCGCGGTCGCGCCGGCCGCAGCGCGTGATGACCTGGCGCGGGTGGACCACCTCGTTCTCGGCCGTGATATAGAACTCGGTGCATATGAATCCGCCGTAGAGCCAGTTGTCGCCCTGGTAGACGTAGCCGGGCTTGCCGCGCATGCCATCAGCCCATGTGAAAAGGACGATGCGGCGCGGTTCCTCGCGCCGGATGAACTCGCGGCAGAGCCTGAGGAACCGGCTCTCGCCGTTGCGCGGCTCGGAGTCGAGCATGCAGAGGCGGTTGAGTTCGAAGTAGTCGGCCGTCGTGAGCGAGGGAAAGAGCCGCTGGATGGTGTGCCTCGGCCGGACGCCGTAGCCCCACGACGCTACACCGACCAGGTTCCCGCCGCTGAAGCAGCCCAGCGAGAGCAGGCAGTGCGGCGGAACGCGCACGGCGTAGTGGTGGGCCGCGACGAACGCGGCCATCAGACTTCGCGGGATGGGTTCGATGTGGTATGTCACCGCATGTTCTCCTCGCGGGGCTTCATGGGCAGCGGCGACGTGCCCGTGCGCTCCAGGATGGCGGATTTGCCGGAGAACCGCTGGAAGCGGTCGGCGATGACATCGCAATACATCGAGTCAATCTCCATAAGGAATGCGCGCCGGCCCGTCTGCTCGCAGCCGATGAGCGTGGAGCCCGAGCCGCCGAAGAGATCCATGACGTTCTCGCCCGGCCGGCTGGAGTACTGGATGGCCCGGACGGCGAGTTCTGCTGGCTTAGAAGTCAAGTGCTCCATCTGCTGTGGCGGTATCTTCTTCACGTGCCAAAGGTCGGTGGCGTTGTTCGGGCCGAAGAAGTGATGGCCAGCGCCTTCCCGCCATCCATAGAACGCCAGTTCAAAGGCCCCCATGAAGTCCTTGCGCGTCAGGACCGGGTGTTCCTTGTCCCACACGATGCCCTGGCTGAAGTACAGGCCGCATTCCTTCAGGGCTGGCGGATAGTTGCCGATATTTGCATATCCTCCCCAAATGAAAAAGCAGCGTCCGGGTACGAGGACGCGGCCGATCTGGCCGAACCAGGCCCGAAGGAGGCGATTGAACTCTTCGTCGCTCAGAAAATCGTTCGCCAGGGGTCGGTCCTTCGGTCGCATCTTGGCCCGCGCCTTCGACGGGTCCGTGACGCCGCGCGCGACGTCGAAGCCCTGGTGGTGCATCTTGCGCGAGAGGTCCGGGTACGAACTCTGACCGGCGGCGATGGCCGTGCTGCTCCTCGGCTCGACGCGGACGTTGTACGGCGGGTCAGTGTTCACGACGTGGACGCGGGCGCCCGCGAGAAGCCGATCCACATCTTCGGTCTTGCCCGCGTCGCCGCAGACGAGACGGTGCTCGCCGAGGGCCCACAGGTCGCCCGGCTGCGTGACCGGCTCGTCCGGCGGCTCCGGCACATCGTCCGGGTCGCACAGGCCCTGCGTGCCGTCCGGGTCGAGAATCTTGGCCAGTTCGTCGGCGTCGAACCCCAGCAGGCCGAGGTCGAAGTCCGCGGCCTGGAGATCCTTCAGCTCGATGGGCAGCAGGTCGAAGTCCCACTCGGCGAGGTCGGCGGTCTTGTTGTCCGCGATGCGGTAGGCCTTCACCTGCGCGGGCGTCAGGTCCGTGGCGACGTGGACCGGCACCTGCTTGAGGCCCAGCTTCTTGGCGGCCTTCCATCGGGTATGGCCGACGACGATGACGCCATCGGCGTCCACGACGATGGGCTGGCGGAACCCGAACTCCCGGATGCTGGCCGCCACAGCGTCGACCGCCTGGTCGTTCACTCGCGGGTTGCCCCCGTAAGGCCGGATCATCTCGATACTTCGAAATTGAACTCTCACCTTGGCTTCCCTTCAACGAGGCCGAATTCGTCCACGTTGCGGCGGAGTTTCTGATGCTCGGGATCGCCTGGTTGCAGGTCTTTGCGGGGGTTGTGAGGGGCTGGATTGACACGGCCGATCAAGATTCGCTGCAGAAACATGGGCACCTCCAACGCTCTTGCGTCTGGGGGCTTAAAAAGAAAAAGGCGCCCAGACCTTTCGGTCCGAGCGCCCACTTCCGGAACGCTCAAAGACGCCCGTCGTCGCCGGCGCGCGTCGTCACACTAATTTGTCCGTTGAATTATAGGCTCACCTCCTGGAAGGTCAAGCGATAAATCTTGTACCCGGAGAAGGGTGGCCGCTCGTCCCGGCACAAGACGACCTCCGCCTCGAACTCGCGAATGCCCAAGTCCTCAAGCAGGCTCACCACCCCATCGGCGTGAGACCGGTCACCTTGCTCGGCAGGGGGGCCTTCGACGGAACACTCACAGGAGGAAGCGCAGGTGAGCGGATACTCGCCAGTGGCTTCGCCAGCATTTCGGCGCAGCCTCACCTTAACCCAGATCGATGGGCGAGCAGCGCCGGCGTATTTACGCTCGGCGTACTTCCTGGCAACGTCGCCCACTCGGCGTTTCAGATCGCGCCACCGCGGGTCATTCGCCTCGGGCCTCACGCCGCCCTGCTCGGCGTCAGATTCGTCGTCCAGACAACCGCCTGAATCGCACATGACCTGTACCTCCATCGGTGCTTTTCTCGCACGTCATCATATTATACGCTACGACCAAGAAGAACCGCCCGTCCGGAACACGGGAATCTGACGAATGCGCCCCAACCCATTGCAGGTCGCCGTCACGGGCACGGTCGTTCTTGTCCCTGAAAACCGACATGTGCTCGCGCGGGGAGCCCACTTTCCCGATCCGCCTTGGCTGTCCGCGACCCGTGCGGCGGACAACCGTAAGTCTTGCGAGGGCAAAAGGTTAGGGGTTTTCTGCCCTTCGGAAAGCGGACAGAATGGACAGCATTTCGCGTCGCCACAGGCCCCAAACACCCGCCGAGGACCATCAGAGAGGACCCCTGGCCCGGGCGCGCGGGTCGCCGCGGTTACCAGTTAACAGCCTCGGGAATCGGCGCGCCTCTGCGGCGGGAAATTCCAGTAGGCCGCCCGCCCCGGCGTTAACTACAGGACCCGCCTGGCGCACCAAAAGAGAGAGGCTGAGAGGCCGTCACGGCCCCGGGCGCCCAGGATTCGACCGCGTGGGTTTCCTCTTGGGATTTGAGAGGGAAGCTGGCATCAGACTGGATTCGCGGGATCCTTCGCCCCGTTGGCCAAAACGACGCCGGCCCGAGCCATCCTCCTGGCCCGGGCCGGCGTTAAGCAAAAGGCCACCGGATTTGTGGCGTGTTTTCTGGCTCCCCGTGCAAATAACCTGGTAAACTTCCTCTCGGTT
>JADHXV010000132.1 GCA_016782785.1 Planctomycetota bacterium | reverse complement strand
CATCGGCACCCTCAAGGGCCTGGCGCTGAAGGCCGGCCAGCTGAACTACCGCGTCATGGAACTGCTGGACGAGGCCCACACCTCCACCTTCGGGCACCCGCAGCCGACGGCCGTCCGCGTGACGCCCGTGGCGGGCAAGTGCATCGCCGTCTCGGGCCACGACCTGGAGGACCTGAAGCAACTCCTGGAGCAGACCAAGGGCACAGGCATCCACATTTATACGCACGGCGAGATGCTCCCCGCCCACGGATACCCGGAACTCAAGAAGTACCCGCATCTGGTGGGCAACTACGGCGGGGCCTGGCAGGAGCAGCGCAAGGAGTTCGACGCCTTCCCCGGGGCCATCCTCATGACCACCAACTGCATCCAGCAGCCCAAGGACGCCTACAAGGGCCGCATCTTCACCACCGGCCTCGTGGCGTGGCCGGGCGTTGTGCATATCGAGGCCGGGCCGGACGGCACGAAGGATTTTACGCCCGTCATCGAGGCGGCACTGGCGGCCCCCGGCTTCCCGGCCGACGAGCCCGAGAAGACCATCACCGTCGGCTTCGGCCGAAACGCCGTCCTGGGCGTGGCCGACAAGGTTGTCGAGGCCGTCAAGAGCGGCGCCTTGCGCCACTTCTTCCTCATCGGCGGCTGCGACGGCGCCAAGCCCGGACGCAATTACTACACCGACCTCGCCCAGGCCGTCCCCGACGACTGCGCCATCCTGACGCTGGCCTGCGGCAAGTACCGGTTCAACAAGTTGGACTTCGGCACGATCGGCGGCCTGCCGCGGCTGCTCGACGTGGGCCAGTGCAACGACGCGTACTCGGCCATCCGCATCGCCCTGGCCCTGGCCGAGGCGTTCGACTGCGGCGTCAACGACCTGCCGCTGACGCTCATCCTCTCGTGGTACGAGCAGAAGGCCGTGGCGATCCTGCTGACGCTGCTGTCGCTGGGCGTCGAGAACATCAAACTCGGGCCCAGCCTGCCGGCGTTTGTGACCGACCCGGTCCTGACGGCCCTGGTCGAGCAGTTCGGCCTGGCGCCCATCAGCACGCCGCAGGCCGACATCGACGCCGCCCTGGCGAAGGCGTAAGTTCTCGCGCGGGTGGTCTTTCGAGCCGCGACCGGAAGGTCGCATTCCGCGCGGCGGGTCTCCTGACCCGCCGCGCCTACCCGGCCGGACAAGCCGGCCGGGCCACACGCGCCGCCTTTCGAGCCGCGACCGGTGCCCCGTATGTCATTTCGACCGAGGCCTCGCGCAGCGAGGCCGAGCGGAGAAATCTCGCTGTTCAGGCGCTTCGAACGACGAGATCTCTCCGCTCGCTGCCGGCCTCGCTGGCGCGAGGCCGGCGTCTCGGTCGAGATGACATGCTCAAACACCCGGCTCGAACGGCGCCGCGCGTCGCCACGGTCGCGCGTCGCGGCGCACCCGGCGCTTGACGCCTCCGCCCGCCGCCGTTAGAACAGGCGCCGTCCCGCGCACGAAAGGCGGCGCCATGCCCGACACCGACATCCGCATCCGCCAGGTCGAAACGTTCATCGTCCCGGTGGCGGCCAGGACGCCGCTCAAGTTCGGCGCCGTGGTCGTCGAGAAGACCGCCATCGGGTACGCCAAGGTGACGGCCGAGAACCGGGCGGGCGGCGTGGGCGTCGGCTGGGGCGCCATGTTCCTGATGGACCTCTGGGCGTGGCCCGTGTCGAAGGCCCCGCACGAGGCCCGCGAGCGGGCCATGGCCGACCTCTTCCGCGCCTACGCCGCCTGCGTCGCCGGCTTCACCGCGTTCGACCACCCCGTCGCCATCTTTCACGAGACCGAGGCCGACCTGGAGCGCCTGGCCGCCGACGCCGCCGCACGCCACACGCCCGACGACGCGATGCCGCACCTCGCGGCCCTCGTTGTCGCCAGCATCGTCGACCACGCCGTCCACGACGCCTTCGGCCATGCGGCCGGCATCGACGCCTACCGCGGCATGGGGCCCGAAACGATGGGCTTCGACCTGTCTCGATATCTCGGAGACGGCTTCCGCGGCGTGTACCCGTCGCAGTTCTTGCGCCAGGACTACGCGCCGCGGCTGCCGGTCTTCCACCTGGTGGGCGGGCTGGACGTGCTTCGCCGGGCCGACGTGCCGCGCGACGCGCCGGACGACGGCGTTCCGAACTCGCTGGACGCCTGGATCGAGCGCGACGGCGTCTTCTGCCTGAAGGTCAAACTCCGCGGCACCGACCTGGAGTGGGACGTGGCCCGGACGCTCGAGGTCAGCCGCATCTACCACGAGGTCCGCGCCGCCCTTCGGGGCGACCTGCCGACCTCGCCGCACCTGACGGCGGACACGAACGAGCAGTGCGCCGCGCCCGACTACATCGTCGCGTACCTGCGGAAGGTCCGCGAGGTCGCCCCGCGGGTCTTCGACGATATTCTCTACATCGAGCAGCCGACCGAGCGCGACCTGTCGGCCCACCGGTTCGACATGCGGCCGATCGCGCGGCTTAAGCCGGTGCTGATCGACGAAAGCCTGGCCGCGCCGGACGATTTCCGTTTGGCGATGGACCTGGGCTGGTCGGGTATCGCGCTGAAATCATGCAAATGTCTATCGTCCGACATGCTTTTCGTGCCGATGGCCGAACTCGCCGGCGTCCCCTACGCCGTCCAGGACCTGACGAACCCGTCGCTGGCGCTTATCGAATCGGTCGGCCTGGCGGCCCGCACGCACACCATCCTGGGCGTGGAGGCGAACTCGCGGCAGTTTTTCCCCGCCGCGAACGCGGCCATCGCCCGCGTCCACCCCGGCCTGGCCCAGGTCCGCGACGGCTACGCTTATACCGCCTCGCTCACCGGGCCGGGCCTCGGCTACCGCATGGACGAGATCGGCCCCGCGGCGCTGGGGCTGTAGCGGCGCGGCTCGGTAACAACGGCGCGCTCGAACGGCGCCGCGGCGTGCCGTGCCGGAAAAAAAGAAGGCGCCGAACCGGCCATTCGTCCGGTTTTTGCCCTTGACAGTTGCCGGGCCGCGGCGCACACTTCGCCCGTTTGGGCGAGGGAACCAGGGAGGTCGGGGATGGCACCCGCGCGTCACCGTCGTCGTCATGCTCAGCCGCCGCCCGAAACCGACGCCGCGCCGACGCCCGCCGCACCCGCGCCGGCGCCGGGCGCCGACTACGCCGAACTCGTGCTCCTCGTCCACGCCGACAACATGGCCGAGGCCGAACTCTACCGCGGCGAACTCGCGGCCCACGGCATCCCCGCCGTCGTCGAGGGCGAAAGCGCCGCCGTCGCCGGCATCCCCGATCTGGGCGCGGGCGTCCCCGTCCTCGTGCCCGAGACGCTTGCCGACGAGGCGGCCGAACTGATCGCGGAACTCGAGTCCAGCAAACCGGAGGACATTCCCGTGGAAGACAAAGACGTGTTCGACGGAGAGACCGACGACGCCGAGGACGTCCCCGTAGCCGACCCCGATGAACTCGACCTCGACGACGATGAGGACGAGGACCTCGACGACGAAGAGGACGAGGACCTCGACGACGACTGGGACGACGACGAGGACTGGGACGACGACGACGACGACGAGGAAGAGGGCGACGAGTAGGTCCCGCCTCCGCGCCCCGCCGACCTCGCCTGACCCCGGTTCCTGTGCCTCCGCCCGGCCGCCGTAGCGATCGCCGTCCGTCGCCCCCTCGCCACGCACCCGGCCGTCCCGCCGCCCGGACGGCCCCCGCAAGGAGGTCGCCATGGGCTACCTGCTCGGCATCGACATCGGGACCAGCGGCACCAAGACCCTGCTGGTCGACCCGGCCGGCCGCATCGCCGCCGCCGTCACCGTCGAGTACCCCGCCTACGCCCCCAGGCCCGCCTGGAGCGAACAGGACCCGGAGGACTGGTGGCAGGCCACCGTCACATCCATCCGCCAGGTCCTGAAGAAGGCCCGCGCGAAGGCCGCCGACGTCACCGGCCTCGGCCTCTCGGGCCAGATGCACGGAAGCGTTTTTCTCGATAAGTCCGGCAAGGTGCTGCGCCGGGCCATCCTCTGGAACGACCAGCGGACCGGGGCCGAGTGCGACGCCATCACCCAGGCCGCCGGCGGCCGGCGGGCCCTTATCCGCATGGTCTCGAACCCCGCCCTCACGGGCTTCACCGCCCCCAAGATCCTCTGGGTCCGAAAGCACGAGCCGCGCCTCTACGACCGGACCACGAAAATCCTTCTGCCGAAGGACTACGTCCGCTATCGCCTGACGGGCGAGTTCGCCACCGAGGTCAGCGACGCCTCCGGCACCCTGCTCCTCGACGTCAAGCGCCGACGCTGGTCCACGAAACTCCTCGGCCTCCTCCAGATTGACCGCGCCCTGCTGCCCGAGGTGTACGAGTCGCAGGAGGTTTCCGGCCGCCTCACCGCTGCGGCCGCCCGGGCCACAGGCCTGGCGGTCGGCACGCCCGTCGTCGGCGGCGGAGGCGACCAGGCCGCCGGCGCCGTCGGCAACGGCATCGTCCGCCGAGGCGTCATCTCGGCCACCCTCGGCACCAGCGGCGTCGTCTTCGCCCACGCCGACCACGTCGAGACCGACCCCGAAGGCCGCGTCCACACCTTCTGCCACGCCGTCGAGGGCAAATGGCACGTCATGGGCGTGGTCCTGGCCGCCGGAGGAAGCCTCCAGTGGTTCCGCAACACGCTGTGCCAGGACCTGGTGCGCAAGGCGAAGCGCGAGAAGGTCGACCCGTACGAACTTATCACGGCCGAGGCCGCCGCCGTCCCGCCCGGCAGCGACGGCCTCTACTTCCTCCCGTACCTGACCGGCGAACGCACCCCGCACGCCGACCCCAACGCCCGGGCCGCCTGGATCGGCCTCTCCAACATGCACACCCGCGCCCACATGGCCCGGGCCGTCTTAGAAGGCGCCACCTACGCCATGCGCGACTGCCTGGAGATCATCCAGGGGATGGGCGTCCCCGTGAAGGAGATCCGCGTGGCCGGCGGCGGGGCCCGCAGCCGTTTCTGGCGCGCGCTTCAGGCCGATATCTACAAGCAGCCCGTCTGGACGGTCTCCAGCGAAGAGGGACCCGCTTACGGCGTGGCCCTGCTGGCGGGCGTCGGCACCGGCGTCTGGTCCTCCGTCCCCGAGGCCTGCGACGCCACCATCCAGACCCGTCAGGCCACCCGGCCCACCCGCGCCCGCGTCCGGCGCTACGACGTCCTCTATCCCGAGTACGGCCAACTGTACCGCAGCCTGAAAGACGACTTCGCCCGCATCGCCGCGCTGGCGTAGGGGCACGCCGTGGCGCGCCCGTGCGCATTCCGCGCCGCGGCCCTTCGAGCCGCGTGCGGGGGTGACCTTCGAGCGGTAGGTCGGGTCAACAGACCCGACATCTTCTTCTGGCGAACTTAGGCCGCGGCGTGCCGCGGCAAGCCCCGAAGGGGCGGCGGCGTGTAGCCACGGGTGCAGCGTCGAGGCCGCGCCGCGGCCGCGACGCGAAACCCGTGGACACAGGGTGACCGCGTAACGGCCTGGTCTCTTTCTTCTCGCCCCGGAGGGGCGAAGGCACGCCGGAAAGACACGGGGTGCGCGAGCGATTCCGCCGCCCCATCCGGGGCGGACGCGCGCCAGCGCGATCCGTTCCACGGGTTCCGCGCCGCCCGCCTTCCGGCGGCCGTCGCTCCACCCGCGGCTACATCCCTCCGCCCCCGTCGGGGCGACGAGTGTGCCTTACCGCCGTTGTCCCGGGTTGTCTTCAACCCGATATCCCCAATCCCGCACCCGGAGCGATTGCCCTTGCCTCTTGACGAGTTCTGGTGACACGCACCTTAATTCGGGGCCGAAGCCGGAACGGAGGAGATAGGGCACGTGTACGCGGAATCTCGTGCGGGCCCGGATGTGTCGTCCGCCCCGCAGGGGCGGCAGCCGTGGGCTCGCAGCTCGTGGCTCGGAGTTTGTGGCTCGCCGCTCGTCGCTTGTGGCCTTCTCTGCGTTACTTCGCTACTCAGTCACTCAGTTACTCTCCCGCCGAGTCCATCGCTACTAAAGCGTATAATCGCCCCGGCGAAAAAGGCGAAAAAAGCCGAAAAAAGGTGAAAATTTCCGAAAGTTTCCGAAAATTCGGGGTAAGTTTGGGGTAAGTTTCAGCGCGCTTTTTGGGCAATTCTCCTGCCATTATGGCAGGCAGGGCCCTCTTGCGGCCTCAAAAACGACGATTTGCTCCCAAAATCGCCCCAAAACCGGCCCGAAAGGCGGGGTTTGATATGCTCTGGAATATATCGCCTGGAGCCAATCCCTGGGCCGGGCCGGGGGCATGACCACACAGATACCCTCGGCTTGCTCCCCAAATCGCCCCAAAACCGCCGGTGCCGCTCAGGGTGGGCCCTTGCGGTGGCAGCCTGCGGCTCGTGGCCCGCCTCCGGCGGGTAAACTTGCAGCCTGTGGCTTGCGGCTGTCCGGGTCAGGTCACCTCGACCACGCTGTTGACCGAGCCGAACGGGTTGGGGGCCCGGTTGTGGTGGTCGGGGTCGGCCATCCACAGGCCGTCCACGACGAGGCGATACTCGTGCGAGCCGGGCGGCACCTCCAGCGTGACGGCATACGTGCCGCCGCGCTGCTTCTTCATGCCGACGGGTTCCCACGCGGTGAAGTCGCCGGCCACGCTGACGTCGGTGGCGCCGTTCTCGGCCGTGTAGACGAACCGGACGGTCCCTTTCTTACGTCCCTGCTTGATCATGGTCCACCCCCGTACGCGGATGTGCCGCGGGTTATTGTGCGAGCCACCCATCCTTGGCGTCACCCATGCACCGTGCCGCGGCGTGACGCCGCGCCTGCGGCCGTTCGACCATCCAATCTACCACGGCCCGGCCGGCGCGTCAATATGGAGCCCCATCGAACGCGGAACGGGGAATGCGGAATGCGGAACGCGGAACGAGCCCGCCCGTCAGGCGTCCGCGTCGGCCACCTCGTCGATGCTGCGGCCGGAGAGGACCGAGTTCGGCCGGGCGTCGGCGATTTGCGAGCCCTTGGCGTCGTCGGCCTCCGCGTCGCGCATCTTGATGAGGAGCCAGTTCTTCTCGCTGCCGCCCATCTTCGTGTGGACCAGGGCGAAGTTGCCGCGGAGTTTCTCGCCCTCCAGGCACACCTCCACGTGGCCGGCGGCGAGGGCCTGGGCCACGGTGGCGGGGCCGTCGGGCTTCTCGGCCATGAGGTTCCGGTACACGCCGGCGTCCCAGACGATGACGGGCCCGGCCCCGTACTCGTCGGCGGGGATGGTGCCCTCGAAGCCGGCGTAGTCCAGGGGATGGTCCTCGACGGCCACGGCCAGGCGTTTGTCCTTGGGGTTCATCGACGGCCCCTTGGGCACGGCCCAGGACTTCAGGACGCCGCCGGCCTCCAGGCGGAAATCGTAGTGCAGGGTGCGGGCCCGGTGCTTCTGGACCACGAAGATGGGCCGGCCCCCGGGCCCTGCGCCGCGGCTTTGCCCGCCCCCGCTGCCGCTCTTGCCGGTCGGCTCGGGCGTCTTTGCGAAATCGCGTTTGGCCAGGTACTCGGCCAAGAGGTCCGGCTTGGCCTTCTTCGACATGGCGCTTGACCTCCGGCATCGGCTGTGGTCCTCTACGATACGCGGGCGGCATCGGAACCGCAAGTGTGCGGGGCCGTGGACCGGCCCGTACGGGCAGGCGGCACGCCAGCCGCGGCACGCCGCGGGAGCGAACAGCGAGATTTCTCGACTCCGCTTCGCTCCGCTCGAAATGACATCGTTCCGCAGCCGCGGCACGCCGCGGCCTACGTCGAGGGCACGGCAGGCCGTGCCCCTATGGATGCGGCTCGGCAAAGCGATAAGGACGGCGGATGATCGACCTCAGGAGCGACACGATCACGCGGCCGACGGCGGCCATGCGGCAGGCCATGGCCCAGGCCGACGTCGGCGACGACGTCCTCGGCGACGACCCCACGGTCCACGCCCTCGAGGCCCGCACCTGCGAAGTCCTCGGCAAGGAGGCCGCCGTCTACATGCCCTCCGGCACGATGACCAACCAGGCGGCCATCCGGACGTGGACCGAGCCGGGCGACGAGATTATCCTGGAGGCGAACGCCCACTCGTATTTCTATGAGTCGGGCGCGCCGGCGGCCCTGGCGGGCGTCATGTGCCGGCTCATCGAGGGCCGGCGGGGCCTCTTCACGGCCGACCAGGTCCGGGCGGCGCTTCGGCCGAAGAACGAGCATTTCCCGCGGACGAAGTTGGTCTGCATCGAGAACACGCACAACCGCGGCGGCGGAACGGTCTGGCCGGTCGCCCAGATGGCCGAGGTGGCGGCCGCGGCACGCGAGGCCGGCCTGGGCGTCCACCTGGACGGGGCCCGGCTGTGGAACGCGGCCGTGGCGTCGGGCACGAGCGAGGCCGAGTACGCCCGGCACGCCGACAGCGTCAGCGTGTGTTTCTCGAAGGGGCTGGGGGCGCCGGTGGGGTCGGTGCTGGCGGGGCCGGCG
>JADHXV010000131.1 GCA_016782785.1 Planctomycetota bacterium | reverse complement strand
CCCTGGATGAAGCGGAACTGGCGCTTGCCGGTCGTCCGGTCCTCCTCGATGACGTCGGTGCCGGTGATGTCCGACGGCATGAGGTCGGGCGTGAACTGGATGCGGTTGAACTTCAGTTTCAGGACCTGGGCGATGGTGGAGATGAGCAGGGTCTTCGCCAGGCCGGGCACGCCCACCATCAGCACGTGGCCGCGAGAGAACATCGCCAGCAGCAACTGCTCGATGACCTCGTCCTGGCCGATGATGACCTTATGGATTTCCTGGAGGAGCAGGTTCCGGGCCTGCCCGAGTTGCTCGATGACCTTGAGTTCTTCGGGGGAGTGGGTGCGGTGGGACAATGGGGCCTCCGTCGGGCTGAAGACTCGGCATCAACGTCAGGCATCAGGCATTGGGCAATAGGCAACGGCGGCAACAACGGCATCTGGTCCTACAACGCTACTTCCCGCGCGGCGGGTCTCCCGACCCGCCGCGTAAGGCCAAAACCAGCGTTCTCGGCGCGGTGGGTCAGGAGACCCACCGCGCGGAATGCGCTTGTGCCTAGTGCGTCATCGAGTAGACCAGCATGTTGATGCCCAGGCGCAGGGCGTCGTCGCTCTGGTAGTCGCGGGCGTACGGGTTCGGCGCGCCCGACCAGCCGTTCACCAGGCCGAACGGGCTGTAGATGACCCGCAACTGTTTCTCCAGGCTGATGCCCTCCAGCGTGGGCTGGCTCAGCTGCGGGTGCTCGTGCAGGACGAGCGGCGTGTAGCCGACCTGGCGGATCGGGAACACGCTCTGGTACAGCGGGTGCTCCAGCGGCAGGCGATCCAGTTTCTGCTGGGGCAGGACCCGCGCGATTTCGCGGCGGAACGCCTTGTCGAAGCCTGCCCGGCCGCAGCACGCGTTGGCGATCAGCACGCCGCCCGCCGACAGGTATCGCCGCAGGTTCTCCACCTCCTGGTCCGACAGGCGGAACTCCCTGTGCCCGGTCATGTACAGAATCGGATGCGCAAAGGCGTCCACGTGCCGCAGGTCCACGTCCTCTTTCTTGAACTGGACCTCGACGGTGGTGTTCTCGGCCAGATGCTTCAGCAGCGAGGCCAGGCTCGAGGGCTGGGTGTCCCAGTCTCCGTCGTGGATGACCTGGGCGATGACGAGTTGGTCGCGTGTGGGCTCGCCCTTCTGATGGTACACGCGTTCGGTCGCGAGGAACCGGCCCAGTTCGTACGTGGCCAGCGCGTAAGTGAGGATGTTGGCGCCCAGTTTGCGAGCGTCGCCGGGCAGGACGCGTTTGCCGTGCTCGTGCGTGTGGCCGTCCCATCCGCACGAGCAGTCGTATCCACCCGTGTAGATGACGGCGGCCCGGCAGCCGACGGACACGGCCTCGAGCGGCGGCGCCTGGCGGGCCTTGCCCTTGCCCTCGATCATGACCTCCACGTCCGCAATCGGGTAGAACGCGGAGTAGAGCGGGTGGTCGGGCGTCACCGCCTCGAGCGGGCGGTCCGGGAACATCGCCTTGGCCAGCGTGCGGAACGCCTTGTCGAACTCCGGCATGCCGCAGCAGGCGTCGCCCAGGATCGTGCCGCCGTCGGTCACGAACTGCCGCAGTTTCGGGATGGCGGCGTCGGGCACGGTGAACGCATCGTGACCCGTAAAATACATGATGGGCAGTTCCGTCGGGTTGAACGAGAACTGCTGAAGGTCGGAATCCACCGGCCGGTAGTGGATGTGCAACTGCTGGTTCGTCCAATCCAGCAGGTTTTTGATGTCGGCCGGGTCGGTCATCCAGTCGCGGTAGGCGAACCGCTGGCCGTCCTGGACCATCCACTTGACGTCGCCCAGAATGGCCTTGCCCACGAGCGACGGCGGGCTCGGCTGCCGCTTCTTCTCGCTCCGCCGAAGCGGTGTGGCCGGCAGGGGCAGCGGAGGCAGCGATTCGCCGGCCGTCCGACGCTGCGGCTTCGCCTGCGGCGGCGGGCCGCACGTGCGCGGCTCGGCGAACGCCTCCGCCAGCATGATCTCCAGGCCCGCGCCGCCGCCCACGACTGTCGCGATCGGACGCAGCACGCCACGTGTCAGGAAGTGTCGCCGTCTCATCGGCCTGCCTCCGTTCTCGTGGCCGGGGTTGTCCAGCCCCCCGGCAACCTCAGGCGTAACGGCCATCTAGAGCATCGGCAGCGTGCACCCGCGGCGCCTACCAAATCGCCGCGCGCACCCACCGCGCTGCTACAAGATTATACTGCGAATGGGCCCCAAACGTCGCAAAAAAACGGCGTGTGGCCCGGCCGG
The DNA here is from genome assembly GCA_016782785.1 of Planctomycetota bacterium. Classification (GTDB taxonomy): domain Bacteria; phylum Planctomycetota; class Phycisphaerae; order FEN-1346; family FEN-1346; genus BS750m-G62. Next base: position 6,231 of record JADHXV010000131.1, on the reverse strand, counting down.
CTTGGTCGGCCGGGTAGGGAGGGACGGTTCGCCGGGCTTGCCCCGGCGCAGAGAAAAAACGGAGCCGGGTCGGCCCCGCGCCGTCCCGGCTCCCTGCCCGACTGCCAACGTCCTGCGATTCGGACCTCCTACCAGACAATGAGCCCGCAGCCGTCCCGGCTACAGGCCGAGTTCCTCCATCAGCCGCGAGACCGTTCCGTCGATCCGTTCCTCGGTTTCCAGGTCGCCCCGGGCGATCAGGTCGCGCACCTGCTGGACCTTTTCGAACCGGATGTCCGGCATGCGGCTGACCTTCTCGAGGAACCGGACGGTCTCGGCCATGTCCGGAGCCTGGGCGAAGGGCGGCGGCGCCGGATGGCCGAAGGCCAAGTCCCCGGCCACATTCTGTTTCATGAGTTCACGGTCGTCGTGAGCCATCCTCTGCTCTCGCTTTCTGTGTCGCCCGGTTTCTGAAGGCGTGGGTCGGCCAATCGGTGTCCGGGTTACACTCCTTGATTGGTGCCGTGTCGGGCGCCGGTTCTCGCTCTCCGTCCGTCAGTCCTATCGGCGTATGAGAGGTGCGCCTTGAGGGGGTGTGCGAAAACGTTTGATGGGCGTAACCTATTGTGGAGCAAGGGGTTATGCGCATTCTCGCCGTCGGCGCGAAAGATTTGGCCAGAAAATTTCGGCGCGAAACACGGCGAAAATCGTTCGCCCTCTTTGCCAGTCTTCCCACCTTAACATTTGGCCCCTTCGGCCACCGCCCAGGCGACTCCGAGGAACGCGCCCGGACGGACGCAAGAAGGGTGTAGGCCGGGACGAAGTCCCGGCAAACCGGGATAGAATGCCGAGGCTCTGCCCCGGCCTACGTGCCACTCAGATGCAAGAAGGGTTGCAGAGTCGGTTTTCTCTGGTAGAATACTGCCTTTCCGGCGGCCGCTGCGCCGCCCTGGCCGTAAAGCCCAACGGGCGGGCCGGCCGCGAGCAAGATGCTACCGACTCTTGGGAGGTGACGGTCGTGCCACAGACACGGAGCGAGATCGAACAGGCTTGCCTGACCGGACGCAGCGAGGAAGCCGAACGCCTCCTCGAGCAGACCCCCGCCGGCGAAACCGACACCGCGAGGTATCACTACCATCGCGGCATGGTGCGGGAGGCCCAGGGCCGCTACGAGGACGCCCTCGACGCCTACGAGCGGGCCCTGCAATTCGAACCGGCCCATCGCGGCACGCTCTTCCGCATGGCCTACCTGTACGACCTGCGCGGCCAGGAGGACCTGGCCATCGACTATTACAAGCAGTGCATCCAGCAGCCGCCCATTCACGAGGGGGCCTTGGTGAATCTCGGCGTCCTGTACGAGGACGCCGGCCGCTACGATGAGGCCATCGAGTGTTACCGCCGGGTCCTGGAGGCGGACCCCAACCACGCGCGGGCCCGGCTGTTTCTGCGCGATGCCAAGGCCTCCCGGACGATGTTCTACGACGAGGAGAGCGAACGCCGCCGCGACAAGCGGAACCAGGTCCTCGAGATCCCCGTCACCGATTTCGAACTCAGCGTCCGCAGCCGCAACTGTCTCCGCAAGATGAACATCCGGACGCTCGGCGAACTTATCCGGCACACCGAGCCGGAACTCCTCTCGTACAAGAACTTCGGCGAGACAAGCCTCCAGGAAATCAAGGACATGCTCACCTCCAAGAATCTGTACCTGGGCATGGCGGCCGAGGACCGCGACCACCGGCCCGTGTCGGTGACGCTGGCGCCGTCGGCCCCGCCGCCCTCCGGACGGACCACGTCCGAGACCATCTCCGTTGCCGACATTGAACTCAGCGCCCGCGCCCGCAAGGCGCTCGACCGACTCGGCATCGAGGCGCTCGGCGAACTCGCCGCCCTGACCGAAGAGCGGCTCCTGGCCTGCAAGAACTTCGGCGAGACCAGCCTGAACGAGGTCAAGCAGGTCCTCCGCCGATACGGCCTGACGCTTGCCGGCTGAACCCGGCTTCGCCTTCGGCTACGCCGGGGCGGGCCTTGGACTTTGGACTTCTGTTCGTTGACTTTGGACTTTGGACTTCTGTTCGTTGAACCCATCGCTGATGGCCCATGCGTGTTGCGGCGAATGTGCGGCAGCCATCCTGGAGCCGCTGAGGGCCCTTGCGCCATTCGCCCTCTATTTCCATAACCCGAACATCCAGCCGCTCCGGGAGTTTCGCCGGCGCGCCAAGAGCGTCCAGGTCCTGGCCGACGCCGAACGCCTTGACCTGCTGGTCGACCTGGACTACGACCCGAAGCGGTTCCTGGACGCCGTCCCGTGGGACCGGCCCGACCGGTGCCTGGCGTGCTACCGGCTGCGGCTGGCCGAGACGGCCCGCCTGGCGGCCGCGCGCGGCTTCGAGGCGATGACCACCACGCTGCTCGTCTCGCTCCACCAGGACCACGAGGCCGTCCGGCGCATCGGCACCCAGGAGGCCGAGGCCCACGGCCTGCGGTTCCATTATGAGGACTGGCGGCCCCTGGCCGACCGCGGACATCAGGAGGCCAAACGCCGCAACCTCTATCGCCAGCAGTACTGCGGGTGCCTGTTCAGCGAGCAGGAACGGTTCGGCCTGACCCGCGAGCACCTGTACCGCGGCGAGGGCGGCGGGGAGATCATCCACCGGGAGGAGAGCCCATGACGGCGCTTCGGTCTCCGCGGCAGTTGCGCAACCGCGCGGCGGCCTTCCCAGGCCGCCGCGGAACCCCTGGGTGCTCCCGGCGTGGTGGCCTGGGAAGGCCACCACGCGGCGATTGGAGGACGCCGATCGGACGCGTCCTGAGCCTCGCCCGCCCCGTCTGGACGGTCGGCCTGGTGGTCCTGGCGTTCAGCGGGTGCGCGTGCGAGCGGCCACGGGAACCCTGGATGTCCAAGGAGGTGCCGCTCGTCCGCGTCAAGATCGGCGACGACGCCCCCGCCGTCAGCGTGGCCGTGGCGGGGCCGTGGCGGCTCGTGGGCGCCGACGGCGACATCGCCACCGGCAAGACGCTCGACTGGACCCGCGTGCAGGCCGCCGGCGGCGGCATCGCGTTCGGCGCCGTCGCCACCGCCGACGGGCCCGTGGAACTGCACCCGGCCGGCGACGCCGCCATCTACGTCAGCACGCCCGGCCGCAAACGGTGCGGGTATCGGGGGTTCTTGCGGCTTCTACCCACGAAGAAGGCCGAGGTCCGACTCGTCAACGTTCTGCCGATGGAGGCCTACCTGGCGGGCGTCCTGGCGCGCGAACTGCTCGGGTCCTGGCACCTGGAGGCGTTCAAGGCCCAGGCCGTGGCTGCCAGGACCTACGCCCTCGGCCGCCGAGACTCCCGCACCCGCTACGACTTCGACCTGTACGACACGCCCATGAGCCAGGTCTACGGCGGCCTGGACGCCGAGACCGCGAAGACCTGGCAGGCTGTCCGCGATACCTGGGGCATCGTGGCCACCTACGAGTTGGCCGGCCGGCCGGTCCTGTTGCCGGCGTATTATCACTCGACGTGCGGCGGCGACACGGTGCCCGCCGGCACGGTCTTCGGCGGCGCGACGCCCCCGCCGCTGGCCGGTGGCACCCGGTGCACGTATTGCCGCCAATCGCCCCGGTACCGATGGAAGAACGAGGTGGTCCTCTCGAAGGCCGACATCACCGAGGCCATGCACGGGTCGAGCACGACGGCCCTGCGGACCCTCGGGCCGGTGGTCCGCGTCGAGGTGGCCGAGCGCACCGGCGAGAACGGCCGGGCCGCGCGCATCCGCGTGGTCGATGCCCAGGGGCAGTCGGTCCTGGTCCGGGCCTCCGACTGGCGGATCCTGGTCGGCGCCTCCAAGGTGCCCAGCACGTGGTTCTGGATCGAGGACCGCGGCGACGCGATCGCCCTTCTTCACGGCTGCGGCTTCGGCCACGGCGTCGGCCTCTGCCAATATGGGGCTCAGTTCCTGGCGACGCACGGCCAGACGGCCGAGCAGATCCTCAGGTACTACTACCCGGGCGTGGTGCTCGAGCGAGCGTATTGAATCCACATGGGCCGCTGTCATTCCGAGCGAGCGAAGCTTGCCCGCCGCCGGAGGGCGAGTCGAGGAATCTCTCCGTTGTCCGTTCTGGAAAGGCGAGATTTCTCCACTCGGGCTTCGGCCTGCCGGCCTCGCCCTCGGTCGAAATGACACCGTGCTGATGCGTCTCTTCAGGTAAGGCGGCATGCGAAGCGCATCATTCACCTGGCAGAAGATCGCCGGCGACGCCGACCGCGGCCCGCGTCTCGGGCGCCTGACCACTCCCCACGGGGCGGTCGAGACGCCCGCCTTCATCCCCGTCGGCACGCGGGCCACCGTGAAGGGCGTCCTGCCGGACACGCTGCGGGCCGTCGGCGTCCAGATGGTCCTCGCGAACACGTATCACCTGGTCCTGAGGCCGGGCGAGCAGGTGATTCGCGACCTGGGCGGCCTGCACGCCGTCATGGCCTGGGACGGCCCCATCCTGACCGACAGCGGCGGGTACCAGGTGTTCAGCCTGGCCGACCGCCGACAGGTGACCGACAACGGCATCACGTTCCGCAGCCACATCGACGGGGCCGAGGTCACGCTGACGCCCGAGTCGGCCGTGGCCGCCCAGAACGCCCTGGGGGCCGATGTCATCATGGCCCTGGACGTCTGCCCGCCGTACCCGTGCCCGCGGCCGGAGGTCGAGGAGGCCGTCCGGCTGACGCTGGCCTGGGCCCGCCGGTGCCTGGCCGCCCACGCGCGCAAGGACCAGGCCCTCTGGGGTATCGTCCAGGGCGGCGTCGAGGAGGACCTGCGGCAGCGCTGCGCCCGCGAACTGGTGGACATGGACTTCCCCGGCTACGCCGTCGGCGGCGTAAGTGTCGGCGAGGGGCACGAGCACCTGTGCCGGGTCCTGGATGTCACGGCCCCGCTCCTGCCGGCCGAGAAGCCCCGGTACCTCATGGGCGTGGGCGAGCCGCGCGACGTGGTGGCGGCGGTGGCCCGCGGCATCGACCTTTTCGACTGCGTCCTGCCGACCCGCAACGGCCGGAACGCCTCGGCCTTCACGTTCGACGGCCAGGTGCGGCTACGGAACGAGCGGTTCCGGACCGACGTCGGCCCCATTGAGGCGGGGTGCGACTGCCCGGCGTGCCGGGGCTTCAGCCGCGGGGCCGTCCGCCACTTCTTCCAGGCCGGCGAGATGCTGGGGCCGATTCTCGTCAGCATCCACAATTTGCGGTTCTTCACGCGGCTGTTTGGCCGCCTGCGGGGGGCGATTCGGGCCGGCCGATTCCGCGACGACGCCCAGGCCTTACTTGACAGATACGCCCGAACTGACTACAAGTAGGACTCTTTGGACCGCTCGCTCCCTGGACGGGGGCGGGGCGAGGGGGAGAATGTAGGCCGGGGCGACGTCCCGGCGATGCACGCTGTCATTCCGAGCGAGCGAAGCGAAAGAGCGGAGGTCCGCCAGGGACACACATTGTCATTTCGAGCGGAGGCCCGCCGCAGGCGGGCCGAAGTCGAGAAATCTCGCTGTTCGAACACCGAGATTTCTCCGCTCGGCCTCGCGCAGCGAGGCCTCGGTCGAAATGACAACCTGGGCCCTTCGGGCCCTCGGTCGAAATGACATGGGCTTGCCCGGCGCGTGCCATTGAAAGGACGGAACCGTGAAAACCTACGCCATCGTGGCCGTCGAACCGCAGCCGCAGACCGCCGAAGATCAGGAGCAGCAGTCCCCCTGCTCATGGCAGACCATGGCCCTGTTTGGCGCCATCATGGTGGTCTTCTACCTGCTGCTGATTCGGCCGCAGCAGAGGAAGCAGAAAGACGCGGAGCGACGCAAGAAAGAGATGCTCGGCAGCCTCAAGAAGAACGACCACGTGTTGACGATCGGCGGCATCCACGGCGTCGTCACGAACGTGGGCGAGGACGAGGTCGCCGTGCGCGTGGATGACAAGACCGGCGCCTGCGTGCGCATCAGCCGCGACGCCATCAGCCGGGTCGTCGGCGACGAGGGCGAAGACGAGGAAAAGGCATCTGGGGAAACCAAGTAGCCCGCTCACGCGGCGCTGGAGCCTCCGATGAGCCGTACGGCCTGGATCGTGGTTGTCCTCGTGGCGGTTGTGGTGATGGGGGTGGTCATTCTGCCTCTTGCGGGCTTGGCCATCTTCTTCCGCCATGAGATAGGTATGGTGGTGTTCGGCCCCGGCGAGCCGACCAGCGGAACTCGATTGACGTACGAGTGCGAGCCGCTTGAGGGAGCG
>JADHXV010000130.1 GCA_016782785.1 Planctomycetota bacterium | reverse complement strand
AAGGGCTACCTCGACGGCTCGTCCATCGCCGAGATCGACGGCGAAAAATACAACAAGCCGTTTCTCCAGCGCCTCTCGTACAACGGCGCCCTCCGGCACCGCGGCATCGTGGCGTATGAGCGCGGCACGCAGGCCGGCCCGGACGCCGCCGCCGGCACCCGCGTCGGCTCGGCCGACGTGATCATCACGCACGAGGTCGGCAAGGGCAGGGCGGTGTATCTGAACCTGACGCCGGTAGCGTACAACGACGCGGGCGAGCGGCTGGGCGCGTTCGGCCAGGCCTGGCGCGACATCGTCTCGGGCCTCTTGAACGACGCCGGCCTCGAGCCGCGGGCACGCGTCCTCGCCGGCGGCCAACCTGTCCCGATGGCCGAAACACTTTTCTGGAGCAAGGGCGACCGGACGGTCCTGTGCGTCATCAAGAATCCGCCGCGGCAGGCGGCCGTCGACAGCGCCGGTCAACTCGGCGGGGCCTTCGGCGAACCGGGCAACGTCGAGATTCGCCTGGCCCGCCCCGCCCGCGCCGTCCGCAACCTGCGGACCGGCGACGACCTGCCCGCCGGCGACGTCCTCCGCGCCCACTGGAACCCGTGGGAAGCGCTCGTGTTCGAGGTGGCGTTCTAGCGCCGAAAAGGGCGGAGGCGCGCCGCCCCAGCGCGCCCCCGCGGGTCAGACTACGGGGGCAACGTCCGGCCGATGTGGCGGGCCGGACCGCCCCCGACGCTGTGGATGGCTGATCAGGTCCGCCGCCGGCGGCGCTTCGCCAGATACGACAGCCCCACGCCCACCACCAGCAGCCCGAACGTGGCGGGTTCGGGCACGAACGGGATGTCGTCCTGGACGCGAATCACGTCGTTGCCGCAGCCCCACGTGATCTTCGTGGTCCACGTGTCGGGCAGGCCGATGCCCAGGGCCGCCAGGTCGAACTGGTACTGGATCAGGAACGTGCCGTCCTCCCCCCCGCCGTAGTCGTAGGTGTCGGTCTGGATGTCGGCCAGGCCGACGCGTTGGCCGGGGTCGATGCCGCCGCTGACCGCCCAGGGGCCGGCGATCTCGGCAATCGTGGCGTCCGGCCCGTAGTCGTTGGGCCGCAGGCTTGTGTTGTCGGCGTACGTGCGCGAGCCCGGCTGGAGTTGGACCACGTCGCCGTCGCCGTCCAGCCGATAGATGGACCCCGGCGCCAGGCCCTGCGAGGCGCTGGTGGTGACGATGCCGAACAGGTGTCCGCCTGCCGCCAGCATCAGGTCGCCCAGGTATATCGTGCTGCCGGAGACCTCGGCGGCCGGCCCGGCGCTCGCGACGACCAGAACGCCGATCTGGCTGGGGGTGACGCGGACGTACATCTCCTCCAGGTCGAACACCTCGCCGCTCGAGCCGCCCGGGCTGGGCTCGTACCCCACGCCGCCCGGATAATCGATGGGCGCGTAGTCGTTCTGGATGGTCAGCCACAGCGTGCCGTCGAACGTGTCGGACTGGTTCGGCAGCGTGAACGGCGTGACGCCCCAGTCGATGAGGCCTCCGGCGTCGTCGACCAGGTCGCCGAGCGCGGCCCCGGCCGTCATCGCGAGGGTCAGAACGGTCAAGGTGAGTGTCCGATGCATCAAGGTCCTCCTTCGAGAGGCTGGGTCTCTCCCCGCCCAGAATGGTCCTACATCTTCCGCGTGGTGGCCTTCCCAGGCCATCACGCTCGCCATAGCCCCGAGAACCGCGGCGGCCTGGTCCATACGGAGGCGTATGCCGAAGGCCGCCGCGCGGCAACCAGGCATGAAACCGCATCCGCCGAGGCGCCGTCGCCGCGGGACCGAAGGAAACTCTACCGATGAACGGTCCCCTGTCAAACCGGGCCGCTGTCGGCGACGGTCGGGACCGGCCCGCGGTGCCGTGACGGGTCGGCAGAATCCGCGTTCTTGGGCCGGAAACGCGGGGTTTCGGGGGCTCGTGAAGGGCGTCGCGATGCGTCGCCGGAGGGCGGCGCCGCGCGCGCCAGCGTGCGCGCGGCCGGCGAAAAACGCGCGAAAAACTGCGGGCCGGCGGGTGGCCATGCGGCACGATGGTCTTTCAATCCCTCTCCCCTGGTGGGAGAGGGCAGGGTGAGGGGGATCCTCGCACGGCCCGTCACCCTCACCCCAACCCTCTCCCGTCAAGGGAGAGGGAGTTTCGGAAATGCTTGATTCGCGTCGCCCCGCGCGTACAGTAGGCGTCCGAACGCCGTCCACGGAAGCGTGCGGCCCGCCTTCGGCAAAGGAGCCCGACCATGGCCAGGATGACCGGCGTCATTCTCCCCGGCAACAGCACCGTCGCGTTTGCGGAGAAAGCGATTCCCGAGCCCGGCCCCGGGCAAGTCCTCGTCAAGATGAAGGCGTCGAGCATCTGCGGCAGCGACATCCGGGCCATCTACCGCAAGCACGTCGGCAAGGGGCCCGAGGGGTACCAGCCCGGCACCATCGCCGGCCACGAGCCGTGCGGCCAGATTGAGAAGGTCGGCCCCGGCTGCAAGGAACGCAAGGCCGGCGACCGCGTCGTCATCTACCACATCTCGGGCTGCGGCAACTGCGAGGATTGCCGACATGGCTATATGATATCATGTAAGAGCGCTTTTCGGGCGGCGTACGGCTGGCAGCGCGACGGCGGCCATGCGCCGTACCTGCTGGCCGAGGAGAACACCTGTATCCCCCTGCCCGACGGCCTGAGTTACGTCGACGGCGCGCTGTGCGCCTGCGGCTTCGGCACCACCTGGGAGGCCCTGACGCGCATCGGCGTGTGCGGTTCCGACCGGCTGCTCATCACGGGCCTGGGGCCGGTGGGGCTGGCGGCGGCGATGCTGGGGCGGGCCCTCGGGGCCACGCTCATCATCGGCACCGACATCGCCGACGGCCGCATCCGCCTGGCCGAGGAGTTGGGCCTGGTGGACCACGCCCTGAGGGCCGACGACAAGGCTCTGGAGGCCGTCCTCGACCTGACCGGCGGCCGGGGGTGCGAGGCCACCGTCGATTGTTCGGGCGCCCCGGCGGGCCGGCTCCTCGCGCTCAAGGGCACCCGCCAGTGGGGCCGGTGCGCCTTCGTCGGCGAGGGCAGCAAGGTCGAGTTCGACGTCTCGCCCGTCCTCATTCACCCGCAGATTACGCTGTACGGCTCGTGGGTCACCAGTTTGAAACATCTCGAAGATTTGCTGGAACGGCTGGAGCGGTGGGACCTGCACCCCGAGGTGACCGCCACGCACCGCCTGCCCATCGAGAAGGCGGCCGAGGCGTACCGGCTGGCCGACGAGGGCGAGGTCGGCAAGGTCGTCATCTGCTTCGACGAGGCGCTGCCGTAGGCGCACGCTGTCAGCGTAGGGGGACGTATCGCGCGGCGGCCTTCCGAGGCCGCCGCGCTTCTTGCGCCGACTGCTGGCGTGGTGGCCTGGGAAGGCCACCACGCGGACATTGTCAAATCACAGGGAGCCGCGTTGTCAGCGGGCCGCCTCGCCCGCCGCTCGTCGCACCGCCGCCAGGAGCCGTTCGGCCCGCGGGCCGTGCGGCGCCAGTGCGATGCGCCGCGTCTCGGCCCCCGTCACCTCCAGGCGCACGTCCAGGCGGTCGTCGGGCAGGGCCTCGGGCGCGCGGTCGGCCCATTCGAGGGCGGCCAGGCCGTCGCCCTCGAGCATCTCGTCGGCCCCGATGGCCTCCAGGTCGGCCGAGCCGTGCAGGCGGTAGGCGTCGAGGTGATAGAAGGGCATGCGTCCATCGAGATATTCGTGACAGATGATGAACGTGGGGCTGGTCACGTCGTGGGCCCGTGCGGCGCCGAGCCCCTCGGCGATGCCCTTGGCGAGGTGCGTCTTGCCGCTGCCCAGGTCGCCCACCAGGGCCACCACGTCGCCGGGGCGGGCGGCAGCGCCGATGCGGCGGCCAAGGGCCAGCGTCTCGGCCACGCTCTGCGAGTGGACCTCCCACGCGGCCGCCGTCATGCCGGGCCTCCGCCGCGGAAGTGCTCGTAGCCGCGGGGCGCGAGCTCGCGGCGGGCCCCGTCCGGCTCGATGAGCGTGACGCCCCGGCCCTCGACGACCCGGCCGATGCGCGTAAGCGGCGTCTCGCCCAGGGGCCGCTCGCGCTCCAGCCGGGCGGCGTCGTCGGCCCCGACGGCGAAGAGGAGTTCGAAGTCCTCGCCGTCCGAGAGGGCGTGGGCGAGCGCGCTCCGGCCGTCGCGCTCGGCCAGCCGCTGGGCGTCCGGCGAGACGGGGACGGCCGCGGCGTCGACCTCGGCCGCCACGCCGCTCTCGCGGCAGACGTGGCCCAGGTCGGTCGAAAGGCCGTCCGACAGGTCAATCATGGCGTGCAAGGTCACCGCGCGAGCAAGCGTGCGGGCCTCGGCCACGCGCGGCACGAACGCCAGGTGCCGGCCCAGGAGCGACCCGCCCAGCCGGCCCGTGACGAAGAGGGCGTCGCCCGCGCGGGCGCCGCTCCGGCGGACCGGCTCGACGCCGGCGGCCCGCGCGATGATCGAGGTGCCGATGACTAGCCGCCCCGTCCAACTGGTCACGTCGCCGCCCACGAGCGGGCAGGCGAACCGCTCGGCCGCCTCCAGCAGGCCGCGGCAGAGGTCCTCGGCGAAGGCCATGTCGGCCGAGGCGGGCAGGCCGGTCCACGCGACGGCGGCCACGGGCTCGGCGGCCATGGCGGCGCAGTCCGACAGGCTGACGGCCATGGCCTTGTACCCGACCTGGCGGGGCGTGGCCTCCGAGAGGCTGAAGTGCGTGCCTTCGAGCAGCGTGTCGGTGGTGATGAGGCAGTCGGTGTCGCCGAGGACGACGCGGGCCATGTCGTCGCCGGGACCGATGGGGACCGCGGTCGGGTCGCCGCCGGCGCGCCGGCGGATCCAGTCGATGAGCGTCCATTCGCCTTTAGGCGGATCGGTCATGGCGTCAAGAGAACCACGATTCGAGATACGCGAATGCTTCGGCGGCCACCTCGCGGGCCTGGGCCTCGTACGGGTACAGTTCCACGGTGACCCATCCGTCGTAGCCGACGTCGCGGAGGGCCGCCAGAACGCCCCGCAGGTCCACAGCCCCGCGTCCGGGCACGAGGTGCCGGTGCTCGCGCGACGCGGCGATATCTTCCAGGTGCACGTGCCGGATGTGCGGGGCGAGCCGGCGGGCGGCCTCGGCCGGGTCCACGCCCACGCAGTAGAAGTGACCGATGTCGAAGTTCAGGCCCAGCCGCTCGTGCTGCAGGGCGGCGACGAGTTCCTCGAATTCCTCCGGCCGCTCGATGAGGAGGTCCGGCTCCGGCTCGACCAGGAGGTTGACGCCGCACGCCTCGGCCGTCGGCAGGACCTGCTCCAGGCCCTCGCGGTAGAGGCGCAGCGCCTCGGCCCGGTCCATGCCGGCGGGCACCGGGCCGCCGGGTTCCAGGCTGATGCCGGGGGCGCCGAGGTCGCGGGCCAGTTCGATGCACGCCCGGGTGTGTTCGATGCGGCGGGCGCGGGCGGCGGCGTCGGGCTCGATCCACGACGGGTGCCACGTGTCGCCCTGGGCGAACAGCGTGAAGGCGTTCAGGTTCGCGAGCGCCAGGCGCAGGTCGGCGAGCAGGCCCCGCAAGGCCTCGCGTCGGCGGGCGTCGACGTGGGGCGGATAGGCGTGCGGCACGTCGGCCATGATCTCGACGCCGGCGTACCCGCAGACCGCGATTTGCCGGAGGCTCTCCTCCAGGCTCACCTGCTTGAAGGCGTTCGTGCTGAAGGCGAGGTTCATGGCGAGGGTTCTCGTTCCAACCGGGCAGATGCCGGTGCCGCGTTCCCAGGTTGTCATTTCGACCGAGGACCGAAGCCGGCAGGCTGAGGTCCGAGCGGAGAAATCTCGCGTTGAGGCGCCTGCCGAACAGCGAGATTCCTCGGCTCGGCCCTTGCGGGCCTCGCTCGGAATGACACCGCCACCAGACGCCTTCCTCCTGTTACCGCGCCTCGAGGACCGCCCGGGCCACGGTCCGCCGGCGGAGCAGATAGAACAGGACCTTGTCACCGGTCTTGACCTGGGCCAGCAAGAGGCCCAGCGTGTTGAGGTCGTCCGCGCGGTACCGTTCCACCTGGACGACGACGTCGCCGCTCTCGAACCCCGCCCGCTTGGCGGGGCTGTCGGCGTCGGCGCCGGCGACAAGCAGGCCGCGGTCGACGGCCAGGCGCATCGTACCGGCCAGGTCGGGCGTCAGTTCCTGCAGGTGCAGGCCGAAGAGGCGGCGGGCCAGGTCGGTCCCGTCGGGCTTGGGCGCGGCCGCCAGCGTGATGCCTTTCTCCAGGGTCGTGCCGGTGCGTTCGACGGCCAGGCGGACGGTGTCGCCGACGCGGTGGTCGAGAATCATCGTCTCCAGTTCGATGACGTCGGCGGGCGCCTTGCCGTTGAGGCCCACGATGTGGTCGCCGGGCATGAGGCCGGCCTTCTCGGCGGGGGAGCCTTCGTCGACGTCCTCGACGACGGCCAGGCGGGGCGTGTCGGTGCGGAAGGTGACGCCCAGCCACGGGCTGCCGGGCGACCGCAGGTTCAGGAGGCCGATCATGATCTCGCGGACCTTGTCGACGGGAATGGCGAAGCCCAGGCCCTGGGCGCCGGCGCGGATGGCCGAGTTGATGCCGATCATTTCGCCGCGGATGTTCAGCAGCGGCCCGCCCGAGTTGCCCGGGTTGATGGGGGCGTCGGTCTGGATCAGGCCCTCGTACCGCAGGCCGGCGGTCGGCTCCAGCGTCCGGTCCAGGGCCGACACTACGCCCGTCGTCACGCTGTGCTGGTAGCCGAAGGGGTTGCCGACGGCGATGACCGTCTCGCCGATCATAAGGTCGCTGGAGGCGCCCAGGGGAATGGCCTTCAGGGGTTTGTCGGTCTCGATCTTGATGATGGCGAGGTCGGCCTCCGGGTCGGCCGAAACGAGTTCGGCCTGGTGCTGCGACTCGTCGGCCAGGGTGACGATGATCTCGTCGGCCTGCTCGACCACGTGGGCGTTCGTGACGATGTACCCGCGCGGGCTGATGATGGCCCCGGACCCCAGGCTGCCCGAGACATAGCGGCGTGGCCGGAACAGGTCGCCGAACTCGCGCCGGAAGACGTCGGGCAGGTCGAAGTACTGGAACGGCCGGACCGTCCGCACCTGCTTGGTCGATAGGTTGACCACGCACGGGGCGGCCCGTTCGACGGCCCGGACGACGGGCGTCCGGCGGTCGGCGGGCGGCCCGTCGGCGTCCTCGGCCGAGGCGGTGGCGGTGGCGGTGGCGACGGCCGCCACGATGGCGGCCAACAGCGGTAGGCGTGTACGTGGGAGCATGGCGGTATCCTATCGAGGTTCAGGCCGGCAGGCAAGGGTCCCGCCGATTGGACGGGCGAGACGCGGGCCGTACGGGCTGCGCGGCAAAGGCACGCGCTCCGCTGCGCGTCGCGGCTAAAAGGGCGTGCGATGCGTGCGCGCGGATCAATCGTCCCCGCGTGCTTCCGCGCGCGGCTCGAAGGCGATGGCGCCAAAGGGCCCTACGGCGACGCGCGGGCGAGCATGGCGGCGACCTCGTCGGCGGTGGGCATGCTGGGCTGGGCGCCCAGGCGGGTGGCGGCCACCGCGCCGGCGGCGTTCGCGACACGGGCCGCCGTCACGAGGTCCGTGCCCTTGACCATCTCGACGGCCAGGGCGGCCGTGAAGGCGTCGCCGGCGGCCGTGGTGTCGACCGGGTCGATCCGGAAGGCCGGGACGCGTTCGACGCGTCCCTCGCGGGCGACGACGGCGCCCTGGGCGCCGGCCTTGAGGACGACGGCCCTCGGCCCTCGGGCCAGCAGCGCCCGGGCCAGGTCCTCCACCCGGCGGGTGCCCGGGGTCACGTCGAGGAGGGCGGCGGCCTCGGCCTCGTTGGGCGTCAGGACGTCGGCCTCGAAGACGGCCCGGTCGATGGGCCGCCGCGGCGGGCCGGCGTCGACGACCGTGGGCGTGCCGACCTCGCGGGCCAGGCGGATCGTCCGGGCCACCGTCTCGGGCGGAATCTCGAGTTGCAGGACCACGGCATCGGCCGCCGCCACGAGGTCGCGGGCGGCGTCGATGTCCTCCGGGGCGAGCCGGCCGTTCGCCCCGGCCGTGACGACGATGCTGTTCTCGCCGGCGGCATCGATGAAGATGAGGGCCACGCCGCTGGGGCAGTCGGGCACGGTGGCGAGGGCGTCGACGGCGACGCCGGCGTCGGCGAGTTCCTGCCGCAGCCGACGGCCGAAGGCGTCGTCGCCGACGCGGCCGAGGAAGGTCGTCTCGGCCCCCAGGCGGGCGCAGGCGACGGCCTGGTTGGCCCCTTTGCCGCCGGGGATGGTCCGGAGGTCTTCGCCGCGGACGTTCTCGCCCGCCGCGGGCATGTGGTCCACGCGGACCACGAGGTCGAGGTTGACGCTGCCGACGACGAGGATTCGCATGACGAAGAGTCTAAAGTCGAAAGTCCAAAGTCGAAAGTCAAAAGTCCAAAGTCCAAAGTCGAACGTCGCACTGCGGATCGAACGTCCCCGCGTGCTTCCGC
>JADHXV010000006.1 GCA_016782785.1 Planctomycetota bacterium | reverse complement strand
TTCGCCGATGTCGTCGGCCAAGTTATAGAGTTCCACCTCGCCGGTATCGAAGAACTCGATGAGTTTCCAGTCGCCCTGGCGGATGGCGCCCGTCGACCGGCCGCCCAGGAAGTGCGCCTTGGCGAGTGGATAGTGCCAGTAGAACGTGTCGCGCTGGAGCCGGGCCGTGGGGTCCGCGAGGAGCGGCAGGATCGAGACGCCGTCGACGGGCTGCGTCGCGTCGGGCCGCGCGCCGACAATGCTTGAGAACGTCGGGAAAAAGTCGCAGTTGACGGTGGGCGTATGGCAGACCGTGCCGGGCGGCACGACGCCGGGCCAGCGGATGACGAGCGCCTCGCGGATGCCGCCCTCGTACAGCGTGGACTTGCCCGCCCGCAGCGGCGCGTTGGACGTAACCTGGCTCTCGCCGCCATTATCGCCCGTGAAGACCAGGATGGTGTTGCCGGCAAGGCCGAGTTCATCGAGTTTCCGCACAATCATGCCGACACCTTCGTCGATCACCTCCAGTTGGGCCGCCAGGTGCGGATTGTTCTTCGGGGCGCGGTCGCCCTTGCCGGCGCCCGGCTTGGCCTCGTACTTGGCCACCAGGTCCGGCTTGCCGACCAGCCGCGTGTGCACGGCGTAATGGCTCACGTAAAGGAAGAACGGTTCGTGCTTGTGGCGTTCCAGAAAATCGACGGCCTCGACGTTCACGCGGTCGACCAGGTACTCCTTGTCGTGGAGGCGCTGCGCGATGGCCGGGTCGAAGTGATACGGGTGCCAGTACGATCCGCCGCCGATGCCGCGCCGCTCCGATACGATCGCCTCGTCGAACCCCTGTTCGGTCGGCCGGATTTCCTTCGCCCCGTGATGCTCGTAGCCGGTCAGGTGCCATTTGCCGATCATGCCGGTGGCGTAGCCGGCGGACTTGAAGACCTCGGCGATGGTCGTGTAATCCGCCGAGAGGTGTTTCGGGTCGTTCGGGCGAAGGTAGTCGGTAATGCCGATCCGCGCCGGCCACTGGCCGGTCATCAGCGCCGCCCGGTACGGCGAGCACACGGGCGCAGCCGCATAGGCGTCGGTGAACCGCATGCCCTGCCCCGCCAGGCGGTCGAGGCTGGGCGTCTCGTTGAACGTGTTGCCGTAGCAGCCGAGTTCGCTGTAGCCGAGGTCGTCGGCCAGGATAAAAACGACGTTGGGCCTGCCGGGCGCGCCTTGGCGCGAGCCCGGCTGAGCGTCGGCGCGATTCTCCGCGGCTCCGCCCTTGCATCCCGCGGCGTGGCCGAGGGCAAGCGCGGCCGCACCCGCGGTGCACGTTTGCAGGAATCGTCGGCGGTTCACGCAGCACCTCCTTCGGCAGGTCGCCCCATCGGACGACAGGCGGTCGGTCGATTGAAACAGGCCCGCCCAGCCAAGTCAAGGTCAACCTGCCGGCGGCCCTGCATCAGGCGCACGCGAAAACCTCAGCAATGCCTCGAACCCGCCAACGGAAACCGTTACAATGAGGGCAAGGCAACGTGCGAACCAGGTCCATAGGAGGGAAGGTCATGGCCAAGCCCTGCAAATCCTGCTTCCTGACCGTCGGGAACGAGGTGGGCAAACTCGCCGAGATCGCCGCCAAACTCAAGGAGGCCGGCGTCAACATCCTGGCCCTCTGCGCGTGGACCGAGGGCGACACCGGCAAGATGCTCGTCTGCACCACCGACAACGAGAAGGCGTGCTCGGTGCTCAAGACGTTCGGCGAGTGCGGCTGGAAGGAGGGCATCTGCGTGGAGGCCGACAACCGGCCGGGGGCCCTTCAGGCCATCGCCGCCAAACTCGCCGGCGCCGGCATCAACATCGACCTCGTCTACGCCACCGCGACCGATGCGCCCAAGGCCCGCGTGGTCCTGCACACCAGCGACAACGCCAAGGCCGCCAAACTCGTCTGACGCCAGGTGCCACAAGCGGCTTGTCCTTGTCCTGTATGGACCCGTATGGGTCCGCCAGTGCCGCTTGATTCGCCAGGTGCCACTGGCGGCTTGCCCGCCAGTGCGTTATGACCTTGTGCGCCCGTCACGGAAGGAAGGACACGGTGCGCCTTTACCTCGTGCGTCACGGCGACGCCCGGCCGAAGAGCGAGGACCCGCAGCGGCACCTGTCGGCGACCGGCCGCACGCAGGCCCACCGCATGGCGGACTTCCTGAGGCCGCTGGGCCTCCGCGTCGGCGCCATCTGGCACAGCACCAGGGTCCGCGCGATGGAGACGGCCGCGTGCCTCTCGGGCGCCGTCACGGCCGACGACGGACTCATCGAGCGCGACGACCTCGCCCCGAAGGACCCGGTCGACACCATGGTCCGGGCCGTCCGCAAGTCGGACCGCGACCTGATGATCGTCGGCCACCTGCCGTACCTCGGGAACCTGGCGTCGAAACTGCTGACGGGCGATGAGGAAGCCGTGGGTCTCCGTTTCGCCCCCGCCGCGGCCATCTGTCTCCGGTTCGATGCGCAGGACGGCTGGCGCATCAACTGGATGGTGACGCCGGCGCTGGCGGGCGGGACCGCCCGCTGAGGCGCTCCGGCAGAGGCTACCGCCTGTTCAGCCACCGGAGGCGGCGCACGAAGGTAGCCTCGATCGCCCGCGGGCAGGTGGCCTCCTCTTGTGCAGCCGCCGCAGGCAGCATAAGAGGGTAGCCCCGGTCGCCCGCGGGCAGGTGGCCTCCTCTTGTGCAGCCGCCGCAGGCGGCGTACCCGGTCGCCCGCGGGCAGGTGGCCTCCTCTTGTACAGCCGCCGCAGGCGGCGTAAGAGGGTAGCCCCGGTCGCCAGACCGGGGTTGGCGAGACAGCCCTGCCCCTTTTCTGTTTCTGAGCCCCACAAGGGGCGAAAGAGGCCCGGGTCAATCCCAGAGATGCGCCTCGTCGTAGTCGATGCCGTGCTTGCGAAGCAGCGCGATCAGTTCTTCCTTGAAGTCCATGCGTCTATGATGGTCCTGCTGATTGGTAATGTATGTCTTGACCGCATCACGGTTCGATTCGCTCACGCTGAATGCGGCATATTCTTCCTGCCAAGCGAATGCGGCGCAGTCCGGAAATGTTTCGTGGACCCATCGCGAGGCGTTCGTCTTCAACGTCCGCATGGCGTCCGAGAGCGCCAGGGACGGCGGGAGGAGAAGCAAAAGGTGAACATGGTCCTCAGACCCGTCGATAGCCAGCGCCCTCCCGCCCAGTTCCCGCACGATGCCTCCCATGTAGGCAAGCAGGCGCGGCCGCAGGCCGTCGTTGATAAGGCGGCTTCGCTCCTTCGTGCTGAACGCGACGTGTGTCAGGAGGTTCGTATAGGTGTGCATTCTTACTCCTTCCCCGGCCAGCGCCCCGCAACCTTCGCCCCGCCAGGGGCGAGAAGAAGGTAGCCCCGGTCGCAAGACCGGGGTTCGCCAGCCCCCTCGTCTTTCCGAGCCCCGGAAGGGGCGAAAGAGGGAACCGGCCGGCGTCTCGTTCATAACGTTCTTACGCCCCTGACGGGGCTTTGTCGGTGCGCCTTGACTCGCTTCGCTACCCCGGCCTCACGGCCGGGGCTACCATCTCAGCGTCCCTGCGGGACGCATTATCTTTTGATCCCTTTCAGGATCTCCCTCTCAGCAGGAGTCCTGTGCTTGTAGGCTGACATGTTAGCACCCTCGCCCTGCCTCTCTGTACGGAGCCTTGGCTTGCCCGCTTGGCCCTTGGGCTTCTCGACTCGCTTTTGTCTCACGCAAACAGGTTCCGGTCCAGGCGGCGGTACTGAACGGCCTCCGACAGGTAGGTGGCGGTGACGGCGTCGGACCCCTCCAGGTCGGCGATCGTCCGGGCGGTCCTCAAAATCTTGTCGTGGGCCCGGGCCGAGAGGCCCATCTCCTGGACGGCCTGCTTCAAGAGGCTCTCGCCCGCGTCGTCCAGGGCGCAGAACTGTTTGACCTGCCGGTGGGTCATGCGGGCATTGGTGAGCCGGGCGTCGCCGAAGCGGCCGGCCTGCACCGCGCGGGCCTTCTGCACCTGGTCCCGCATCTGGGCGGAGGAGACGCCGTCCTGCCTGGCGCGCAGTTCCCGGTACGGCACGGCGGGGACCTCCAGATGGATGTCGATACGATCGAGTAGCGGCCCGCTGATCTTCCCCATGTACGCCTGCACCTGCCGCTGCGTGCAGTGGCACTCGCGGCGCGGGTCGGTCAGGTATCCGCACGGGCACGGGTTCAGGGCCGCCACCAGCATCAGTTGCGCGGGGAACGTGAGCGTGGCGGTGGCCCGGCAGATGGTGACGACGCCGTCCTCCAGCGGCTGGCGGAGGACCTCGAGCGTGTGGCGGTTGAACTCGGGCAACTCGTCCAGGAAGAGGACGCCGTGATGGGCCAGGCTGACCTCGCCCGGCGCGGGCACCGTGCCGCCGCCCACCAGACCCGCCTCGCTGGTGGTGTGGTGCGGCGAGCGGAACGGCCGCGCGGCGATGATCGATTGCCCCGGCCGCATCAGGCCCACCGACGAATAGATGCGCGTGGTCTCGAGCGATTCCTCCAGGTCGAGCATCGGCAGGATCGTGGGCAGCCGCCGCGCCAGCATCGTCTTGCCGGACCCCGGCGGGCCGATCATCAGGACGTTGTGGGCGCCGGCGGCGGCGATCATCAGCGCGCGCTTGGCGTGCTCCTGGCCGCGGACGTCCGAGAAGTCGACCGCGTCCTCGCGTGCATCCTCGAAGACCTGTTCCAGGTCCACGGCGCACGGCTCGATGGGGAGTTCGCCCGTCAGGAACCCGGCGGCCTGGGCCAAGGCGCGGACGGGCACGACCTCCAGGTCGGCGACGACACCGGCCTCGGCGGCGTTGTCGGTCGGCAGGATAAGGCCCTTCAGGCCCGCCTCCCGGCAGGCCATCGCCATCGCCAGAGCCCCGCGGATGGGCCGGACCGTACCGTCCAGCGCCAGTTCGCCCACGGCCGCGTAGTCCTTCAGCCGGTCCGAGAGCATCTGGCCGGTGGCCGAGAGGGCCCCGAGGGCCAGCGGCAAGTCGAACGCCGGGCCCTCTTTCTTCATGTCGGCGGGGGCGAGGTTGATGGTGATCCGCCCGTCCGGCCACATGTACCCCGAGTTCTTCAGGGCCGTGGCCACGCGGTCCTTCGACTCCTTGACCGCGGCGTCGGGCAGGCCAACGACCACGACGGCCGGCAGGCCGCTCCGCTGGTCGAACTCGACCTCGACCATGTACCCGTCGATGCCGAAGACGCCCGCCGAAAGGATCTTGCCAAGCATGCGTTCCCCTCGCCCATGGCTGGATGTTGATAGGACGGGAAGCCGCGGCATGCTACCGCGCGGAACGGGGACCTGCAATCGGAAAGCGGGAGGGGGCGACGAGCCGCGCAGCCGCGCGGTGTATCTCCTGATGCACCGCGGCCGCGTCGAATAGCGCGGCGGGTCAGGAGACCCGCCGCGCGGGAAGCGCGGGCACGGCAGGCCGTGCCCCTACGGGAAGGTCGCCGCCTCAGAGCGTCCAGCCCTCGCGGTACGCCCGGCGGACGAACTGTTCGGCCTTGGGGCAGTTCGTGGCTTTCAGGTGCTCGGCGTCCCACGCGATGGCCTCGCCCGCCCTGTACGCAACGTAGCCCAGCAGGACGGTTTCGGTGAGCGGCCCGGAGTAATCGAAGCGGCAGGTGGTCGGCTCGCCGGTCTTACAGGCGCGGATCCACTCCTCGTGATGGCCGATGGACGCGGGAATGGTCGGCTCGGGTGGCTGGAAGTCGGCGAACTGGTTCTCGGGCAACAGGATGCGGCGGCCGTAATCGGCCAGCAGCATCCCCTTCTCGCCGACGAAGAGGACGCCGCTCTTCCACTTGACCGGGTTCATGGCGGTGGCGGCCGTCTTCTCGGTCACCAGGCCGTCGCGGGCGAGGAGTTCCTCCGGCCGCTTGCCGCCGTCGTACCACGTCAGCCGGACGGGCGGCCGGTGGCCGCGAGCCGGGAAGTCGTACCGCACGACGGACCAGAGCGGCGTGGATTCGGGATGCAGGGGCGGCCCCTCGGCCTCGATGCGCCGGGCGTACCGCAGGTCGAGCGCCCAGAACGGCAGGTCCATGTAATGGCAGCCGAAGTCGCCCAGCGCCCCGCTGCCGAAGTCCCACCACGAGCGCCACTTGTTCGGCACGTAGCACGGATGGTACGGCCGATGCGGGGCCGGGCCGAGCCACTCGTCCCAGTGCAGATACTCGGGGACGGGCGGCGTTTCGGTCGGCCGCTCCACGCCGCCGTATCGGGCGGCGGACCAGACGTGCACCTCCTTGACGGGCCCGACCGCGCCGGCCCGCACCAGTTCCACGACCCGCCGGTAGTTGTCCTCGGCGTGAATCTGCGTGCCGATCTGCGTGGCCACCTTCTGCCTGCGGGCCAGGTCGGCCACAACCCGCGCCTCGTGCACCGAGTGCGTGAGCGGCTTCTCGCAGTACACGTGCTTGCCCATGCGAAGGGCCATGGCCGCGGCCGGGGCGTGCGTGTGGTCGGGCGTCGAGACGACGACGGCGTCGATGCTGCGGCCCATCTCGTCGAGCATCTTCCGGAAATCGGCGTAGGGCTTCGCCTTGGGGAACCGCTCGGCGGCCTTGGCCAGGTTGCGGTCGTCCACGTCGCAGAGGGCGACGAGGCGCTCGCCGCTGACGCCCTTGAGGTTGGCGGCCCCGCGTCCGGCCACGCCGATGACGGCGACGGCCAGTTTCCCGTTCGGCGAATCGCCCGGCTCACCGCCCCGCAGGACCAGCGGTCCGGCCAGGAGCCCCGCGGCGGCGGCGGTCGCGGTCTTCAGAAACGAACGGCGGGAAAGGGCGTGAGGCATCGACGGCTCCTTCTACCAAGGCCCGGCCGACCGCGCCGACCGAGCGATATCCTGTCAAACCCGCGCGCCGCCGGTCCGTTTCGGCGCGGTTGCCCACAATTCGTTGACAACGACGGGGCGCGCGGATAAGGTCGGGCCGTCACCCGGCTGCCGCGTTCGCCACTCGCGGCCGGACAACCCAACTCCGTGCCCGACCGAAAGGGGACGGCTACATGATCCATGTCCAGTGTCCGCGATGCAAGACACGCTTCACGACAGGTGACGCCAACCTCGGCAAGACCGGCCAGTGCCCGAAATGCAAGCAGCCAATCCACGTGTTGAAGGCAGAGATGCAGGCGTCCCCCGCCCCGGCGGCCACACCGGCCCAAGCGTCGCCGGCCCGGCCCGCGTACGGACCTCCCGCAGCGCCGTCGCCCGAACCCCAGGCCCCCGCCGACGCGTCCGCGGCGGCACCCGACACCGCCCCCGCCCCGGCCGGCCCGGCCCCGGAGCCCACCGCGGTCGAGAAGACCGCCCCCCTGCCTACGGGAAAGTCGAAGACGGTGGCCCTGGTGCTCTGCATCCTGCTCGGGGCGCTCGGTACCCATCGGTTCTACATGGGTTCATGGGGTTACGGCCTCGTGATTCTCGGCCTGAACCTGACGTGCCTGGGCAGCCTGATCTTCGTGGTCATCGACGTCGTCCGGCTGGCGGGCATGGACGCCGACGAGTTCCAGAGCCGATACGGCGAGCGCACCGTCGAGCCGTTTACGTACTGAGCCGCGGGCATTGTTCCCGCGCGGCGGGTCGTTTTGCCGCGCGGCCCGTACGGGCCGCGAATGGCCGAGACCAATGCGGTCGGCGCGGTGGGTCCGGAGACCCGCCGCGCAGAACGTGAAACCGTTTTTGCCAAGGAGAGCCGCATGAATCGACGCACATTTCTGAAAGCCCTGGGCGCAGGCGCCGCGGCGCTGGCGGTGCGGCCACGATGGACCGCGGCCGCGGCGAGCAGAACGAGGCCCAACATCGTCCTCATCTTCGCCGACGACCTCGGCTGGAAGGACGTCGGCTACCAGGGCACGGACTACTACGAGACGCCCAACATCGACCGGCTGGCCCGCGAGGGCATGGTCTTCACGGCCGGCTACGCGGCGGCGGGCAACTGCGCCCCCAGCCGGGCCTGCCTGATCTCGGGCCAGTACACGCCCCGGCACAGCGTCTATGCCGTCAGCAGCACCAACCGCGGCCCCAAGAGTCTCATGCGGATGGTCCCCATTCCGAACAGCACCGACCTCGCGCCCGAAAACGTGAGCGTCGCCGAGGCCATGAAGGCCGCCGGCTACGCCACCGGCTGCTTCGGCAAGTGGCACCTGGGCTCGCCCGACAAGGGAACGGGGGCCGAGAACCAGGGGTTTGATACCCTCGGCCTGGTCAAGCACGGGTACAACAGCCCCGACAAGGACGACCCGAAAGGCATCTTCACCATCACGCAGGCGGCGTGCGATTTCATGGAGAAGAACAAGGACCGGCCGTTCTTCGCGTACGTATCGCACTACGCCATTCACACCGCCCTTCAGGCCCGCCAGGCCACGCTCGACCGGTTCAAGCAGAAGACACCCGGCACCCAGCACAAGAACGCCCTCTACGCCGCCTGCACGTACGACCTGGACGCCGGCGTGGGGCTGCTGCTGAAGAAACTGGCTGAACTCGGCCTGGAGGAGAACACGCTGGTCGCGTTCACCTCCGATAACGGCGGCACGGGGCAGTCGTCGCAGGAACCGCTGCGCGGCAACAAGGGCTGCTACTACGAGGGCGGCACGCGCGAGCCGTTCATCATGCGCTGGCCGGGCGTGACGAAGCCGGGCTCGCGGTGCGACGTGCCCGTCATCAACCTGGACCTGTATCCCACGTTCCTCGACGCCGCCGGCGCACCTGAGCCGGAGGGGAAGGTCCTCGACGGCGAAAGCCTCGTGCCGCTCCTGAGGGGCGAGCCGGCCCTTAAGCGCCAGGCCATCTTCTGGCACTTCCCCGGCTACCTGGACAGCCCCGTCACGCGCGGCCGCGACCCGGTCTTCCGCACGAGGCCGGTCAGTGTCATCCACAAGGGCGACTGGAAGTTGCACCTGTATCACGAGGAATGGGTGCTCGACGGCGGCCGGGCCAACCTCGACACCAACAACGCCGTGGAACTCTACAACCTGGCCGACGACATCGGCGAACGCAAGAACCTGGCGACGGAGCGGCGAGACAAGCGCGACGAACTGCTGGCCGACCTCCTGGCCTGGTTCGACGCCGTCAAGGCGCCTCTGCCTTCGGCGAAGAACCCGGACTACAACCCCGACCAGGCCGCCACCGAGAAGAAAGGCGGCGGCCGGAAGAAGAACCCGCCGCAACTGTAGCGGCCACCGGCGCGAGGCGATGGAGACGTCGCGGGGGGGGGCGGCCAAGGGGCCGGCGCCACGGCGGGCGGCGCAACGCAGGCACAGACCGGGATCCCCGCCCGCGCCCCGCCACAGGAGAATGGCACCATGCATCGAGTCGCGTGGCTGTCTATTATACTGATGACGTGCGGCGGACCCGTCCTCGGCCAGGCGGTCGTTTCGAACACGTACGGGAACCTTGACGCCGACAAGGCGCTGGAGAACGTGCCGGTGACGTTCTCTCGCGTCGGCGCCGCGGGCGACTTCACACGGGGCATCACGCCGGTCATCGGCGGCCGGAAACTCGCGGCCCAGGTGGACGTGCTTCGCAAGGCTCCCGACGGCTCGATCCGCCACGCCCTTGTCTCGTTCGTCGTGCCGAGCCTGGCCGCCGGCGGCACGCTCGAGGTCGATTGGCTCAACGAGCCGACGCCCGCGCCGCCGGCGTTCCAGTGGGGCTTCGACCGGTCGGCGCTGGACCTGCGCCTGCGGCTGACGCCGGAGTCGGGCGCGCCGCTCGTCTCGGACGCGGGCAGGATCCTGAGCGGCAGGTGGACCGCCTCCGGCCGCGTCCGCGTGCTCCACGACGGCCCCGTCATGAAGGAGATCGAGATCCACGACGTGCCGACCGACCCGGCCGGTCGGCCCGACGACCGGCTCGACGTCATCTGGCGCCTGCGGGCGTTCACGGGCCAGAAATCCGTCCGCGTGGCGGCCATCGTCGAGCGCTGCAAACCGCGCCGCCGCGGCCACAAGGAGCCCGTCCAGTGCAAGTTCAAGGGTGTTGAACTCGCCTCCGGCGCAAAGACGCTGTACGCCGAGGGGCCGTACGACCACCTCGACCAGACGCGCTACCGCATCCTGGCCTGGACCGACGGGCCGACGGAGAACATCCACCGCCGGCCGAACTACGACTACTGGGGCAAGGGCCGCTTCTTCCCCCTGTACCGCTTCACGCAGCCGACGACGCCGGCCGACGTCGACGGCGTCTACCCGCGCCGCACGGCCGACCGGAACTACCAGCGGCGCGACCAGGGCATCCTGGAGCCGGGCATCCTCCATCGCCACATGCCCGGCACCGGCGGGCGATGGGAGATGGAGCCGTACCCGTCCTGGTCCGTCGCCTACCTGTTGAGCGGCGCGCCGAAGACGTACCAGGCCATCCTGCACGCCGACGGCAACGGGGCCGGCGCGTTCTACATCCATGTGCGCGACGGCGGCGCCCCGGGGTATGACGTCCGCACGGTCCAAGAGAAGCCGCTCGACACGCCGTACCGCCTGCCGCTCTACCAACTGCCGGACGGCTCGAAGCCGCCCGTCCAGCCCGACCACGCCCACGCCCCGTCGCTCGGATACGTGGCGTACCTGCTGACGGGCGACCGCTTCTACGCCGAGGAGATGAGTTTCTGGGCCAGTTACCAACTGGGCGAATGGCCGCACAAGGGCCTGCGGTGGCAGGGCCTGGACCGGGCGTTCGCGTACGGCCTGCGGCACGTGGTCGATGCGGCCTTCATCCTGCCCGACGATCACCCCCTCGTGCCGTGCTTCGCCTGGGGCGTGAACGATTGCATGGACCAGATGACGAGACAACTGGTCCAGTCCGACCGCAAGGTCCACAGCCCGCCGGGCAGCGTCTTCCGGTCCTCCGGACGCACCAACTGGGTGAACGCCAAGCGGTGCTCGGCCTGGCAGGTCGCGTGGGTGGCATGGAGCCTCGGCAACGCCGTCGATAAGGGCTTCGTAAAGGCCGAGGCCGTCCGCGACTGGGCCGCCGAGTACATCGTCGGCTTCTACACCTCCGACGACGAGTTCCAGGCGCCCGACGGCAAGACCTACCGCTACGATCCCAAAGACGCCATGCCCTACTCCACCGCCACCCAACTCGTCAAGACCGAGGTCGTGACCGACAAGGACGGCAAGAAGCGGATCAAGGTGCTCGGCGACGGGCCTGTGCTCGATAACTACGGCGCCGTCTGGTACTACACCAAGGTCAACGAGGACAACTCGTACCACGATCCCAACGGCCTCGCCACCCAGCCCGACGCCGCCGGCCAGTGGCCGACCCGCGCCGCCGGCTGGGGCCACGGCATGACGTACAACGCCGTCACGCAGAAGCAGGAACGCCAGTACAACTGGCACCGGTACGGCGCCTGGGTCGCGCTGGTCTCGGCCCTCGAGGGCAACGTCCCCAAGGCCGACGAGGCCTGGAACGTGATGCGCCCCATGGCGGGCACGAAGGGCATCTACGGGTACGAGATGGTTCCGCGCACCGGCGAACCCCGGTGACCGCGCCCCACGTGGGGGCACGTTCTTGCGTGACCGAGGGAGGCGCGGCGGGTGCGGAGACCCGCCGCGCGGCGCGCGCGGAGGCCCGCCGCGCGCTGGCCGCGCCGGAATCCGTCGCCCCGCCCGAAACATCCTCTTGCTCCCGGCCGAGCGGCTGCGCATGATAGGCGTCCACGGTCGGACGCGGGGGGCGGCCGACCTACGAAAGGCGCCAGCCATCTCCATCCCACCGGACGCAGACCGGCCGGCCGGGCCGGTGCGGCACCTGGGCGTCCTCGACGCCATGGCCGTCGTCATCGGCATCGTGGTCGGCGTCGGCATCTTCAAGAGCCCGTCGCTGGTGGCGGGGTGCACCGGGACGCCCTGGCTGATGTTCACCGCGTGGGGCTTGGGCGGCCTGCTGTGCCTCTGCGGGGCGCTGACATACGCGGAACTGGCCTCGGCCTACCCGAAGGTAGGCGGCGAGTACGTGTTCCTGTCGCGGGCGTTCGGCCGGGGCGTCGGGTTTCTGTTCGTCTGGGCCCGGCTGACCGTCATCCAGACGGGCACGATCGCCGCGACGGCCTACGTCTTCGGCGACTACATGCAGCGCCTCCAGTCGCTGGGAACTTACGGTCCGCTGATGTGGGCCCTCGGGGCCACCGTGGTCCTGACCGCCTGCAACGTCGTGGGCCTGAAGGCCGGCCGGTGGACGCAGAACCTCTTGACGCTCGTGAAGATGGCCGGCGTGGCAGCCGTGGCGCTGGCCGGCCTCGTGGCCGCCCCGCACGTGGCCGCCGAGGGCGCCGCGGCTGCCGAGCCGGCCTCCGATGCAGGGCCCAGCCTCGCGGGCTTCGGACTGGCGATGATCTTCGTCCTGTACACGTTCGGCGGATGGAATGAGGCGGCCTACGTGGCCGGCGAACTGAAGCACAAGCGGCGAAGCATGCTGTGGGTCCTCCTCGGCAGCATCCTTCTGCTCAGCGCGCTGTACGCGGTGGTGAACCTGGCGTACCTTCGGGTGCTGGGCATGGAGGGGATGGCCGGCTCGAAGGCCGTGGCGGCCGACGCCATGCTGGCCTTCGGCGGCCGGTGGGCGGAGAGGGCCGTCACGGTGCTCGTGGCCGTATCGGCCCTCGGGGCGATGAACGGCTGCATCTTCACCGGGGCCCGGGCGATCTGCGGCCTGGGCGAGGACTTCCGGCCGCTGCGATGGCTCGGCCAGTGGCACCCGCGGCTGGGCACGCCGACCACGGCGATCGTGGTCCAGAGCGCCATCGCGGTGGTCCTGGTCGTCCTGCCGAGCCTGGGCGAAGGGTTCCGCGACGCCCTCGGGTCGGGGTTCGAGGCGGCCGTCGAGTACACCTCGCCCGTGTTCTGGCTCTTCTTCCTGGCGACGGGCGTCTCGGCGTTCGTCCTGCGGGTGCGGGAGCCGGAAGTACGGCGGCCGTTTCGCGTTCCGCTCTTTCCCATCACGGTGCTGGCGTTCTGCCTGATGTGCGGATATATGCTTTACAGCAGTGTGATGTATACGCGGATGGGGGCGCTGGTGGGCGTGGCCGTGCTGGCCGTGGGCGTGCCGGTCTACTTCCTGTTCCGCGAAAGGCCGGAGAAACCGCGCGAGGAGTGAGAACAGCCGCGACGTGTGTGGCCGGGCCCGTACGGGCCCGGTGGCTGGGTGAGAACTCCCGGCCCGTACGGGCCGGGCCACACGCGAGGTGCTTACTTCCTGCCGAGCGCCTCGATGGCCTCGGCGACCTCGGCGCGGCGGGCCTCGATGGGCGCGGGGTCGGCCGTGAAGTGCGTCATGTCGGCCGAGATCGCCTCGGGCACCTCCAGCAGAGCCTCACAGCGCGCCCGCTCGTCGGCCGGCAGGCGGCCGCCCTTCTCGTCCAACAGGTGCCGGAGGATCGCCAGGTACTCGTAGTCCTCCAGGCCGTCGCGGAGCATCTCCCAGCGGATGCTGTCGACGGGCCCCTCCAGCACGGGCCCCGGTGGACGGGCGTCGGCGCACGATTCCGGCGGATACACGAACCGCCCGTCGCCGTTGCCCCACGGCCGGCGGACGCCCGTGTCGGTCGAGTACCCCGACACCCACCCCATCGGGTCCTCGTACGGGTTCTGCGGGTGGTCGCGGTCGGGGTAGGCGGCGGTGGAGGTCCAGTAGTTGGCGGACCAGATGAGGACGCCTTCGATCTTCCGCTGCCACGTCTGCCAGAGCCAGACGCGCAGTTCCGTGGCCGGATGGTCGATGAAGAGGCCCGCGTGCGGCGTCTTCGGCCCGCAGCAGACGTACCACCAGAAGCGATCGCCCCGGGCGCGGCGTTCTTCGGCCCTGGCGTGGTCGTAGTTGTGCGAGACGGGGCACCACAGGTTCGGCCCGCCCACGAGGTCCGGCTCGATCTGCTCGGTGAGCATGCGCCGAACGTCCGGCGCCGCCTCTTTCAACTTGCGGAAGCCATTCATGACGAAGGCGTAGTCTTTGGGGTCCGGCTCGTCGAACCAGTAGACGTACGCCTCGTCCAGCCAGCCCTTCTCGCGCAGGTGTTCCTGGAGCAGCCGGCAATAGGCCGCGAAGCCGGCCTTGTACTGGGGCGTGTCTTCGGACCAGCCCAGGAGGTCCGGCTCGGACCGGCTGTGGAACGAGCCGCCGCCCATGCCCGGGACATGGACCATGACCGAGTTGAAGTGGTACCGGTCGACGGCCTGCGTCATGGCAGCGTCCCATGCCGTGAAGTCGATCTCGGGCACGATCTTCTCGGGCGGCAGCGGCTCCTTCACGCCGCGGCGGGCGCTGGTCGGCCACGTGACGCGAATCGGGTCCATCGGCGCGGGGTCGTACGGCGAGATGTGATGGGCGGCGAAGTTGGCGTGGTACTTCGCGAGCACCGCCCGCCGGTCGGCGTCGTCCTTCAGGTTCTGGTACTGCCAGATCGTGTTCTCGCGCAGGCCGAAGGCCGACTGGCACGTCATCCGGTCCGGCAGCGCGAAGCCGAACACGCGGACCTCCAACGGGGCCTCGGCGGCGTACCCGTCGGCCTTCAGGCGGATCGCCCCGCGGTACGTGCCGGGCCTCGCCGTCTTCGGCACAGCGACGCGGACCCAGAGGGGCTGATTCTTGCCGGCCTCCAGGTCCACGGGGGCGGCGAGGGGCGGGAGGGGGTCCGGCCACCAGCCCGTGCAGCCCGCCGCGTCGGTCGGCCGCGTCACAAGGACGTACCGGACCTTGAGGACCTCGACGGCCGAGGCGGCAATTGCCGCGCCGTCCGGCCCTTTCAGGTCGGTGGCCTGGACCGTCAGCCCCCGGAGCGGCTGCTCGGGCCGAAGGATGAGTTGAGCGGCGTCAACCTCGTTTTGCGCGGCCGCGATGCGGATCGCCTGCCCCACGTCGACTGGCAGACCGCGCAGCCGGCTGACCTTCCATCCCGACGGGCACCACCACAGGCCGACGGCGTCGCTCGACATCGGCAGGGCCTGACCGTAGCCGGCGGCATGGGGGCCAACCGCGCCGTCGCCCTCTTCGAACGAGGGGTTCGGCACGGGGACGGTCTGGGCGGCCGCGGCGGCGGCCAAGGCGAGCGCGACAAGGGCGGTTCGCACGGCGGTCATCTTCATTGAACTACCTCCAGGGTCGCCCGGCGGACGCTGAACGCATCGTCGCCCGAGAACACCAGGTGCAGCGTCCGGCCATCGCCGCTCATCCACTTGGTGGGGAACGAGGCGGTCTCGCCGGGGCCAACGTCCCACCGCTCGGTGAAGAACGCGGTGGTCCAGGGTCCCCAGGGTTCCGGGGCGTCGTAGACGGCGAAGCCGCCCTCGGCCCGCGTGTCGCCGCCGGGCAGAATCTGCACCCACAGGTACCGCCGGAGCGGCGCGCAGTACGTGACGCCGCCGCGGTAGCAGCGGCCGGGATGCTCGAAGACGGCGCCGCGGCGGGCGACGTCGGCCGTCCAGACGGGCCGGCCGGCGGCGTCGAGCCGCTCGAAGAACTCCCAGGCCCCGCGGTCCATCAGGCGGTCTTTCGGCGCCCGGGCCAGGACCATCCGGTCGGCCGGCTTGTACGCGGAGTCGCCGTACGGCGAAGCCATGTAGACATAGGCATCGCGTGCCCCCACGTAGTCGGCACCGAAGTTGATAAACGTGGGGCAGCCGAACCCCGTCTCGAACCGCCACGCGGCCCACGTCCACGTCCGCCCGTGGTCACGCGAGCAGGCCAGTTGGGCGTTGTCGGCGTTGCGGACGGCCATCGTCAGGACGCCGTCGACCATCAGCATGCCGGAGGCCTTCCTGCCCTTGGCGCCGTCGCCGACCTGCTCGGCCCAGGGCGACGGCAGGTTCTCGCCCCGAACGTCCGGCGGCACGCCGAGGACGCGGGCCAGGCCCAGGCTCAGTTTCTTCGGCACGTACGGCTCGAAGCCGCGCCCGTCGCCGTACGCGGTGTAGAGGTGGCCGTCGTCGGCCCAGGTCATGGGCCAGTTGTCGCTGCCGCGGGCCAGGCGGAGGATGGTCTCTTTCGGCGCCCAGCGGATGCCGCGGATGACGGGGCTGGGCGGATACGGGGGGCCGGCCTCAGCCGCCGGGGACCGTGCCGCGGCTGATGAGGATGACCGGACGCTTCCGCGTCCGGCTCGGGAAGACGTGCCGGGCGGCGCATCGGCGCCGGATGTCCGGACGCTTGCCGCAAGCGGCTCCAGAAACGGGGCCAGAACGGTGTAATGGTCGGCGCCCTTGGTGCGCTTCCACGATTGGCCGGCCCGGGCGGCCATGAGGTCGAGGCCCGGCATGACCACGATGAGGCTGTCGTACAGGCCCCAGGACCAGAAGGCGTCGCGCGGGACGCCCGCGACCGCGCCGTCGGCGTTGTTCCACCAGAGCAAACCGTAGTGGTCGGACGCCCGGCCGTAGTCTTCCGGCTTGACGACGGGCAGGCCGCGGACGCGCTCGGGAACCGTGCGGCAGGCATCGACAAACGTCTCCGGCAGAATCTGCGTGCCGCGCCACCGGCCGCGGCGAAGGACCAGGTACCCGATGCGGGCCATGGCGTCGACGTTGGCAGAGATGCCCGACCCGAACTCGCGCCGCGGAATGCCCTCGATGGTCTTCGGGCGGTAGGCGTTATCGCGCCACGCCAGGTCATCGGGCCCGATGCCGAGCGGCGTAAAGACCCGCTCGAACATCAGGTCGCGCAGGTCGCGGCGGTAGGCCAGCGTCAGGCACTCGGCCAGCCAGTTCGGCCCCGAGTCGCTGTACGCCCACTGCGTGCCGGGCTCGAAGAGGAGGCGGCCCGTGCCGCCGGGCTTCTCGAAACCGGCCGTCTGCGTCGCCAGGTGAAAGAGCGTGATGCGCGCGAACCAGTCGCCGCGGGCGATCTCGTCCTTGGCCTGGCCGAACGTGGGATGGTAGCGGGCGGCGGGCGTGTCGAGGTCCGTCACTTTGCCGTCGGCCATCGCCAGGCCCAGCGCCAGGATGCCGATGGACTTGGTGGTGGACTTCAGGTCGTAGCGGCGCGCCGGGTCGCCCCAGCGGAGGACGGCCCGGCCGTGGCGGACCACGATGCCGGAGCCGCCGCCGGTGAGGGCGTAGTCGCGGGCCTGGGCCAGGCGGCCGGCGTCCATGCCGACGTCGGCGGGCCGGGCATCGGTCCAGTCGTCGTCCGGCCAAGCCGGTTCGGCGGCGAGCGCGGGCGCGGCGGCGGCGCGCGCGGGGGCGGCGGCGGCGCAAACCGATGCGGCGCCGCCAAGCATCAGGGCGGCGAGCAGGAGGAGCCGCACGGCGCCGGCCCGGGCGCATAGAAAGCGCGGCGGTCCGGCAGAACCGCCGCGCGTGGACTTCGTCGTTGGCGCCATGGCCGGGTTATCCGGTCACGAGTTCCCAACCCTTGCGGTACTCGCGCTGGACGTAGCGGTTGGCCTTGGGGTCGTTCTTGATTTTGAGATTCTCGGGGTCCCACTCGACCTTTCCGCCGGCCCTGCAGGCCACGCAGCCCAGGAGCATGGCCTCGACCAGCGGGCCGCCGTACGTGAAGTTGCTCTTGGGATAATCCCAGGGCTTCTCGCCCTTGGCGGCCATGAGGAACTCGGCGTGATGGCCGGGCGAGGCCGGAATCTGCTCGGGCAGGCCCTTCTGGACGTACGCCTGCATGGCCGACTCCGGGATGAGCCGCGGTGTTTCGCTGTAATCGCCCTCGACGTACAGTTTGCCCTTCGTTCCGACGAACAGGTTTCCGGACTTGATCAACTCTTTCTTCTTGCGGGTCGGATCGTTCAGGATTTCTTCCGGCACGGGGGGCGTCCAGCCGCCGTCGTGCCAGTAGGCGACGAAGCCGGGGCGCCACTCGTTCGGGCCGAACTCCCATTTCAGTTTCATGTTCTTGGGATACGTGAGGTCGTTGCGGGCCTCGGCCTTGACGAGTTCGCAGGAGAGCGCGGCCTTGGGGTCCATCGACCACCAGACGCAATCCCAGGTGTGGCAGCCCATGTCGCCTATGGTGCCCGTGCCGTAGTCAATCCATCCGCGCCATTTGAATGGATGCATATTCTCGCGGCGTTCGCGGAACGGACCCGGGCCGCACCAGACGTCCCAGTCCAGGCCCTCGGGCACGGCTTCTTTGGGCGGCAGTTCGCTGTAGCCCTGCGGCCAGACGGGGCGGTTCGTCCAGGTGTGGATCTCCTTGACCACGCCGATGGCGCCGTCGCGAATCCACTCGACCACCCGCCGGTTGCCCTGGTTGGCGTGGCCCTGATTGCCCATCTGGGTGGCGACCTTGGCCTTCTTGACCATGTCGGCCATCACGCGGGCCTCGTGGATGGACCACGTAAGCGGCTTCTCGCAGTAGACGTGCTTCTTGAGGGCCAGGGCCCGCGTCGCCGCGGCCGCGTGGTGATGGTCGGGCGTGGCCACGACCACCGCGTCGATCTCGTTGTGAATCTGGTCGAGCATCTTGCGGTAATCCTGGAACACCTTGGCGTTGGGGAAGACCTTCTTGGCCTTCTCGGTGCGGCTGAGGTCGGGCTCGCACAGGGCAACGCCGTTCTCGTTCTTGAACTCCTGGACGTGGGACCACCCGCGGCCGTCGCACGCGATGAACGCGATGTCGAGTTTCCCGTTCGCGCCGTAGGTCCGGGCCATGCCGGGCGCAGCCAGGATGAGGGCTCCCGTACACGCGCTCTGTTTGAGAAACCGGCGACGACTCATGCACTTGGACATAGTGGACTTCCTCCGAAAAAGGACCCGGGCTCCCTGTGCCCATAGACGATGCAAGGCGTCACGCTACCGCGCCGCGAAGGGCCGTGCAACGAGAAATCCCCACTGCCGCCGCGGGCGTGCACCTCCGGACCCGCAGGTAAGACGTCACCCGCCGCGGTCTATTCGGCCGGACTCGGCGGCGCGGTGGGCGGTCGATGCCGACCGCGCGCATTCGCGACCGGGCGCCGAAGGCTCAGCCGCGAGGCCCGCGTTCGGCCCGCGGCCGGTCCTTCAGTTCCTCGCGAATGTAGTGGCTCATGGGCGGCGGCTCCCGGTGCATCATCGTCGCCAGCAGCCGGAAGAACCCATACTTGCGGAGGCTGTTGATGCCCCAGTCCACCGGCAGGCTCTGGAACCCCTGGCGGAACGACTCGCCCTCGCGGCGCCAGTCGAAGAACCCCCACCCCGCGTACTCGGTCACCGCGGCAATCATGTTGTTGTCCGGCTGGTCGAAGCCGGTGTGGTCGTCCGCGGTGAAAAGGATCGGCTTGAGGCGGCTCCCCATGCGGCCGCGGGTGTGCTGGACCATGCGGCGGATGCGGTCCGGCTCGTCGACGCCGGTGCCTTGGAGCAGCGCCACGTCGGCGGCCTTCAGCAGTTCCGGCGGCGGAAGCGACCCGCCGTCCATGCTCGCGCCGGCGAGCAGCCGGCCCGCCGGCGAGGCGACCTTCCCCTCCGACCGCTTCTCGACCCGCTCCACCAGTTCATGCACCCGGGCGTCGGTCAGGATCTTGTGGTCGTACCGGCGGCTGTCGCAGGCGTCGGCCACCTCGACCAGCACGTGCGTGTACTTGCGCTCCAGGAGCCAGTCGGTAACGCTGTCGACGGCCTGGAGGACCGACCGCTCGTCCCAGACGCGCTGGTCCTGGCCGCCGTCGAACAGGCCCAGGATCACCACAAGGCCAAGTTCGTCGGCCTTGTCGAGGACGGCTTCGAGGCGTTTCATGTAATCGGCCCGCAGGCGGCCGTCGCGGGTGTACGCCGAGTTGTCCCACGGTTGGACAGGGCTGGAACCCGCCGGGCTGCCGCCCTGGAGGTTCAGCGTAAACGCCGACAGGCCGTGATAGCGCCACGCGGGCATGGCGCCCGTGAAGTCGCGCGTGTTCCGCTCGGGGTCCCACGGGCCGTCCGCGTAGGCCCAGCGGCTACGGGTCTCGGGGTTGAGGTCGTCGAAGATGCCGTTGGCCATCCGGGCGCAGAACAGCAGGCCCTCGACCTTATATTCCTTTCTCTCCTCGCCTTTTGTCTCCTCGCCTTTGGCAGGGCGAAACACCCGGCCCGGGTAGGTCGGCTTATCGTTAATCAGGAACGCCTGATCCTTGATGCTGAGGCAGGTCTGCCGCTTCGGTTCCTCGGGCAGTTTGGGCTGGTCCTCCAGCAGGGACGGGTCGATGACGGGGGCCGGAGGCCCAGGCTCGGGCTTCTGCGGCTGCGGGTTCTCGGGTTCCGGCCTGGGGGGCCCCGGCCGGTGGCCCCGCGGACGGGTGCCGTCGGGCGGTCGCTCCGGACCGGCCGCAAGGGCCGGCCCCGCGGCCAAGGCCGTCAGCACCCATCCCATCGCCAGGACCACTGCCATGATACGAAGCGCTTGGAGGCGCATAGGGCCCGCCTTTCCAGTGCTATGACACGACTTCGTGCTTGGCGGAACAGAGCCTCCCCGGCGCGCAGCCGGGGCACGTCCGCCGCGCTTAGTACAACCCCCCGGCCGAATGCTTTGTTTCTCGAAAATCGCCGCCGCACGGTGTCTGGCACCTTCCCCCTGCCCGGCCCCTTCGCACGAAGTGTTGATTGTCCACCCGCCCCCGTCTTAACATGGAGCAAGGAGGGCCGGCCATGACGACGCACCCAGCGAAGGGACCGGAAACGACCGTCGACCCCGTCTGCGGCATGACCGTGAGCCCCAAGACGGCCGCCGGCTCCGTCGAGTACGCCGGCCGGACGTACTACTTCTGCAACCCGCGCTGCCGCGACAAGTTCAAGGCCAACCCCGAATCGTACCTCGACCGGCAGGATGAAGTGGAGGCCGAAACGCGTCCGCCGGAGCAGCCCGAGCGCGGCGAGGGCGCCCGGCCCGAGAAACCGCCTGACACCCGCATCCACACCTGTCCGATGCACCCGGAGGTGACGCAGCAGGGTCCCGGCGACTGCCCGAAGTGCGGCATGGACCTGGAACCGGCTGAGGAGGAGGCGTCCGCGGAGGGCGAGGACGAGGAGACGCCCGCGGAACTGGCGACCATGACCCGCCGGTTCCGGGTCTGCCTGGCCCTGACCGCCCCCGTGTTCGTCATCGGCATGTCGCACATGGTGCCGGGCCTCGCGCTGGAGCACTGGCTCGGGGCGACGGCGCTCCACTGGATCCAACTCGTCTTCGCCACACCGGTGGTCGTGTGGGGCGGCTCGGTCTTCTTCGTGCGGGCCTGGCGGAGCCTCGTCACGCTGAACCTGAACATGTTCACGCTCATCGGCGTCGGCACGGGCGTGGCATACCTTTACAGCGTGGTGGCGACGCTCGCGCCGGGCCTCTTTCCGGAATCGTTCCGCGGCAAGGGCGGCCGGCCCGACGTGTACTTCGAGGCCTCGGCCGTCATCATCACGCTCGTGCTGCTGGGGCAGATGCTGGAAGGCCGGGCCCGGCACCGCACGCGCGGGGCCGTGCGGGCGCTGCTGAACCTCGCCCCCAGGACCGCCCGGCGCATCGACCGCGACGGCGCCGAGCACGACGTGCCCCTCGACGACGTCCAGGTGGGCGACCGCCTGCGCGTCCGACCCGGCGAAAGCGTGCCCGTGGACGGCCGCATCGTCAAAGGTCGGACCTCTATTGATGAATCGATGGTCACCGGCGAATCGATGCCCGTCGAGAAGGGCAAGGGCGACGCCGTCACGGGCGGCACCATCAACCAGACGGGCGGCGTGGTCATGGAGGCCGAACGCGTCGGCCGCGACACGCTTCTGGCCCGGATGGTCCGCATGGTCCGCGAGGCCCAGCGCAGCCAGCCGCCCATCCAGCGCGTCGCCGACAAGGCCGCCGCCTACTTCGTCCCCGCCGTTATCGCCGTGGCCGCCGTCACGTTCGTCGTCTGGGCCGTCTGGGGACCCGCCCCCGCCATGGCCTACGCCCTCTTGAACGCCGTGGCCGTGCTCATCATCGCGTGCCCGTGCGCGATGGGCCTGGCCACGCCCATGTCGATCATGGTCGGCGTGGGCCGAGGAGCGGGCGAAGGCGTCCTCATCCGAAATGCCGAGGCCCTGGAGGTCTTCGAGAAGGTCGACACGCTCGTCGTCGACAAGACCGGCACGCTGACCGAGGGCCGGCCCCGGCTCCAAGCCGTCGTCGCCGCCGAGGGGTGGAAGGAGGCGGACGTCCTGCGCCTGGCGGCGGGCCTGGAGCGCGCCAGCGAGCACGCCTTGGCCGACGCCGTCGTCAAGGGCACACAGGACCGGGGCATCGAGCCCGCCGAGACGACCGACTTCCAGTCCGTCACCGGCAAGGGCGTGACCGGCCGGGCCGAGGGGCACGACCTCCTCCTCGGCAACACCGCCCTCATGGCCGACCACGGCGTGGACCTGGGTCCGCTGGCCGACGAGGCGGACCGTCTCCGCAGCCGGGGCCAGACCGTCATGATGCTGGCCGTCGATGGGCAGGCCGCCGGCGTCCTGGGCGTGGCCGACCCGATCAAGGCCACCACGCCCGAGGCCATCGACCTGCTGCGCGCCGACGGCGTCGAGATCGTTCTGGCCACCGGCGACAACCGGACCACCGCCGAGGCCGTCGCGGCGGAACTGGGCATCGCGCGCGTCGAGGCCGAGGTCATGCCCGAGGACAAGGTGGACGTGGTCCGCCGGCTCCAGGACGAGGGCCGGACCGTCGCCATGGCCGGCGACGGCGTCAACGACGCCCCCGCCCTGGCCCAGGCCCACGTGGGCATCGCCATGGGGTCGGGCACGGACGTGGCGCTCGAAAGCGCGGGCGTGACGCTCGTCAAGGGCGACCTGCGGGCCATCGCCCGGGCCCGGCGCCTCAGCCGGGCCACCATGCGGAACATCCGCCAGAACCTCTTCTGGGCGTTCTTCTACAACGCCGTCGGCGTCACCGTGGCCGCGGGCATCCTGTACCCGTGGTTCGGCCTGCTCCTGAACCCGATGATCGCGAGTGCGGCGATGAGTTTTTCGAGCGTGTCGGTCGTCGGCAACGCCCTTCGCCTGCGGCGGGTGGCGCTCTAGGGCCCAGACGCCCTGTCGCTGCCACCCGGAGCGCCCCTGACTGTCATTCTGAGCGCAGCGAAGAATCTCGCTGTTCCCTTTTTGCGGCTTGTGATACGCTTCCGCCATGAACCACGCCGCCAAGGAGCGCGCCATGGCCCTTCGCTTAACGCTACCGCACCGATTCGTGCGCGGCCCGTACGGGCCGCGTGCCGGCGACGTCGCTGTTTTCGGCGCGGTGGGGTGCGGAGACCCACCGCGCAACATGCCGTAGCAACTGTGGCATAGTGGCGATTCTGTGCGCCGCTGTCGTGCTTGCGGTGCCGGCGCCAGGGGCACGGGCCCTCGAGCCCGCCGGGCCGTACCTGCTGGCCCCGCATTGGCCGGGCATCTACCGCGTTACGGAAACCTGAGCGTCAGCACCCACGCCTCCCAGCGTTTCTTGAACGCATCCATATCTTTCTCGCCGAGGATGCGTTTCAGCGTCTCGTAGCCCGCCGGGTCGTCCTTCCGGGCGGCGACGAAGGCGTGGTAGAACTTCACCAGCAGCCCCTGCTCCTGGAGCCAGTAGCACAGGTACCGCGCCTGGGCGTAGTTGCTGCCCTTGTCCATGCGGTAGAACTGGTGTTCGGTGGTGGCGGTCAGGTCCTTGAACGAGGGCACCTTGCCCTTGCGGACGGCCTGCTGGAGGCCCTCCAGCCGCCAGTTCGTCTGGCCGACGATGTGCCCGTCGCGTTCGGCCGACTGCTCGTACAGCGACGCCAGCCCCTCGTTGAACCACGCGGGGCAGGCCGAGAAGTTCGCCCGCATGAACGGGTGGACGATCTCGTGGACCAGCGTCCCGCCGCCCGTGGCGATGTTCATCACCAGGGCCTTGTGCACATCCGAGTAATAGCCGTACGGCGTGCTCGGCTCGGACCCGAACAGGGTCTTGGCGTGCTTGCGGTAACTGGTTTCGTTCTTGAAGAGCCAGATATCGAGAATCTCGTCCGGGTCCTTCTCGAAGAAGTCCTTCTTCAGACGGTCCACGGCCCACTTGACCGTGCCGACCGCCCGGCGCCCGACCATGGCGGGCGACTCGTCGCCGATGACCACGAACGGCTTCTGGACCACGATGGTGAAGGCGTCGGACGGCACCTTTTTCTTGAGGGCCGCCACGTGCCGGTCGAAGTCCGCGTCCGACAGCGCGGCCCGAGCCGCGCCGGCAATCGCCAGGGCCGCCAGGACCGCGAAGACCGGGCCGGCTCGTCGCATGGCATCCCCTCCTCCCCTCTCCCCTGATGTATACGCATTCGGGCGGCCGAGGTCACGGCAAACTTCAGCCCGGGGAGTTTCCCTTGTCGCGGCGTGCCCGTTTCGCCGACTAGTACAGAATACTACCAAGCCGCGAAGAGCACCTTCATTTGCCGAGGAGACACCTTGAGCACGGCAGCGGACACAACCCGGGACGGCGGTTCGCGTCGGCCTCGGCCGGCGGGCGTCGGCGGCCACACCGCCCGCGTCGTTGCCATCCTGGCGGTCAACCTGGCCCTGGCGGTCTTCGTCTTCGTCTACGGATCGACCGCCGGGAGCGAGTTGCCCAGCCTCAACACGCGGACCATGGCCTTGGGGGTGCTTCCGATCTCGGCGGCGATGGGCCTGATGCTGGCCTGCCGGCGAATCGACTTCTCGCTGCCGATGGTCCTGGCCTTTGCGCTCGCGCTGGCCACGAAGCGGTACATCCTTTTCGGTGCGCCATTCGTCCCGTTCCTGACCACGGTCGGCATCGCGGCGGCGCTAGGCCTGGTGAGCGCGCTCGTCACCTGGTACGGCCGCATCTCCAGCGCCCTCTGGACGGGCATCCTGGGATTCAGCCTGTGGCTGGCGCTGGCGGTGCTGAAGGTGCCGGACCCCGGCCCCGGCCCGTGGCCTTGGCCGTGGGCGCTGCTGGCGGCGCTGGCCATCGTGGCGGGCGGGGCGGTCATCCTCGGCGTGACCGGTCTCGTGCATCCGCCCAGCCTGCCGCCCATCATCCGGACGGGGTCGCGCGGCCTGCCGGGCCTGGCGGTGGCATGGGTCGTGGCGGCGGTGACCGCGGCCATCGCCTCGCTCTCCAGTGCCGCCCAACTTCCGGCCGACCGGCTCCAGGAGGCGTACCCGCAGGTGCTGTCGGCGGCGGTGCTGGGCGGCGGATTTATTCTGCGCGGCAAATGGGGACCCGTGGCGGCCGTCGGACTCGCCTGCGCCGGGCACCTGGCGTGGGCGCTGGCGTACCAGACGCACCTGGCCAACGCGACGGCCGACGTCCTCGTGCCCGCGGCGGCGCCGCTTGCCGTCATCCCGCTGTACCTGGGCATCGACCGGATCATCCGCCGGTCGACCGGCGAATCGGCACCGACGGGCCTCCTGGGCTGAGAAGCCAAAGACAGTCCAAAGTTGAAGAACAGAAGTCCAAAGTCCAAAGTCCAAAGTCAACGGCAACAACAACGGCGCCAGGCATGGCGCCGGATGAGGCGCGCCACGTCGTGGCGGAGCGTTGTTCTGCGTGCGCGGGTCGTGTAGTCTACGGCCATGAGCGACCTGGTCATCCGCCGGTACCGCGACGCCGACCATGACGCCGTCTGGGACGTGCACAACGCGGCGCTCGATGCCGTGGACGCCCACGGCGGCAACGGGCCGTGGGACGACGACCTGCACGCCATCCGCGCGGTGTACCTGGAAGCGGGCGGCGAGTTCCTGGTCGGCGAACTCGACGGACGGGCCGTGGCGATGGGGGCGATTGCCCGCCTGGACGACGAGACGGCCGAGGTCACCCGCATGCGGGTCCACCCCGACGTGTGGCGGCGCGGCTTCGGCCGGGCGATCCTCGAGGGGCTCGAGGCGCGGGCGGTCGAACTCGGCTACCAGCGTCTTCGCCTCGAGACCACGGCCGGCCAGACGGCCGCCCAGGCCCTCTACCGCGCGTACGGTTACCGCGAGACGCGCCGATACCGCTGGCGGCGATTCGAGGTGCTGGTGTTCGAAAAGAGAGTCGAAAGTCACAAGTCCAGAGTCCAAAGTCAACAGAGCAAGAGCGGACACCGCGCCCCATGAGCCGGTGTGTGCACCGCGCTGTGCGTTTCGATCTGCAGACGTTGGACTGCCACGGTTGAACTTTGGACTTTAGACTTTGGACTTTGGACTTTGGACTTTGGACTTTCGACTGCCGTTCTTCGACTTTGGGCCGTCGTTCAGAACCGATTGTATGGATTGCCCTCGTTGTCGACGTGGACGTCGGTCAGGTCGGCGTAGAAGTCGCCGGTGACCTCGTTGTACCACCAACCGCCGTTCTGGTCACCGGGGGGGTAGCGTCCGGCAGGGTCGCTGGTGGTGCGGATCGTCGCGTCCATCGTCACGGGATTGGACGGCATCTGTTCCAGGTACGGCCCGTAGCGGTAGTCGCCGGACTGGGTGTCGGCAACGTCGCCATCGAAGTCCGTGTACTTGGTCATCTGGTCGACGAACTCGGTGCCTTCCGGGAACGAGGCGTGCTGTTGCCGATACACCTGGACCTGGGCGCGGATCTTCGAGAGGTTCTCCTTGAGGTTGGTTTCGCGCGAGATCACCGTCACACCGGTGATGTTCGGGATGACGATCCCGGCCAGAATGCCCAGGATAATGACCACGATGAGGATCTCGACGAGGGTGAACGCCGACTTCGAGGCCCGCATGCTCATGCCCCAGCCACCCCCATGATGCGGCTATCGCGCGGACCCATCGCGGGCCCGCCCGGATTCCCCTGGACCGGCTGCCGCGGCGGCGTACGATAGTCTTCTCTATCATCGGCACAGGAAGGGACTTACATGGAATCATTCTGGCACCGGATGACCCAGGGGCGACAGGGCCCGCCGGCCGACGTCCAGGAGGCCCGCCGGGTGGCCGACACCCTCTCGGCAGCCCTCGACGCCAAGGTCTACCCCGACTCCGTCGCCGCCGAGGCCGGGGCGCTGGTCGCCATGGCCCGGTACCAGGGCAACCGGGTCCTGGTGTTCGTGACGGCCGGCGAGGAACCGCCCTCGGCCGCGGACATGTGGCAGGTGTGCCGAACCACGATCAACCTCGGCTTCGCGGAGGTGGCCGTCTTCCTGGCGCCGTGCTCCGACGTAAACGCCGCCGTCATCCGGCAGGCCTTCCCCTGGGCCGGGCCTCAGATGATCGCCGGCAGGCCGTCCATCGGCTTGGGCGACCGGCTCGGCCTGGCCACGCCGGGGCACGTCCGGGCCGTCCGCGGCACAGGGTACGTGCCGATGCTGGCCCAGCAGTCGATCCGCGAAATGGGCCGCACCGGCCGGCAGCCGCAGGATGTCATGGACGATGCTACATGGGGCGTCGTCCAGGCGGGCTTCCGCGACGGCTTCGGCGCCGATGCCGACCACCTCAAGACCGACCACGACATCTACCGCTGCGCCGAGGCCGGTTTCACGTTCTACACGATTGACCCCGGCGACCACGTGAACAACGCGGCCGATAATCTGGA
The DNA here is from genome assembly GCA_016782785.1 of Planctomycetota bacterium. Classification (GTDB taxonomy): domain Bacteria; phylum Planctomycetota; class Phycisphaerae; order FEN-1346; family FEN-1346; genus BS750m-G62. The sequence goes on along the minus strand of JADHXV010000006.1, from coordinate 4,519 downwards.
CGCCGGCGCCCTGGCGGACGCGTTCAACGCCCTGCCCTGGGACGCCCTGGAATCGTCCCCGGCCGACGCCCAGGCCTCGGCCGGCAAGGTGGGGGTGGGCCTGCCCGACGGCCGGCGGCTGACGCTGGACGAGCCGGCGCTCGCGCGGGCGGCCGTCAAGTACGGCCGGGCGGTCGCGCACACGGCGGCGCTGTACCGGCACCTGGTCGAACGGTTCGGGCGGGGATGGTTCGAACTGGAGGTCTCCGTCGACGAGACCGACTCGCCCACCACCCCCGAGCAGCACCTGTACGTGGCGGCGGAACTGGCGCGGATGGGCGTCCAGTGGGTCAGCCTGGCCCCGCGGTTCGTCGGGCGGTTCGAGAAGGGCGTGGACTACATCGGCGACCTGGCGGACCTGGAACGCACGTTCATCGAGCACCTGGCCATCGCCCGCGCGTTCGGCAACTACAAGATCAGCCTCCACTCCGGCAGCGACAAGTTCAGCGTCTACCGGATGGCCGCCCGCCACGGTGGCGAACGCGTCCACGTCAAGACGGCCGGCACGAGTTACCTGGAGGCCCTGCGCGTGCTGGCCGGGTGCGAGCCCAGCCTCTTCCGCGATATCCTTGCCTTCGCCCGCGACCGGTACGAGACCGACAAGGCGACGTACCACGTCTCCGCGGACCTGGCGAAGGTCCCCCCGCCGGAGGGTCTGGACGATGCGGCCCTGGCGGCCCTGCTCGACGACTTCGACGCCCGGCAGGTGCTGCATGTGACGTACGGGTCAGTGCTGACGGCCGACGACGGCGCGCGGTTCCGCGGCCGGCTGCTGGAGGCGCTGCGGACGCACGAGGAGGCGTACGAGGAGGCGCTGGCGCGCCACATCAGCCGGCACCTGGCGCCGTTCCTGGAATCGTGACAGCCGCCCGTACGGGTGCTACAGAGTCAGCGAAAAGGAGTGCTCCGTGACGCAACTTCTCAGAAAGTCGTGCATGCCCGAGTCCGGATACCGCCAGGTCGTGCCGGTGGCCGAGGCGCCGCTCGAGGCCCTGGGCTTCGGCCTGGCGAACCTGACGGCCGGCGAGGCGTGGCCCTTCGAGACCGGCGGCTGCGAGTGGACGGTGGTGGTCCTCTCCGGCTCGGTTCGCGCGTACGCGGGCCAATCGGAGTTGACGGACAGCCCGCTGGGCTCGCGGGCGAACGTCTTCGGCGGAAAGGCCTCGGCCATCTACCTGCCGCCGGGGATCAGGGGCCGGATCGAGGCCGTCACGCCCGCGCGGCTGGCCGTGTGCCAGGCCGTCTCCGACCACGGCGCCGAGCCGACCGTCATCACGCCCGACCATGTCCGGACCAAGACCGTCGGGGCGCACAACTGGCGGCGGGAGGTCCAGGACATCGTCGACCAGCGCCTGGACGCCGGCCGGCTGCTCGTCGGCGAGACGTTCAACCGGCCCGGGTGCTGGTCGTCCTACCCGCCGCACCGCCACGACGAAGACCGCCTGCCCGTCGAGGCGAACCTGGAAGAGATCTACTTCTTTCAGGTCGACCCGCCGCAGGGCTTCGGCTTCCAGCGCGTCTACACCGACGACCGGAGCATGGACGAATCGTACGCCGTCGAGCACAACGACGTGGTCGTCCTGCCGCGGGGCTATCACCCGGTCGCGGCCGCACCGGGCTACCGCGTGTACTACCTGTGGCTGATGGCGGGGACCGGCCGGACGATGTGCCCGTTCGACGACCCGCAGCACGCCTGGATCAAGGGGCTGGAGACGGTGCTGCGGGAGCAGCAACCGTAGCCCCCAGACAGAATACTTCCCGCGCGGCCCGTACGGGCCGCGCCGGCTCGCGTGGATCACCAAGCGGCCTACCATGGCGCCCTGGAGCGACAAGGCGAAGCGGAAGCCCACCACCCGCCGGCGGCTGTTCCGGGCGGCGGGGGGTCTCCTCCTGGCCGGCGGCGCGGCCTACGGCTACGCCCGGTTCATCGAGCCGACCTGGATCGACGTGGTCGAGCGCGACCTGCCCGTCCCGAACCTCCCGCCCGCCTGGGCCGGCCTGCGCGTGGGCCTGGTGGCCGACCTGCACCACGGCCGGCGGGTGCCCATCGAGTACCTTCGCCGCGGCATTGCGCGGCTGGCGTCGCTCGAGCCGGACCTGGTAGCGGCCGTGGGCGACTTCGTGACCGACGGCGGCCAGGCCTATGCCGACGCGGCCGCCGACCTGTTCAGAGATCTCTCGCCGCCGCTTGGCGTCTTCGCGTGCCTGGGGAACCATGATTACGGGGTCACGCACCCGGTGCCGCACGCGGAAGCCGGCCCGATTGCCGGCGCCCTGCCCGCCCGCAGCGTCCGCCTGCTCCGAAACGAGGCCGTCCGGCTGGAGCGCGGCGGGGCGCCGCTCTGGATCGTCGGCCTGGAGGACCCGTGGTCCGGCCGGTGCCGGCCCGCCGAGGCGTTCGCCCAGGTGCCGAGCGGCGAGGCCAACCTGACACTCTGCCACAATCCCGACGCCGCCGACGACTTGGCCGACGCCGGGGCAGGCGCCATCCTGGCGGGACACACGCACGGCGGGCAGGTCCAGGTGCCGCTCGTCGGCCCGCTCATTCTGCCCGTGCGGAACCGCGACCGTTACGAGGGGCTGCACGAGGTCGGCGGGGCGTGGCTGTACATCAACCGCGGCCTGGGTTGGCTGCTGAAGATCCGGTTCGCGTGCCGGCCGGAGATTACGATCCTCTCCCTTCGCCGCGAGAACGCTTCTCGCGCCGGCGGGCCCGCCAACGGCGAATAATCCGCCGGCCCCACACGCACGCCGCCACCACCAGCATCGGCACGCCCAAGAGGACCGCCACCGCCACGACGATGATCAGGATTTCCCAGAAGCCAAGGGTCATGGCAGCAGCCGGCGCATGGAACGGGCCGCCCCTAGCGGCTGAAGCGGCCCGAGGTCCGGCGCGGGTCGAGGGCGGGGTCGCTCAGTCTTTGCTGCGCTTGTCCTCGCTGGCGGCCCGGTCGATCTCGTTGCTGGTCTTCTGGACCTCGTCCTGCACGTCCCTGAGGCCCTTCTTGAACTCGACGATGCCTTTGCCCAGGCTCTTGCCCACCTCGGGCAGACGGCGCCCGAACAAGATGAGGGCGATGATGGCGATGATCGCCAGTTCCCACGGTCCGGGCATCCAAAACGCGAGTGCATCCACGGTTCGTCTCCTGACTGAAACCGCTTCTATTATAGCGTGGGGGCGGCCAAGTCCAAGGAAATCATTCCTTCGCCGGCGCCGCCCGCCCTGGCCGCGTCCCGCTACGGGCAGGCCGGCCCAGGGCGTCCCGAGCGCCCGTCACCCACTGGAACCAACCCGCCAGACCTTCACCGGTCTTGCAGGAAAGTTCCAGGACGGGCAGGTCGGCCTTGATGCCGGCCAAGTACCGGCGGAACGCCTCGACCGAGAAGTCGGTGGCGCCGACCAGGTCGATCTTGTTGAGGACGACGCAGTCGGCCAGGCGGAACGCCACGGGGTACTTGGCGGGCTTGTCGTCGCCCTCGGGGGTGCTCGAGACGACGACCCGGCGGTGCTCGCCCAGGTCGAACGCCGCCGGGCAGACGAGGTTCCCCACGTTCTCGATGAAGACGATGTCGAGGTCCTCGAGGCGGTACGCGTCGAGGGCCTGGCCCACCTGCCCCGCGTTCAGGTGGCACCCGCCGCCGGTGTTGATGAGTTGGCACGGCATGCCGGCCCGCTCGATGCGGCGGGCGTCGTGGTCGGTGGCCAGGTCGCCCTCGATGCAGGCCATGCGGAACCGGCCCCCGAGCGCCCGGGCCGTCTCTTCGAGCAGCGTGGTCTTGCCCGAGCCGGGACTGCTCATGAGGTTGACGGCCAGGATGCCGGCGTCGTCGTACCGGTGGGCCAGGACGGCCGCCAGCCGGTCGTTCTCCGTAACAATCGATTTATCCAGACGTATCCGTTTCGCCACGGTCGGACTCCACTTCCAGGCTTTCCAGCCGCACGTCCGTGCCGCGGACCGGGTCGGCGTCCATCGAGCCGCAGGACGGGCACGCCAAGGCCGCCCCCGCGACGGCGAACTCGGCGCCGCAGCCGCGGCAGACAAGCGCGAGCGGCTCGGTGCGAAGGCGGACCTGTGGCTCGGGCCAGTCGGACTGGCCGGCCAGCAGCCCCAGGGCGAACTCGAGCGACTCCGGGTCGGCCCCGCTGAACGCACCGACGGAGACGTCCAGGGCGAGCAGCCGGCCGCCGCAGCGGGCCATCTCGGCCTCGACCTGCCTCCAGATGGCCTGGGCCAGGCTGATCTCGTGCACCGCCGCCTCCGCGCCGCGGAGAAAAGGTTCCAGGAGTCTTTTCTCCACGCCAGAAAAGACTCCTGGAACCTTTTCCGGACTTCCCCTCCGCTTAGAGCCTATCCGGATAACCCTCTGGCTTCGGCCGGCTGCGGCGCCCGCAGGCGGCGTCGGGCTGCATCGCCAGCCCAGATACGGGCTGCCTGCTTCGCCCTCCTTGCCTGCGGACGCCTCGCTCGGCCTCGGGCCG
>JADHXV010000129.1 GCA_016782785.1 Planctomycetota bacterium | reverse complement strand
ACCCTCCTGCCAGTGCTTGCCGGTCGTCACGCCGCTCAGGAACGTGTTGTCGATGATGTTGTAGTCGTTGAAGTCCACCACGCCGTCCAGGTTGATGTCGCCGTACCAGGCGTACTTGACCAGGACGCTGGTGGCGTCGACCGGTTCGCCCTCGAGGTTGGTCTTGCCGCCGCCGGGGCCGGCGTTGTCGAAGGTCGCCAGGGTCGTCGACTGGTCGCCGCTGCCCGCCGCGGCGCTCGACTGGATGCCCGGGCCGTCCCAGTAGTGCAGCGTGCCGTCCTTGTAACCGGACTTGACGAGGGCTTCGATGGCCAGGAACTCGTCGCTGTAGGCCCCCACCGGCGGCGTGGCGTAGTCGACGATGAGGTTATTGACGGTCAGGTCGAGGGTGCCGGTGGGGGTTGCGCCCCCGGCAATGGTGAGCGATTCCATGGCGCCGGAGAGGTGGCCGCGGAAGACGGCGGTCGCGCCGGAGGCCACGATCACGGTGCCGCCGCAGTCGATGTCGGCGTAGAGGTCGGTGCGGCCGGTGCCGGTGACGTTCAGCGTGCCGCCGGGGGCGATGGTCATGACGCCGTTGGCGGCCTTGACCTCGTCGCCAGCGAAGGTGAGGGTCCCGGCGCCGGTGTAGGTGCCCTCCCAGTAGATGCTGGCGTTGACGGTGTTGATTTCGCCGTTGTTGGTGATGTCGCCGACGACGGTGAGGTCGCCGTTGCGGATGCCAAGCGTGGCGCCGGTCTGGTTGTCGAGGTGGCCGACGACCTGGTTGTCGGCGTACAGGTCGATGACGCCCTGGTTGGTCAGCGTGCCGAAGTTGCCGAACTCGTCGTGCACGGCGATGTGGCCGAACCCCTCCAGGACGGCGCCGGCCTCGTGGGTGAGGTTGCGGGCGGAAAGGGTGCCCCCGAGCAGTTTGATGGTGCCGCCGGCCTGGCTGACCAGGTCGCACGCAAAGTTGACCGCGCCGTCCGGGTAGACCGTGACGACGCCCTGCTGGACCACCGCATCGGCCATGACCGAGACGGTGGAGCCGCTGGTGTTATAGACCTGGCCCGTGTTGGTGAAGGTACTTCCAGGGCAATGGATGCCGAGGTCCATACCCCAACTGTTGAGGAGGCCGTCGTTGACGAGACCGCCCCAGGCGCGGATGGCCCCACTGCCTCCGGTGATGTGGCCGGTGGCGTGATTGTGCAGGGTGCCGTCCACCTCCATGCCGGCATGGCCGCCGAGCCAGACTTCACCGTGATTATCGAAGTTGCCCCCGGTGTCGTCGTCCCGTAAGGTGATCTCGACCCAGCCTTCCACCTCGTAGACGGAATCTTCGTAGCACGTCACGTCGCCCTCGATGTCGACCGCCCAGGTAACCATCGCGCCGTAGTTCTCGATGTCTGCAACGACTTCCATGGTGTCGAGGTCCAGGTAGCCCTGATTGGTGATGGTCGTCGTCTCGAGTTCGAAGTCCTCCAGGCAAAGGCGGCCCTGGTTGAGGACGCCGTCATGGACGTGCATGTAAACCCAATCCCCCGTCCAGCGTTCGAAGCATACCTCTCCCTCGGGGGTGGAAATGGTGTTGAGCGTTCTTGCCTCCTGGTACGCCCCGGGGCTGTACCCGCGCCACAGGCCAACGCAGGCCTCCCCCGCGCCGGCGTTGATGGTGACGTCGGAGGTGGCCGTGGGCTCGCCGACCGGGGACCAGTTTGTGCCCTCTTCCCACTGGCCCCAGTCTCCGCCGACCCAGGTCTTCGTTTCGCCGGCGGCCGGCCCGGCCGCAAGTGCAGCGGCAAGCAGAACCAACGTCCAAACAAATCCTTTTCCGATCATGGCTCTTTCCCCTACCAGGGTTTTAGGTCGTCGTTCCATTCCTCGCGGCCGGTCCGTCCGGTCCGTGAACTTTCGCCGTGTCGTAGCGTCTCCGTTGCCCCAGGCTCCCGTGTGGCCATTGCCGGTCAAGGCAAAAGGGCCGAGCCCGCTTCGCGCGGTATCGGCCCCGGGTGTCCCATCGTTTTGCGCCAGACAGTATACCTCAGGATAGAGCAGATGTCAAGGCGCCCGGCCGCGCATCCGGGCTCACACCCGGGGCCGCCCTCTCAGGGCCCCTGCGGGGCCCGTAACAGCAACGGCCAGCAAAGGCGGTCACACCCGCGAGCGGCGGGGACGCCGTTTTTCATTGACACCCACCCCCGGGCGCGATAGCGTCAATGGTTGGATGGCCCGTCAAGCACGTGTGGCGATCCTTCCCCGGGCGATCAGGAAGGAGTGTGGGTGATGCGCGGGATATGCCTTCTGACCGGATGCCTGCTGACCCTGCTGATGGCCGTGCCGACGGCGGCCCAAGCGCCGGCGTCGCCGGCCGCGCCCGCGGCCACAGGCGGCTCCCCCGCCGAGGTCCCAACGCCTGCCTCCACCGCGGCAGAGACCCGGACCGTCTTCCCGTACACCGGCAAGGTGACGGCCGACCTGGTCAACATCCGGTGCGGCCCGGGGCTCTACTACTACCCGCTGGCGACGCTGAAACAGGATACGCCGGTGGTGGTCGAGTCGCAGAAGGACGGGTGGCTGGCCATCCGGCCGCCCGAAGAGGTCTTCGGCCTGGCGCGAAAGAGCGACCTGGCCATCAGCCAGGAGGGCACTCAGGGCACGGTCACGGCCCCCAGCACCCGCGTGTACACCTCCAGCCCCGGGGCCAAGCGGCAGTGGTACGTGGCGGCCACCCTGAAACAGGACGACCGCGTGACCATCACGGGGCCGGCCGAGGGCGATTTCGTCAAGGTCCTCCCGCCGCCGCAGGCCCGGGCGTACATCGCGGACGAGTACGTGACGGCCAGCACCGCCGGGGCCCCGCCGACGACGGGCATCGCGACGCTCCCCGACGTGGACATGACGCCGCCCGACGCCAACCCGCTCATGCAGGCGTACAAGAAAGCCGAGGCCGACCTGGCGGCGGAACTCCGCAAGGTTCTGGAGCAGCGCAACTACGAGCCCCTGGCCCAGGCGTTCAAGGAGATCGCCGAGAAGGCCGACAAGGCCTACATCAAGCAAACCGCCGAACGGAGGTTGGCCTATATCGAGCAACTGGTCCAGGAACAGACCGATTACCTGCGCGTCCTCTCGCTGCCGGAGCGGCTCGACGAAAGCCTGGCCGAAATCAAGACCCGCTGGGCTCAGCAGCAGTCCACCGCCGCCGCCGAGAAACGCATGGGCGGACCCGATTTCGTGGCCACTGGGTGCGTCCGCAAACTCGCCAGCCTGGAGGGCGTCGATTATCCCATCAAGTACAAACTCGTCGACCAGAACGACAAGCCGCTCATCCTCCTGAAAAGCACGCAGTACGACCTGGCCAACTACGTCGGCAAGATCGTCGGCGTCCGAGGCACCAAGGAATACATACAGGAATGGCGCATCAACTGCGTCACCGTCGACGACCTGGAAGTGCTTGAAGAATAGGCAACCGGGCGTCGCCCCGGCTTCGCCAGAGCAGAGCCCGGGCGGAGCCGGGAACGGGTGACTGGCAGCGCGCGGGCGGAAGCGCATCGCCGCGGGCGCTGCCGGTTGTCATTCTGAGCGCAGCGAAGAATCTCGCCTTGGCCGTCGCCGTTTAACTGTCCAATGCCTGTTGCCTGATGCCTATCCTCTCCCCCGCACCCACCGCACGAACCGCCGGAAGAGGTCCACGTTCACGGCCCCGGTGGCCGCAAAGACCTGCGTCCAGAACACCCGCTGCATCGTCTGGCTGAATGCGCCCGTGCCGATGCGCTTGCGGGGGATGCGGCGGACCTTGTCGGGGTTGGCCAGGCCCCACGTGATGAACGCCGAGACCTCGGCAATCATGCGCCGGCGGTGTTCTTCCAGTTCGGGCATACCGTGGGATTTTACGGGCGGGGGCGGGCGAAGTCATCCCCTTTCACGCCTCGTCGGCCTCCCAGACCACCCGGCCGGCGATCATCGTGAGGCTGACCTTGACATCCTCGTCGAAAAGGACGAGGTCGGCCGCCTTACCGGGGGCGAGGCTCCCGCGGCTCCCCTCCAGGCCCAGGACGCGGGCGGGGCTGAGGGTGGCCATCTCGACGGCCGTGGCCAGCGGAACGTCGGCAAACTGGACGGTGTTGGCCACCGCCCGGTCCATCGAGAGGATGCTGCCCGCCAGCGTGCCGTCGGCCAGCCGCGGCGCCCCGTCGACGATCTCCCGCCCCCGGCCGCTCACGGCATCGGTAATCAGGCACGTGCGGGCCGCGCCCTTGCAGGCGATGGTCAGCCGGACCACCGCCGCGTGCAGGTGGACGCCGTCGCAGACGATCTCGGCGGTGACGTGCGGCCGGATGAGGACCGCCCCGATGGGCCCCGGCTCGCGGTGGTGCATCCAGGTCATCGCGTTATACAGATGCGTGCAGTGCGAGATGCCGGCCCGGATGCCCGCCACGGCCTCGTCGTACGTCGCCACGGTGTGCCCGATCGCCACGACCACCGGCTGGCCCGTGGGGCCGAGCACCTCGCGGAACCGGCGGATGAGGGCCTTGGCCCCCGGCCGTTCCGGCGCCATCGTGATCATCGACACCAGGCCCTCGCTGAAGCCGATGATCTCCTCGGCCGCCCCGGGCGAGGGCTCGCGAATGCGGTCCGGGGGGATGGCGCCCCGTTTGTCGGGGGCGATGAACGGCACCTCGAACAAGAGGCCCAGCAGCCTCGCACCCCCGTCGGTCCGGCCGATGCGCGGCCGCATGATGTCGCACACCTCGGCCGTGGCGTCGACCGAGGCCTGGCACGCGGTCGTCCCGGTCGAGGCCATCGCCCGCGTCGCCTTGAGGTATCGCGGCTGGCTCGGGTCCCACAGGTCGTAGCCGCGGAACCCCTGGACGTGCAGGTCGATGAACCCGGGGGCGATGTACCGGCCGGCGGCGTCGATGATCTTGTCGGCGGGGGGCCCTTTGCCGCGGCCCGTCTCGACGATGCGGTCGCGTTCAATGAGGACCCAGCCCTCGACCACCCGCTCGGTGGGCGTCAGCAGCGTGCCGTTGTGGATGAGCGTTGCCATGGCACACGGCCCGGCATGCGGCGCGGGCGGGACCGGCTGGCGGCATGCGCCAAGCCGGGGGGCCGTCGGCGCCGGTCCCCATGGCGGCGTCGCCGCAACCCGGCCGGGTCCCGGTCGCCGCGACCCCATCTTCCGCATCCGTCCACCGGCGGGCAAGAAGATTTCTCGGCCCGGCGGCGCGGCCGGGGTGCCCGCTATCTGCTTGCCAACGGCGGCGGCGGATGGTAGAAGGTGCGGCTCGGACGCCAAGAGGAGACGCCAGCATGGCCAGGACGCATCGCATTGCCGTCATCGGGGGCGACGGGACCGGGCCGGAGGTGGTCGCCGAGGGCCTGAAGGTCCTGAAGGCCGCCGCCGCGGTCGGCGGCTTCGCCTACGAGACCCGGGACTTCGACTTCTCGGGCCGGCGGTACCTGGCCCGCGGCGGAAGCCCCACCGCCCCCACCATCCCCGTCATCGCCGACGAGGAACTGGCCCAACTCAAGACCTTCGACGCCATCTACCTGGGGGCCGTGGGCGACCCGGACGTGGCGCCCGGCATCCTCGAGAAGGGCCTGCTGCTGCGCCTGCGGTTCGAACTGGACCAGTACATCAACCTCCGGCCGGTCAAACTATACCCGGGGGTGCCCTGCCCCCTGGCCGGCAAAGGGCCCGACGACGTGGACTTCGTCATCGTCCGCGAGAACACCGAGGGCCTGTACACGGGGATGGGCGGCAGGCAGTACGTCGGCACGCCCCACGAGGTGGCCACTCAGATCATGTGCAACACCCGCCACGGCGTGGAACGGTGCCTGCGGTACGCCTTCGACCTCTGCCGGAAGCGCAATGACCAGAAGATGCTTACGCTCGTCCATAAGACGAACGTCCTGACGAACTGCGGCGACCTGTGGTTCCGGGCCTTCAACGAGATCGGCGAGGCCGATTACCCCGACGTCCGGCGCGACTACAACCACGTCGACGCCTGCTGCATGTGGATGATCAAGAACCCGGAATACTACGACACCATCGTCACGGGCAACATGTTCGGCGACATCATCACGGACCTGGGGGCGATGGTCCAGGGCGGCATGGGCATTGCGGCGGGCGGCAACATCAACCCCGCGGGCCTGTCGATGTTCGAGCCGATCGGCGGCTCGGCCCCCAAGTACACGGGGCAGAACAAGATCAACCCGCTGGCGGCCATCGCGGCCCTGGCGATGCTGCTCGCGGAACTGGGCGAGGCGAAGGCCGCGGACGCCGTCGAGAAGGCCATCGCGCACGTCACCGGCACCAAACTCAAAAGCATGGCCGCCGGCAAGATGGGCTACACCACCACCGAGGTCGGCGACCTGGTGGCCGAGGCGGTGGCGGGAGCATGAGTCTGGTCAAGAGTTGCTCGTACGGAGCGAATCGTCTATACTTCAGAGGCCGTGGCTGACAGCTGCGCGGGGTACTCGGCATGCCAACCGTGTTGAAAGAAGAAGGATACAGGTTCTTCTTCTTCAGCCGAGAGGGTCGCGAACCCCTGCACGTGCATGTCGAGAAGGAGGAGAAATACGCCAAGTTCTGGCTTGAAGGACCTGTGCTGGCGCGGAACCGCGGTTTCCGAAGTCATGAGTTGACGGTTATCCGGCGCCTGGTCGCTACCCATCGAGCCAAGATCGAGGAGCGGTGGCATGAGCACTTCGGAGATTAAGATTGAGCCGCTGGCGACCGCCGTCGCGTTCGGTAACGATACCTTCTGCGTGACGCTGGCCGACGGGCGCGAGATCACCGTCCCGCTCGAGTGGTTCCCGCGCCTGCGCGACGCCACGGAGGAGCAGCGGCGCAACTGGCGGCTCATCGGCGGCGGGGTGGGCATTCACTGGCCGGACGTGGACGAGGACATCTCCGTCGAGAGCGTGCTGGCCCTGGAGTGACCGTCGTCAGTTCGCCTTCGTCGCGCCGGCCGTTGGAGACGGTTTCGCAACCGTTCACTGAAAGAAAGCGCGGCAGCCCGGGAAGGCCGCCGCGCTTGGCACTTCGTCATTCGTCATTCATTCGTCATTCGGCATTCGTCATTGCGTCTTATCCATCCAGCACCCATCCCTCGCGGTAGGTCTTCCGGATGTACTGGTCGGCGTCGGGGCAACCCGTGGCCTTGAGGCCGTCGGCATCCCACTGGAGGGGCTTGCCCACGCGGTACGACACCAGCGCCAGCATGTTGTGCTCGATGAGCATGCCGGCGTAATCGAAGTTGCAGAGGGGGGCCTTGCCGGTCTTGGCGCCGAGGATCCATTCCTCGTGATGGCCGAGCGACTTCGGAATCAGGTTCTCCTGGCTCTTCGGGGCGGTGTACTGGGTCATGTCGCCCTTGGTGGGCATGAGGACGCGGTAATCGTAGTCGCAGAGAAGGTACCCCTGGTCGCCCTTGAAGAGGGCACCCTTGAACAACTCGTCGCGGTTGAAGATCTTGGACGGCAGGCCGGGCTTCTTCCCGCCGTCGTACCAGAAGACCTTGACGGCCGGCCGCCAGTCGTTGGCGGGGTGGTCCCATTCGGCCGTGAGCCAGATGGGGCAGGTGGCGTCGCTCTTGGGCTCGGAGCCCTCGGCCTTGCAGGTGGTCGGCAGCCGCAGGTCCAGGGCCCAGTAGGCCATGTCCATCATGTGGGAGCCCATGTCGCCGATCTGGCCGGAGCCGAAGTCCCAGAACCGGTTCCACTTCAGGCACCCGCCGACGTAGCCGGGGTTGTAGGGATGCATCGGCGCCGGGCCGATCCAGAGGTCCCAGTTGAGGGAGGCGGGCGGATCGCCGGCGGGCGGCAGGTAGTCGCCGCCTTCGGGCTCCCGGCTGCACCAGACGCGGGCCTCGAGGGGCTTGCCGATGGCCCCGCCGCGGACCAGTTCGACCATGCGGCGATAGTTGTCGGAGGCGTGAATCTGGGTGCCCTGCTGCGTCGAGACCTTGCCCTTCTGTTTCAGGTAGGCGTTGCGGACGACGCGGGCCTCCTCGACCGAGTTGGCGAGCGGCTTCTCGGAGTACACGTGCTTGCCGCGGTTCAGTGCCCACGTGTTGATGAACGCGTGGGTGTGGTCGGTGGTGGCGCAGATGACGGCGTCGATGTCCGTCTGTTCGAGGCACTTGCGCCAGTCGGCGTAGGTCTTGGCCTTGGGAAACTTGTCGGCGGCCTTGGCGAGCGCCTTCTCGTCCACGTCGCACAGGGCGACGATGTTCTCGCTCTTGCAGGCGTTGAGGTCGCCCCCCCCGCGGCCGCCCACGCCGATGGCGGCAATGTTGAGCGTGTTGCTGGGGGCGCCCGCGCCCATCAGCATGCCGGACCTCAGGACGAGCAGCCCCGCCCCTGCGGCCCCCGCCTTGAGCATGTCGCGACGATTCATTCCGCCAGCCATGTGCGTCCTCCTTGCCGCGCCCGTCGGGCCGGCCACCGTGGTTCAAGGCCTGCCATTCGCCATTTCCCATTCGTCATTCGGAATTCGTCATTGCCTTGCACATCACCCGTCCAGGACCCAGCCGTCGCGGTACTCCTTGCCCAGGTACTGGTTGGCCTCGGCGATGTTGGTGACCTTGCCGGCCTTGGCGTCGTATTCGAGTTTCTTCCCCGGGAATCGGTAGGCCACCAGCCCGAGCATCATCATCTCCATCATGTTGCCGGAGTACTCGAAATCGCAGGCGGTCTTCCTGCTGGGGTCCTTGCAGGCCTCAATCCAGTCCATCAGGAAGTGGCCGAGGTCGGGAATCAGTTTAT
>JADHXV010000128.1 GCA_016782785.1 Planctomycetota bacterium | reverse complement strand
GGCCCGTACGGGCCGGGAGGATGGCGCGCACGGCTCCCCGGCCGGGCAAGCCGGCCGGGCCACACAAGGCGGCGCCCCTTCCCCTTGCATGCGCCGCCGGCCGCCGATACAGTCTTGCCCATGACCGTTCGCGCGATTACGCCCGCGCCGGGGCCGGTGTGCGGGACCATCCGGCCGCCGGGGTCGCGGAGCATCACGAACCGGGCGCTGGTGGTGGCGGCCTTGGCCGATGGCGAGTCGGCGCTCGAGAGCGTCGGCCTGTCGGACGACACGCGCGTCTGCGCCGCGGCGCTCGGGGCGCTGGGCATCGCCGTCGACGTGGACGAGGCCGCCCGCCGCATGCGCGTCGCCGGCTGCGCCGGCCGCGTGCCGGCGGGACCCAAGGACCTGGACACCGGCGATTCGGGCACCGCCACGCGGTTCATCACGGCCCTGGCGGCCGCCGGCCGGGGACGGTACCGCATCGACGGCTCGCCTCGGATGCGCGGGCGGCCCATCCAGGACCTGCTGGACGGCCTGGCGGCCCTGGGCGTCACGGCCCGCAGCGAAGCGGGCACCGGGTGCCCGCCCGTCCTGGTCGAGACGGCGGGCCTGGCGGGCGGGACGGTCCGCCTCGGCGGGGCCGTCTCGAGCCAGTACCTCTCGGGTCTGCTGATGGCCGCTCCCGCGGCCGCGGACGCCGTGACCGTCGAGGTGGCCGGCGACCTCGTCTCGAAGCCGTACGTCGACATGACCGTGGCGGTGATGGAAGCGTTCGGCGTCGAGGTCCAGCGCGACGGATACGCCCGGTTCCACGTGGCCGCCCCGCAAGCCTACGCGGCCCGGACGTACGCGGTGGAGCCCGACGCGTCCAGCGCGAGTTATTTCATGGCGGCGGCGGCGGCGACCGGCGGCCGGGTGACCGTCCTGGGCCTGGCGCGCGCGAGCGCCCAGGGCGACGCGCACTTCCCGGACGTCCTGCGCGAAATGGGGTGCGCGGTCGAGTGGACGGACCGCGGTGTGACCGTCGCGGGGCCCGAGCGGCTGACGGGCCTGCGGATCGACCTCAATGCCATGCCCGACATGGTGCTGACGCTGGCGCCGCTGGCCTTGCTGGCCCGCGGCCGGACGGTGATTAAGAACGTGGCGAACCTGCGCGTGAAAGAGTCGGACCGGCTGTCGGCCCTGGCGACGGAACTCTCGCGGCTGGGGGCGAAGGTGGAGGAGTATCCGGACGGTCTGGCCATCACGCCGCCCAAAACCATCCGGCCGGCCGAGGTCGCCACCTACAGCGACCACCGCATCGCCATGGGGATGGCCGTGGTCGGCCTGGCGACGCCGGGCATCCGCATCGCCGACCCGGAGTGCGTGGCGAAGACGTATCCCGGCTTCTTCGACGATCTGGACCGCCTGGCGCGGGGCGAAGCCGAGCCTAGGCCGCGGGCGTAGCCCGCAGGTCGCCGCGGTTCGAACCAAGGAGCGACGTGGCGTGACGAAGGCAAGGCTGGCACTGTGGCTCGTTCTGATGGCGGCGTGCGCCGCCTCGGCCGGCTGCGGAAGTTGGACGCTGGGGGGCACCCAGACCCGCCGCGAGGTCTACCTGAATCTCATGACGCCCCTGGAGCAGTCGAAGTACCGTTACATGGAGGCCCAGAACAAGCCGCTGAGCCTCCGGCTGGCGTACTTGCAGGAAATTGGGGTTTATCAAACGTGGGCCGAAGTGCCGAAAGATATCCAGGACGCCATTCTGCGCCGCGAGGTCCGCGAGGGCATGGCGCCCCTCCAGGTGCAGATGGCCTGGGGGTTCCCCGTAGAGAAGCGCGACGTCACGCTGCCGGCCGAGCGGGCCGCCGGCCACAGCCGCGTCGCCTGGGAATACGAAATCCGGTCCGGAGGCATCGGCGGCAGCCAGTATGAGCGAACCATCAGTTTCTACGATGACCGCGTCCTCTGGGTCCGCGACAGCCGATAGGCCCGCCGCCGGACTGGACATCCTTCTCGTTTACGTCGGATCCCCCTCGGCCGCGGCCGAACGCCTCCAGGCGGCGCTGGCCGCCACGCCCGTCGCCGTCCAGCCGGGTGACGACCCGCTTGCCCCGTCGCCCGGTCGCGCCGACGCCGTCCTGGTGGACGCGGCGTCGGACGACCCGATGGCGGCGGAGCGTGCCCTGGACCTGGTGGCCCGCCTGGCCGACGGTCCGGCCCCGGTGCTGGTCGTGGGCGATCGTCTGCCGACCCACCGGCGGATCGCCCTCTATCGGGCGGGGGCGGTGGGCGTGGTCGGTCCGGACGAGGCGCCGGCCGAACTGCTGGCCCGCGTGGCCAGCCTCTCGGGGGCGGCGCGGACGGCGGCCCGGGCAATCGCGCGGCTCCGGGAACACTCGCGGCGTCTGGACGAGCAACTGCGTCTGGCGCAGCGGCTCCAGATGGACTTTCTGCCGCGGCGGATGCCCGCGATGGACTCGGCCCGGTTCGCCGCCCGCCTGGAGCCCGCCGCCTGGGTCGCCGGCGACTTCTACGACATCTTCCGCCTCGACGAACAGCACGTGGGGTTCTACGTGGCCGACGCCGTGGGCCACGGCATCCCGGCGGCCCTCTTAACGGTGTTCGTCAAGAAGTCGCTGCGGACCAAACACATCGAGGGCAAACACTACGAACTCATCCCGCCGCCGGAGGCCCTCCGGCTCCTCAACGCCGACCTCCTGTCGGCCGAACTCCAGGAAACCCCGTTCATCACGATGGTCTACGGCCTGTACAACGAGGTGACGCGGGAATGCGTGTGGGCGCGGGCCGGCCATCCCGAGCCGTTGCTGCTGGACTCCAACGCCGCCCTCGAGCCGCTCGCCGGCGGCGGGCCGCTCCTGGGCATCTTCCCCGACGCCACCTTCGACACCTGCCGGCGGACGCTGGAACCGGGGCAGCGGCTCCTCCTGTACAGCGACGGGGCCGAACGCGTGGAAAGCGACCGCCGGTCCAACCCGGACCGGCTGCGCGAGGTCATCCAGACGGCGGCCCTCTTGCCGCTGGAGGCCCTGCTGGACGCCGTCCTGGACGCCGTCCGCGGCGCCACCGGCGGGCGGCGCCTGGCCGACGACGTCACGCTGGTCGCCCTGGAGGTGGCCGACGGGGCCGACGGCTCGGCCTGAGCCGCCGTTTCCCTACCCCTGCCGTCGTTTCCCTTGCAGCCCCTGCCCCGGTCGGCGTATAATCCGGCTTCAACGACGCCCCGGCACGGCGCGGGGGCGCGGTGCGTGCGCCGATAGCGCCGGTCCGACGGCTGGATCCCTTCGGGACCGGGCCGGCAACCAGGTCCACTGGCGGGCGGGAAAGGGCATTCGGGCATCTCGTGCTGGCCAAGCGAATCATCCCCTGTCTGGACGTGGACCGCGGCCGCGTGGTCAAAGGCACGCGGTTTCTGGACCTGCGCGACGCCGGCGACCCGGTCGAGGTGGCGGCCCGGTACGACGCCGAGGGGGCCGACGAACTCGTCTTTCTGGACATCACGGCCAGCCACGAGCAGCGCGACATCCTGCTGGAGGTGGTCCGCCGGACGGCCGAGCAGGTCTTCATGCCGCTGACGGTCGGCGGCGGGGTCCGGACGCTGGACGACATCCGCCGGCTGCTCGTGGCGGGGGCCGACAAGGTCTCGATCAACTCGGCCGCCGCCCGCGAAGCCGACTTCGTCCGCCGGGCCGCCGAGCGGTTCGGCAGCCAGTGCATCGTGGTGGCGATCGACCCGAAGCGGGTCCGGGCCGACGGACGGGAGGTCTGGCGCGTCCACATCGACGGCGGCCGGGTGCCGACCGACCTGGAGGCCGTCGCGTGGGCCCGCCGCGCCGAGGAACTGGGCGCCGGCGAAATCCTCCTGACGAGCATGGACGCCGACGGCACGCAGAACGGCTACGACCTGCCGATGACGCGGGCGGTAGCCGAGGCCGTCGCGATTCCCGTCATCGCGAGTGGCGGGTGCGGCAGCCCCGCCCACATTGTGGAGGTGCTGACGGACGGCAAGGCCGACGCGGCGCTGGCGGCCAGCATCTTCCACTACCAGCAGTACACGATCGCCGAGACGAAGTCGGCCCTGGAGGCCGCGGGCGTGCCGGTCCGCCGGCCGTTTGTCTGCGCGGCGTGACACATGGTCACCCCTTGCGGGGGATGACCATGCCATCCGCCGTTCGTCCGCGCGGCCGCGGCGTGACGGCCGGCCTGGCGGTCCGAGACAAAGGGACATGATGAGCGAACCTTCTTCATCGGCGGCAATCGCGTTCGAGGCGCTGCTGGCCCTGGCGGCCGAGCGCGGCGCGTCGGACCTGCACCTGAAGGACGGCCGGCCGCCCATCCTGCGCATCAGCGGACAGGTGCACTACATGGACCGGCCGGCGATGACGAGCGGCGAGATCGCCGCCCTCGCCGACACGGTCATGGACGACCGGTTGCGGGCACATCTGGCGGAGCGCGGCGACGCCGACCTGTCGTGCGCCATCGGCACCGGCGACCGCTTCCGCATCAACGTGTACCGGGAGCGCGGCCGGACGGGCCTGGCGGCGCGGCGCGTCAGCCGCGACATCCCCTCCTTCGGCGACCTCCACATGCCGCGCGAATCCATGGAACGCATCTGCAAGGCCCGGCAGGGGTTGGTCCTCTTTAGCGGGGTGGCCGGGTCGGGCAAGTCCACCAGCATCGCCGCCTGCATCGACGCCGTCAACGCCGAGCGGGCGTGCCACATCGTCACGCTGGAGGACCCCATCGAGTACCTGTTTGAGGACAAGAAGGCGTTTATCCACCAGCGGGAGATCGGCACGGACGTGGTGTCGTTCGAGGCGGCGCTGCCGGCCCTGCTGCGCGAGGACCCGGACGTGGTGCTGGTGGGCGAGATGCGGACGGCCGAGTCGCTGGAGGGCGCCCTGCGGGCCGCCGTCACCTCGCGGCTGGTATTCACAACACTGCATGCGATGCGGGCGCCGGCGGCCATTGCCCGCATCCTCGACCTGGCCGGGCCGCGCGACCAGCAGCGCGTCCGCGAGGGCGTCGCGAACACGCTCGTGGCGGTCGTCTGCCAGCAACTCGTGCCGGCCATCGACCCGAACGTGGCCCGCGTGCCCGCCACGGAAGTGATGTTCGCCACCGCCTCGATCCGCAAGGCCATTCGCGAGGGCGAGGACGAACGGCTGTCGGCCCTCATCTCGGCCGGCGGTGAGGCCGGCATGCACGACATGACCCAGGATCTGGCCCGCCTGGTCCAGGAGGAATGGGTCGAGCCCAAGGCCGCCTACGAGGCGGCCCCGAACGCCGAGGCCCTGAAGATGATCATCCGAGGCATCGGGTTCCAGAAAGGGACGCTGCGATGACCCGACCGTCCCAGGCCGAGGGCGCGCCTCTGCGCCGGACGGGAGCGCCCCTGGCGGCGGCGCTCGTGGCGGCGACGGCGCTGGCGGCCCTGGCGACCGCCCTGCCGGCCGCCGAACCGGCCGGCGACACCGGCCTCGACCCCGCCTACTACCCCACAGGCATCGAGGCGCCGGCGCCCGCCTCCGGCGGTATCTCGCTGGTGGGGCTGTTGCAGGTGCCGTTGCTGGCCGGCTTCGTGGCGGGCGTCCTGTACGTCGTGAACTGGGTATTCGCCGACACGCGGTTCGTCGGCGCCGACCGCGAGCGATGGAGCCCCTACGCCATCGTGCTGGGCCTGGTATCGCTGGCGGCGGTGCTGCTGGTGCCGTGGTTTTACGTGGGCCTGCCGCTGGGCCTCGTGGTGTTCGGCGGCGGGGCCCTGGTGTACGTCGGGCATCGTAACGCCAAGGTCACCGCGCCGCTGCGGGTGATGACGGCGGCCCACCTGGCGCGGCTGGGTCGGGGCGGGAAGGGCGCCGCCGCCAAAGAGGCCCGCGAGGGCGCCGCCGAACTCGACGTGACGTTCATCGGCTACGACGACATCCCCCGGACGATCGAGGCCGAGGACGTCCACGAAGACCGCGCCCGGTACGACATCGAACGCACCGTGCAGGAGGGCGCCGTCCGCGGCGCCTCGATCGTGGGCTACCTCGTGCGCCCGCAGAAGAGCGAGGTGCGGTACCGGATCGGCAGCGACATGGTCGCGGGCGGCGAACTGGAACTGCCGGTCGCCGAGGCCATCTCGCGGGCCGTCAAGCGCCTGGCCGAGCTCGACCCGAACGAGACGCGCAAGCCCCAGGAGGGCCGCCTGCGAGCCGTCATCGCCGGCCGCACGTACGACCTCCGCATCAAGACCAGCGGCACGGTCCGCGGCGAGCAGGTGGCCATCCGCCTGCGCGACATGGCCGCCACCCAGTTCCGCATCGAGGACCTGGGCCTGACGGAGGACCAGGCCGTCGCCCTCCGCGATGCGCTCCAGCAGCGGCCGGGGCTGGTCCTGCTCTCGGGCCCGAAGAACTCGGGCGTGACGACCACGCTGCACGCGTGCCTGCGGCACCTGGACCGGTACATCAACAACGTGATCGCGTTCGAGCCGAAGGTGGACCTGACGGTCGAGAACGTCGAGCACATTCCGCTGGACCAGGAGGACGGCCCGGTGGCGGTGTCCGAGGTCCGCAGCCGCCTCCGCCACGAACCCGACGTGGTGGGCTTCGACTCGCTCTACGACGTCGACGTGGCCCACATGCTGGCCGAGGCCGCCCAGGAGCGCAGCCTGGTCCTCACGATCCGGGCCGGCGACACATCGCAGGCGCTTTCGCGGCTGGCGGCGCTGCTGGGCGACACGTCGCGCCTGGCCCAGGCGCTCCAGGTGGTGCTGACCCAGCGGCTGGTCCGGCTGCTGTGCCCCGAGTGCAAAGAGGCGTATCGGCCGAACCCCGAGTTTCTGCGCAAGGCGAACCTGGCGGCCCAGGCGGTGGACACGCTGTACCGGCCGCCGGCCCGGCCCAAGGTCAACGAGGACGGCCAGGTGGTCGTCTGCCCCAAGTGCCGCAATCAGCGGTACGTGGGCCGCACCGGCCTCTTTGAACTGATGCCCATCGACCAGGAGGCCCGCGACATGATCGCCCGCGGCGCCCTGGCCGACCTCCGAACCTACTGCCGCAAACTCGGCATGCGCAACCTCCAGGAAGAGGGCCTGAGGCTGGTCACCGACGGCCAGACCTCGGTGGAAGAGGTGCTCCGGGCGATCAAGGTCGATTAACCGACGGGAGACAGGCGTGCTTCTGAGCATCCTGACGCTGCTGGCCATCGCCGTCGTCGGCTTCATCGGGGGCGTCCAGCGCCTGTATCGGACCGCGCTGATGCTGGCCGCCCTGGTGGTGGCGGGCGCGGTGGCGTGCCTGCTGGTCGGCCCGCTCACCCGCGCCATGGCGGGGACGCCCGGCGACACGCAGAGTACGTGGTACTACGCGGGCGACGCCATCTGCCTGTGGGCGGTCCTGTGCGTGGCGTTCCTGGGCCTGAGGCTGCTGACGTACCGCCTGCTGTGGCAGGAACCGGTCGTGCCGGCCACTCTCGACATCGCCGGCGGCGCCGTCGTGGGTGTGGCGGCCGGGTACCTCGTGGTGGGCCTGTGCCTGGTGATCTGCCAGATGCTGCCGGTGGCGCCCTCGTTCCTCGGGTACGAGCCGTTCCGGTACGTCGAGGGCACGAGCATGAAGAATCCGGAGCACATCGAGCGAGGCAACACGGTCTGGCTGGCGCCGGACCGGGCGGCGATCTGGCTCTTCGACCACCTGGCGGGCGGCGGCGCGGAGGGCGGGGCCCTGCTCGGCCGCTACGGTGACGCCTATCCACCCGCCTCCCTGCGACTCGAGCCGTACACCCCCGCCGTCAACGCCGACGATTTCCTCTATTACCACTGGTACCGCCGATGGCAGGCCGTCCGGTGGCGGACCAACCGGGTCGCCGGACCCGTCGAGGAGATCCCGAAGCGCGCCATCAAGGACCTTGCCCTGAAACTGGAACGCCGCGCCCAGGGCAAGGTGTACGGCATGAAGTTGCAGATCAACTCTGTGGTCCGGTCGGACGGGCTGGCGGGGTTCCCGGAGGTCGAGCCCCCGCCGGGCGAAGAGTTCGTCGAGGTGCGGCTGCGGTTCGATCCCGACCGCCGGCTCCCGCGCGTCATCGATTCCGACCAGTTCTACCTGATGGACCCGTCGGGCAAGCGCGTGGCGGGCCCGCCGCTCGTTCTCGGCGACGCCGAAGTGGGACCCGACGGCGCGCCCCGGCCCAGCAAGCGCAGCAGCACCCCCGACAACGAGCCGCGCAACCTCCGGTTCGTTCCGCCGCGGCCAGGCCAGGCCGGGACGTACCTGTGCGACGGCATCCGGTACTTCTTCACCGAGCACCGCCACTACGAGGAGCGGATCCTGATCTTCCGCGTGCCCAAGGCCCTGCACAGCATGGACGTGCGGCTGTTCATGGACCCGCAGCCGTCGGACGCGGCCGAGGCGCCGCGCACGCCGGCGGAGACCGCCGGCGGCGCGTGAGCCTCGCGGCGCCTGCCCCCATACGTTGCCCAGCGGGAGTATCTACCTATGGATGACTTAGCAAGACACCTGTGCGACGTGGCCACGCGCCGCGGCGTCGACTTCGCCGACGTTCGCGTGGCGCTGCACCACGGCGAAAGCATCCTGGTCCAGGACGGCCGGGCCGACAAACTGGCCGCCTCGTCGGACCGCGGCCTGGGCGTCCGGGTGCTGGTGGGCCGGGCCTGGGGGTTCGCCTCGGCCGACAGCCTCGACCGCCGGCGGGCCGAGCAGTGCGTCGACGACGCCATCGCCCTGGCGAAGGCGTCGGAGGCCCTCGTCACCGACCCGGCCCAGATGGC
>JADHXV010000127.1 GCA_016782785.1 Planctomycetota bacterium | reverse complement strand
ACGGCGTCAAGGTCTTCGACCCGGAGGAGAAATATGGCCGTTCTTAACTCCGATCATGACCCACGTCAGGCGAGGCTGCACAAGGTGTTGGCCCGCATTCTTGCTGTGACGCGATGGGGCCTCGCGCTCTTTGGCCTCGGCGCGGCGGCGTGGTTGGCGATGCTACTTCTGCCACTCTGGACGGGCTACCTTCCTCCCTGGCGGCTGATGTGTGCGGCAATGGGGTTCATGCTGTTGGGAGTGTGGGCAGAGGTGTGGAACGGCCAGTGCGCGCTTGTTGCCGCCGTCCTTTGCCACGGATGCCCTCGCACCATAACGCAGATCATGCGAACAGCGCAGGCCGTGCGCTTTGGGGTGCAGGGGCGTTATGCTCGGGAACACTGTGGGGAGCTGGCTTCGTATCTTGCGGTCCGCAGGTATCGTCTCGTGTTATTTCTCTTGCCGCATGCTTGGTCCGTGGTGGTGGTCGTGGCCTTTCTTACTTTATTAATAGCGGGTGGCTGGCCATTCAACTGACGTCATGAGCGGGCGGACTTGCTCGATCACCGCGGAAGGGACCCGGCCGCCCCTCTGGCCACCACCGGCCCGGAGGGCCGGCCTGTTTTCTAGCCACGGGCGCAAGCCCGTGGAAACCTCATGTATTTCTGTGTCTTAATGTTTTGAGCCCCGCCAGGGGCGATTGAAAGGACCGACCGTGGGCCACACCTATGCCAACCTCGTCGTCCACACAGTCTTCTCGACGAAAGAGCGCCGGCCCCTGATTCACGATTCGTTTCGTCCTCGGCTGTTTGCCTACCTCTCGGGCATCGCTCGAAACGAGTTCCGCGGCGCGCTGTCCGTCGGCGGCACAGAGAATCACGTCCACGGCCTCCTCGTCCTTGCGCCGGACACGTGCGTCGCCGACGCGATGCGCAAGTGGAAATCGCTTTCCTCAGGATGGGTTCACGAGACCTTCCCTGATGAGGCCGATTTCGCCTGGCAGGAAGGTTACGGGGCCTTCAGCGTGAGCCGGTCCAACGTGCCGCAGGTCGCCGCTTACATCGCAAACCAGGCCGAACACCACAGGAGAATGACGTTCGAGGACGAGTTCGTCGCCCTGCTGAAGCGCCACGGCATCGAATACGACCCCCGCTACGTGTGGGACTGAGGCCCTTGAATCGCCCCGCCGGGGCTCAAACAGGAAAAGAAAAGAGAGAGGGTTGGGAATCCCCGTTTCCACGGGCTGGCGCCCGTGGCTAGAGAACATACCGCCCCTGCGGGGCGGAAGGTCAAGCGAAGCCAATCGCCACGCGCGGCCCCTGTGCGTGGCACACGCCGCGCTGCCCCGCGCCGCGCAAGCGCGGCGGCGAACACGAACGCTGCCGTGCCAGTCGGGTGTTGTTCCAATTCCGAAATCTGAATTCCAAAATCCGCTACCTGCTTTCCGCTTTCCGATTTCCGACTTCCAAGATCCGCTCGCTCGCGCTCGCGGCTAGTGGCCGCCATGTTGCCCACGCGTCCTCGCCCGTCTATAATGGCCCCGTCATGACCTGGAAACGCCCGCTGCTGATCTACCCGTACGCGCCCGAGAAGAAGAGCGAGCACCTGTACGGGGGGCTGGCGGTCATCAACCCGATCGGTCTGGAGATTGTGGCCACGGCCATCCGGCCGGCGGTCGAGGATCTGCTGCTCGTGGACATGCGGATGGAGCGCCGGCCGCTCGGGGACCTCGTCCGCCGCTTCCGGCCGGACCTCGTCGCCGTTTCGATGATGTGGGGCCGCGACGAGTACGCCGACGCCCTCATCCGCGGCCTGCTCGACGACGTCACCCTCGTCATGGGCGGCCTGTACGCCACACGCCATCCGGACGAGATGTTCGAGGCCTACCCCGGCCTGGACATCCTCGCCCTCGGCTACGGCGACGAGACGATGCGGCGCCTGGTCGAGGCCGGCTCGCCCGAGGACCTCGCCGGCTTCTGGTACCGCGACCAGCCGACGGCGTATGCGCCTGACCACCGGCAGGAGGCCAACCCTCCCGGGCCGTACGGGCCGGGCCACACAACCGCCGATCTCCCCGGCCCGTATGGGCCGGGCCACACGCCGAGCCACGCAAGGCCAAGCCACACGGGCGCCAAGCCCGCCAGCGCCGCGCTCGTCAAGAACCCCGCTTACCTCGGCCGGAGCGTCGAGAACATGCACATCAACCGCTCCGTCCGCCGCTACGAGTACCCGTGGCTGACCCTGAAGGGCGACAACATCATCACGAGCGTCGGCTGCCCGATGCTCTGCGCCTTCTGCAAGTGGCGCGAGAACATCTTCGGCGAGGTCCAGCCCTGGGTCGGCCGGACCGCCGAAGACGTGGTCGCGGAACTCCAGGAATCCGACGCGCCCATCGTCCACCTGGTCGACGCCAACTTCGCCGCCGACACGACAAGAGTCGAGCGCATCTGCGACATGCTCATCGAGCGCGACGTCCGGCACCTGTACGCCTGCGAGATCCGCGTCAACCCGCTCTACAAGAGCGCGCGCCTGGTCAAGAAGATGGAGCAGGCCGGCTTCTTCATGTTCATGGTGGGCCTGGAGTCGTACCAGCCGCATCTTCTCAAGGCCATGCGCAAGGGCTACACCGTGAAGATGGCCCGCCAGGCGTTTGCGCATCTGCATGAAACGAAGATCCTGACGCTGGGCAACTTCCTCATCGGCAACCCCGGCGAGACCGAACATCAGATGCTCGGCATCGCCGACTATGCCGCAGACCTGGGCGTCGATTTCATCAGCCCGAACAAGATCTACGCCTACGAGAACACCGACTTCCAGCAGTGGGTCCTGGCCCAGCCGGGCATGAAGGTGGTCGGCCGGCGGCGGTACGTGGTCAGCGACGCCTACGGCGTGGAGGACCTGCGGCGGATCCAGGCGCGGATCATGATGCGGTTCCTCCGGCTGCATCCGCCGTGGATTCCGTACGCGAAGGCGCTCGCGCATCCGATGGTCGAGAAGATCGGGCGGGAGCGGATTCGCCGGGCCATGCTCCGGAGCCTGTGGAACCACGTGGCCGACGCCACCTTCCGCCGGCGAGCCTTCAAGAAACTCTCCAAGCGGTTTCGGCGGACAGCGACGGCGGCGGTGTGACGCCGCAATTCTGGGCCTCGCGGCTACCCGTTGCCTGTTGCCGGTTCCCGGTTCCCTGCCGTTATGGCTTTTTCCTTGACGCTCCTGGCGGCGGGGCGTCTAATAATTCGTGTGTCCAATCATCATGACGGGTCACAAGCGGTATCAGGTCCACCGTCCGACGGAGGGTCTACCATGTATCGGTTCGTGCTGACCGCAACAGTGCTGGCGGCCGTTGGGGTGCTTCTGGCCGGCGACGCCCTGGCCCAGACCGACGAGTTCGAGTTGCCGCCGGTCAAACTCAAGCCCGACCGTCCGATCAAGGCGAAACCCATTCCGCCGACGCCGGACGAGCGGGAGGTCCAGCCGCCCGAGGAGCCCGCGCCGCCGCCCGAGCCGCCCCCGGCTCCCAAGGAAGAGGAGCCGGAGGAACCGAAGGCCCCCGTAACGCCGCCTGAACCGGTCCTCCCGAAGCCGGCGCCCACACCTCCCGCAGAGGTCAAGCCCGCGCCCGTCCCGCTGAAACCCGAGAAGCCGACGGAGTCCGAGCCGCCCACCCCCGCCGATCTGCCGATGCCGAAACCCATCACCGAGCCGCCCGAAACGGCCCCCGAGACCATCGCTCTGCCCGAACGCGAGGCGCCTCCGCCCGTGATGCCCCCGACCGAGAAGCCCGAGCCCCGGCCCACCGACGTCCAGTCCCAGGCCATCGAGGCCCAGGTCACGCCAACCGTCCAGCCGGACCTGAGCGGCATGGGCGAAGTGGGTCTGGTCGAGGCCGTGGCCATGGCCCGCAAGCAGTACGAGCGGTCCCTGGAGGCCCTCAGGGTCTACTATCAGAACCGCGGCACCAGCACCAAGATCGAGTGGGTCGAGTCGGAGATCCAGGGCTTCGGCAACGTGCCGAAGGTCCGGTACCTGATTGCGGCCGAACTGGCCGGCCCCAACCTGAAGCCCACCCAGAACATCGAGGCCGCCGATCAACTCTACGCCGAAGGCCTGAACTACAAGGACTACCCGGCATTCCCGCCCGGCAAGAAGGACTACCTGAAGACCGCGCTCGAGAAGTTCCGCACCATCATCGAGAAGTACCCCCAGAGCGACAAGATCGACGATGCGGCCTTCTGCATGGGCGAGATCTACGGCGGCTGGTATTTCCAGGACTACGCCCGGGCCGTCCAGTCGTACGAGCGGTGCTGGCAGTGGAACCCCACGACCGAGCACCCCGCCCGCTTCAATGCCGCCAAGATCTTCGACGAGAAACTCAAGAATCGCGCCAAGGCCGTCGAACTCTACAACGAAGTCCTCGCCAAGAGCCAGAACGAGGACATCGTCCGCCAGGCCCAGGAACGCATCCGGGCCCTGACCGGCCGGTAGGCGCCGCCCCAGAGGCAATCTCAGGCACGGGCTGTGTCGGACGTCGCTGGCGTCCGGCGCGGCCCGTTTTCTTGAAAACGCCACACGCGGCCGATACACTGCCCGTACGTCGGGCGTGGCTGTACCACGCCGACACCATGAGGGCGACCCGGGGAAAACCCATGCCGGCCGTCCGCGTCGGAATCGGTTTCGACATCCACCGGCTCGAGCCCGGCCGGCCGCTGGTGCTCGCGGGCGTCGAGGTCCCCGCGGACCGGGGTCCCGTGGCCCACAGCGACGGCGACGTGGTCCTCCATGCCGTGGCCGACGCCGTCCTCGGGGCCGCTGCCCTGGGCGACCTGGGCGAGCATTTTCCGGACACCGACCCGGTGTGGAAGGGGGCGGCCAGCGCGGGGCTGCTGAGCCGGGCCGTCGACATGGCCCGGGCTGCCGGGTATCGACCGGCGGGGGCCGACGTGAACGTCCTCCTGGAGAGGCCGAAACTGGCGCCGCACAAGCCGGCCATGCGGGCCCGTCTGGCCGAACTGCTCGGCCTGGAGGCCGCCCAGGTCAACATCAAGGCCCGGACGATGGAAGGCCTGGACGCCATCGGCGCCGGCGACGCCGTCGCCGCCCAAGCCGTCGTCGTCCTGGAGGGAGCGTCCACAGCGTAGGCGCTCGCACAAGTTAGCCGCCCGTACGGGCGCGAGTCGTATATGTGTATTTAGCCGCCGGACTTGTCCGGCGCGTGGTGTCAGGACAACCGTAAGAGTGGACCATGACGCTCCGCGATCACAACCTGCACGTTTTCAATACCCTCGGCCGGCTCCGCCAGAAGTTCGAGCCGGTCGCCCCGCCGCATGTCGGCATGTACGTCTGCGGGCCCACCGTCTACGGCGACGCGCACATCGGACACGCCAAGTCGTACGTCGCCTTCGACGTCATCGTCCGGTACCTGCGGTACCTGGGGTACGACGTGACGTACGTCCAGAACATCACCGACGTGGGCCACCTGACCGACGACGCCGACGAGGGCGAGGACAAGGTCGAGAAGGCGGCCCGCGCCCGCCGCGTCCACCCGATGCAGATCGCCGAGGATTACACCCGCCGGTACTTCGAGGACATGGACCGGCTGAACGTCCTCCGGCCGGACATCTGCCCGCGCGCCAGCGGCCACATCGTCGAACAGATCGAGCACGTCAAGCGCCTGCTCGCCGGCGGCCATGCGTATGAGGTGGCCGGCAACGTCTACTTCGACGTCACCAGTTTCGGCAAGTACGGCCGCCTGTCGGGCCGGACCGTCGAGGAGATGCAGGCGGGCGCCCGCGTCGAGACCAGCCCCGAGAAGCGGCACCCCGCCGACTTCGCCCTCTGGAAACGGGCCGAGCCCGGCCACATCATGCAATGGCCCAGCCCGTGGGGCATGGGGTACCCCGGCTGGCACCTCGAATGCTCGGTCATGAGCCAGAAGTATCTGGGCGACACGCTCGACATCCACGGCGGCGGCATCGAGAACCAGTTCCCGCACCACGAAAACGAAATCGCCCAGGCCGAGGCCGCCACCGGCAAGCCGTTCGTCCGCTACTGGCTCCACAACAACATGGTGACCGTGAACGGCCAGAAGATGGGCAAGAGCCTCGGCAACTTCATCACGCTGCGCGACGCGATAGGTGCGCGTGAGAAGCTTGGCCGCTGGGACCCGATGGTGCTCCGCCTCTTTCTCCTCCAGAGCCATTACCGCAGCCAGACGGATTTTTCGGAAGAGGCCCTGGACGCGGCAGCCAAAGGGTACGAGCGGTTGTCTACAGCCTTCGGCAACATCGCAAGCCTCGAAGATGCGGCGGTGGACCGAGAATTGCTGGACACAATACCAACCCAAACTGGGGGCCTCACATGGCAAGGTGAGCCTCCCACAGACACTCGTGCATTGGAGAGAATCGAGGCAACAGAGCACCAATTCAGAGATAGCATGGACGATGACTTCGGGACACCCGGTGCCCTCGCCGCCCTTTTTGACATGCAACGGATCATTCAGACCGAATCGCTCGCAACAGTGCTTCGGCCCCCAAACCGCCGGATCGTCGAACGTCTTCGCCAGTCTTATGACGCGATGGCACTCAATGTCCTGGGCCTTGACTTCGAGCCCCAGGCAGACGATACGACGCAGAAACTCCTCACACGCGTCGTCGGCATACTACTGCAACAGAGGGAAACCGCACGAACGGCGAAAGACTACAAGACCGCCGATGCCATACGAGAGCAACTGGACAGCGCTGGC
Source organism: Planctomycetota bacterium (assembly GCA_016782785.1). Taxonomy (GTDB): domain Bacteria; phylum Planctomycetota; class Phycisphaerae; order FEN-1346; family FEN-1346; genus BS750m-G62. The sequence goes on along the minus strand of JADHXV010000127.1, from coordinate 2,044 downwards.
ATCATCGTTGAAGATACGTCGGACCTCCCACTTTGGCGACGCAAGCCCAAGGTGTCGTTCAATCTCTATGCTCCTTGGCGACGTGATGTGACATGGGTTAGACGCCGTGGTTAGCCGCGACCGTCAGGGAGCGGCCCGGCCAACCCGCCCCGCAGGGGCGGCTGGACTGTAGCCCCGGGCGCAAGCCCGGGGTACGATGACGCCAACATGAACCCCGGAGCCCCGGAGGGGCGACTGAACTGACCCATGAGATTCCTCGGCATTGATCCCGGCCTCGAGCGGACCGGCTACGGCGTTCTCGACGTGGCTGCGCCCGGGGCCCCGCCGCGGCTGGTCGAGGCGGGCGTCATCCGCACGCGGCGCGAGGACGATCTGGCGGACCGGCTGCTCGAAATCCGCGTCGGCCTGGCGGCGGTGCTGGCCGAGTTCCGCCCCGACGCCGCCGCCGTCGAGGCCCTGTACGCCCATTACAAGCATCCGCGGACGGCCATCCTGATGGGCCACGCCCGCGGCGTCGTGTTTCTGGCGGCGGCCGAGGCGGGCGTCCCGGTCGCGAGTTACAACGCCACGAAGGTCAAGAAATCGCTCGTGGGCAGCGGGCACGCGAGCAAGATGCAGATGCAGCGGGCGATCCAGTCGGCGTTCGGCCTAGCGGAGCCGCCCGAACCGCCCGACGTCGCCGACGCCCTCGCCGTCGCCCTCTGCCACGCGCACCAGTCCGTCCGGGTCACGCACGTACGATGATCGCACGCATCAGCGGACAACTCGAATCGCTCACGGCCGACCGGGCGGTCATCGCGGCCGGCCACGTGGCGTACGAGGTGCTCGTCGCCCCCGTGACGTCCGACGACCTCCGGCCGCACCTCGGCCGGCAGGTCACGCTGCACACGCTGGAATATTTCGATGGGAACCCGGCCTACGGCCAGATGGTGCCGCGGCTCGTGGGGTTCCTGACGGAGACCGAGAAACGGTTCTTCGTGCGGTACGTGAGCGTCCAGGGCATCGGCGTCGGCAAGGGTTTGAAAAGCCTGGCCATGCCGGTGGACCGGATCGCGGCGGCGATCGAGGCGCGCGACCCCGCGATGCTGGCCTCTCTGCCCGGCATCGGCCGCCGGACCGCCGACAAGATCGTGGCGGAACTCGCCGGAAAACTGGACGAGTTCGCTGTTACCGCCGGCCGGGCCGCCGGCCAGGAGCCCGAGGCCAAGCGCGAGGCCGTCAGCGTCCTCGTGCAACTGGGCCTGGCGCGGCCGGAGGCGGCCGAGCGGGTCGATGCGGCCTACGAACGGCTGGGCGCCGACGCGGCCGTCGAGGCCATCGTCCGCGAGGCGTTTCACCTCGGCCCCACGCCCGCGGAGGGGTAGTACGCCTTTCGGGGAGTTTCTCGACGAGCGAACGTACCCGCGACCTTACGGTCGCGGCTCGAAAGGCACGAAGGCCCGCGGCGCAAGCAGCGGCGAACGCCTGAACACGCAAGCGTAACGTAACGAGAGGGCTATGCCCCGCGAACGCATCGTCAGCCCGGAAAGCCAGGGACCCGAGGAGGAAGGGGCCTCGCTCGCCCTTCGGCCGAAGCGCCTGGACGAGGTCATCGGCCAGCACGACCTGCGCGAGAAACTTACCATCGCCATCCAGGCCGCCCGCCAGCGCAAGGAGCCGCTCGAACATCTCCTCTTCCACGGTCCGCCCGGCCTGGGCAAGACCACGCTCGCCCACGTGGTGGCGGCCGAGATGGGGGCGGGCATCAAGACCACGTCGGGCCCCGCGCTCACGCGGCCGGCCGACCTGGTGGGCATCCTCACGAACCTCCAGCGCGGCGACGTGCTCTTCATCGACGAGGTCCACCGCCTTGGCCCCGTGGTCGAGGAGTTCCTCTACCCGGCGATGGAGGATTTCCGGATCGACATCACGGTGGACCGCGGCTCGTTCGCCCGGACCATCAACGTGCCGCTCCAGCCGTTCACGCTGATCGGGGCGACGACGCGGGCGGGGTTCCTGAGCGCGCCGCTGCGGGAGCGGTTCGGCATCTTCCACCACTTCACGT
>JADHXV010000126.1 GCA_016782785.1 Planctomycetota bacterium | reverse complement strand
GGAAGATATGGTCAAGGCGGCCGTCGGCCAGGCGATGGACAAGGCCCGCGACCTCCAGCGGGAAGGGATGTCGAAACTGCTGGGCGGCCTGCCGCTGCCGCCCGGTCTGGAAACGCTGCTGGGCCAGTGACAGCGGCTGAGCGTGCGGAGTGCGGAGTGAACAGCAACAGCAGTTAGCCGCCGCGCTTGCGCGGCGCGTGCCGTTGCGACAAAGCCGCCTCACGACGTACCCACGGGTGCCTGATGGACGCCTACACCGACAGCCTGGAACGCCTGATATCGGCGCTGGGCAAGTTGCCCGGCATCGGCCGGCGCAGCGCCGAGCGCATCGCCTTTTATCTGCTCGACACCGACCGCGACGAGGCCGACGCCCTCGCCCAGGCCGTCCACGACGTCAAGACCAAGGTGGGTCACTGCACCCAGTGCGGCGGCCTCGCGGAGGGCGAGACGTGCGCCCTCTGCGCCAACCCCCGCCGCGACCGGTCGCGCCTGTGCGTGGTCGAGAAACCTAAAGACGTGCTCCGCATCGAGGCCACGGGCGGTTACAGTGGACTGTATCACGTGCTGGGCGGGCTGATCTCGCCCGCCGACGGGACGGGGCCCGAAACGCTCGACCTGGCGCGCCTCCGTCGCCGCGTCGACGAAGGCGAGGTCGAGGAAGTGGTCCTGGCCCTCAGCCCCACGGCCGACGGCGACGGCACCACCCTCTGCGTAGCCGAGCACCTGAAGGGCGCCGGCGTCCGGGTGACGCGGCTCGCGCGGGGCCTGCCCACGGGGGCCAGCCTCGAGTACGCCAATCCCGGCATGCTGGCCGACGCACTCCGCGACAGGCAGGACCTGGGGTCATAATCATGCGGTTCGACGTGACATTGCAGCAGCGCCTCGAACAGCGCATGATCCTTGCGCCCCGCATGATCCAGGCCATGGAGATCCTCCAACTCCCCCTGGCCTCCCTCCAGGAACGCATCGACGAGGAAATGGTGGCCAACCCGGTCATCGAACTTCGCCTGAATCGGCCCGATGAAGCGTCGGAATCGCCGGCGGAAGCCCCGGCCGACACCGCCGTTCCCCAGGGCGAGGGCGAGCAGGCCCTCGTCGTCCAGGACGAGGGCGGCCCGGAGGACTTCGAACGCCTCAGCCAGGTCGTCGACCGCTGGGAAACCTACTTCGAAGACACCGCCTCCTGGCGGCGCCGGCCCGTCTACGACGACATCGATCCCAAGACCGAGGCCACGCAGAATACGCCCGACGACGGGCAGACCCTCCAGGAGTTCCTCCTGGACGAGTGGCGGCTGGAAGACCTCGACGACCGCTCCCGCGCCCTGGGCGAGGTCATCATCCGCAACCTCGACGATAACGGGTACCTGCGCGTCGTGCCCGAGGACCTGGCCGGCCAGGTCGACCCCGAGGCGACCGCCGACGAGATGGAGGAGGCCCTCCGCCGCGTGCAGGCCGTCGGCCCGGTGGGCGTGGCCGCCCGCGACCTCACGGAGTGCCTGCTGCTGCAACTGGCGGCCGACTTGGTGTACGGCGGCGGTCCGGGCCGGTTGCCGCCCGAGGCCATCGAGGTCCGCATCATTCGCGACCACCTGCGCGACATCGAGGCCAACCGGTACCCGCGCGTGGCCGCGGCGCTGGGCGTGACCATCGACCAGGTCAAACAGGCCATCGAACGCATTCGCCGCCTCAACCCCAAGCCCGGAACGGCCATCAGCCCGCAGCGCACGCCGCCCATCCTGCCCGACGTCCGCATCACCTGGGACGAGGAAGTGGGCGAGTACGTCGTCAGCATCGAAGACGGCGACACGCCCGAACTCTACATCAGCAAGGCGTACCGCCAGATGATCAAGCGGCGCGACCTGGACGAGAAGACCCGCACGTTCGTGGCCAAGAACATCCGGTCGGCCCGCTGGCTCATGGACGCCATCACGCAGCGCCGCGACACCCTTCGCCGCGTGACCGAGTCGATCGTCCGGTTCCAGCGGCCGTTTTTCGACGAAGGGCCCGAGCACATCCAGCCGCTCAAGATGCAGCAGGTGGCCGACGACGTCCGCCTGCACGTCGGCACCATCTCGCGGGCCGTGGCCGACAAGTACGCCGACACGCCCTGGGGCATCTGGCCGCTCCGCGACTTCTTCATGGGCGGGACCGAGACCGCCGACGGCCAGGAGATGAGTTGGGACCGCGTGCGGGTGCGCCTCAAGGCCGTCGTCGACGCCGAAGATAAGAAGAAGCCGTTCTCCGACGAGGCCATCGCCGACCACCTCCGCGCCGAGGGCATCGACGTGGCCCGGCGGACCGTGGCCAAGTACCGCGAGGAACTCGGCATCCCCTCCTCCCGCCGCCGCCGCGAGTATTGAAGTCCGGCGCGATGACGCAGAACGCATCGCAGTTAGCCGCCGGGCTTGCCCGGCGCGTGTCGTTGGTTTGGCGCACTCCGCAGCGGCCGCGCCCGACCCGCGATCGGAGCGCGGGCCCAGCGCTGTCATTCTGAGGGTCGCCTTGGCGACCCGAAGAATCTCGCCGTTGCCGTCTTGTCGGTGGCACGGCGAGGCGTTTCGCCCGCGTCGGGTCATTTTCGTGCGCCTTGTTCGTATAAGATGAGGAAGAGCCTTTCACCACGAGGGCGCCATGGACCCGCTCATCGCCGGCCTCATGCCTATCCGCCGCCGGCTCGTACTGGTGCGAGCGGCCGAGGCGGGTCTGGCGGGCGCCTTCCTTGCGGCGGCGCTGGCGCTCGCCGTCACGGTCCTGCGCATCGTGGCGCCGCAGGTGCTGCCCGTGGCGCTTGCCCATCCCGCGGTGCCGCTCGCGCTCGTGCCGTGCGGGTTCCTGGCGGGTTTCGCGGTGCGGCTGATTGCGGGGGCGAGTTTGTCTCAAGCGGCCCGGGCGGCCGACCGCGCCGCCGGTCTCGACGAACGGCTCGCGACGGCCCTGGAGGTGCTCGAGCGGACGGAGGGGCAGGGCCCCGTTTCGGGTCTTGGAGAGCGGCTGCTGGCCGATGCGCGCCGCGCGGCCGAGGGGCTCGTTCCGGGCGACGGCCCGCTGGCGAGGACGCTGGGCCGGCGGGCCCGGGCCGTGCTGGTGGCCGTCGTCGTCCTGGCGGGCCTGGCGCTGGTGCCGTCGCTGGCCGGGCCGCCCGTCGCCCGGCCGCAGGCCGAGCGGGCCGCCGCCGCGCTCGAAACCGCCGCGCGCGACCCGGCGGTCGCCCCGGCGGTCCGCGAGGCGATCGAGCGGGCCGTCGATCGGCTTCGCGACGCCGGCGCCCGCCGCGGCAGCGCCGATGCCGCGACCGCGGCCGTCCAGCAGGCCGTGGCCGGGACGCAGAAGGCCCGCACGCAGGTCGTGGAGACGTTGGCCTCGGCCGATGACGCCGGCCTGCGGCAGATGGTCGCGGCCGCCCGCCGGGGCGACGCCGCTGCCGCCGGCGCCGCCGCCGGCGACCTGGTTGCCCGGACGGGTGCCGATTCGGCCTCGGGCGGCCTGACGCCGGCCGAGCGCGACTGCGTGGCCGACGCGCTCGACGCCGCGGCCCCCGCCGCACGCGAGGCCGGTCTGGCGGACCTCGAGCGCGCCCTGGCCGATGCCGCCGACGCTGTCCGCACGGGCGACGCCGGTCGCGCCAAGCCGGCCCTGGACCGGTTGGCGGATGTCCTGGTCCGCAGCATCGGTTCCGAGGGCGAGGGCGGGGTGGCGGCGGCCGTCGAGGCGGTGGCCCAGGCCCGCCGGGCGGTCGGCCTGCCGCCCGTTCCCGCTGAGGCGTCCGCCGGCACGACGCCAGGTGAGATGCCCGCGGCCGGCACCGGCACGGGCATCGTCATTGGGACGGGAGCGCCGGGCGAGGGGGCTTCCGGCACCGGCGCCGCCGACGGCGTGCCCGACGACGTTCGGCCGGAGGACCGGGACGTCGTCAGGCGCTATTTCGGCGGGTAGGCGACAATTCCTGCGCGGTGGGTCGGGAGACCCACCGCGCGGGATGTGTGCCGAGAGAGCTCATCCGCCTTGTCAGCGGAACACGCTTGGAAGGCTGCTTGCTGGGCTGCGCAGATGGCTTGGGACGCGGTGGGTCGGGAGACCCGCCGCGCGGGATGTGTGCCAAGAGGGCTCAGCCGCCTTGTCAGCGGAACAGCGCCGAGCCGATGCGGACGATCGTGGCGCCTTCCTCGACGGCCACCTCGTAGTCCTGGGTCATGCCCATTGAGAGGTCCGTGAGCGGCCGGGGCAGGTCCGCCTCGCGGTTGATGCGTTCCATGAGTTCGCGCAGGGCCGCGAAGACCGGGCGGACCGTCTCGGGGTCATCGACGAGCGGCGCCATGGTCATCAGGCCGGCGAGGTCGATGCCTTCGAGCGCCGCGGCGCGCTCGGCCAGGCGGACGGCGTCGTCGGGGGCGACGCCGGCCTTCCGGTCCTCGCCGGCCACGTTCACTTCCAGCAGGCACGTGGCGGCGGCGCCGGCCGCCGTGGCTCGCTGGGCGATTTCCTCGGCCAGGGGCAGGCTGTCCACGCTGTGGATCATCGCGCACACGGGAACGACATATTTCACTTTGTTCCGCTGGAGACGTCCGATCATGTGCCAGCGGACGGCCGTGCCTTCGAATTCGCGGCTGCGGTCGCGGATCTGCTGGGCGCGGTTCTCGCCGATATCGGTCTGGCCGGCGCCGACCAGCATGCGGATGGCCTCGACGCCGACGGTCTTGGTGACGGCGACGACGCGGACGGCGTCGCGGTCGCGGCCCGCGCGCCCCGCGGCGGCGGCGATGCGGCCGGTGACCTCGCGGAGGTTGGCGAGGATACGTTCGGGCGTCGGTGTCAACGTTTGGCTCACCGGCTGTACAGGCCCGTGAGTTTGGCGGTGCCGAGGATGTGCCCCTCCATCGCGTCCATCAGGGCCTCCTTGTCGGCGCCGGGGGCGAGATCGAGTTCGGTGTCCAGGGCGACCAGGCGGAAGTGATAGTGGTGGACGCCGTGGCCGGGCGGCGGCATGGGCCCCCCGTAGCCGATCTTCGGCCAACTGTTGTTGCCCTGGCGGGCGCCGCCGAGGTCGGCCACGGTCTCGGTCGTCGGGACGCCCTCGGGCAGTTTGCGGCAATCGGCGGGCAGGTTCCAGATGAGCCAGTGGTCCCACGTGCCGCGGGGGGCGTCGGGGTCGTCGCACACGAGGGCGAACGTCCGCGTGCCGGGCGGCGGGTTGGTCCATTCGAGCGGCGGGCTCGCGTCCTTGCCTTCGCCGCTGTGTTCCTTCGGGATGCGTTCGCCTTCCTTGAAGGCGGGGCTGGTCAGCGTGAATACCATGGGACTCTCCTCCGTTGCGGTGGGTTCGCGGGTTGAGGGACGGGGCGACGCGGGCGGCTTGTCGGGTCCGTCGCCCTCGGGCGCGCAGGCGGCGGGGACGACGCACGCGACGGCCAGCATCGCGGCCCAGAGGGCGACCCGCGTCCGGCCGGACCGTCGGGGTGTCATGGTCGCCTCCTTCCCGGTTTCCATGATGCGCGCCGCCGGGCGGCCGTGCAAGGGGCAGGTAAGACGGCACGCAGGGTTTTTCGTCCGATTCGGACCGGCTCCGATGCACGGAGATGCGGGTTCCATCCACAGGGTGCGGCTAACCGAAAGAGCAAAGGAGGCAACCGTGCAACGAACCGGACTCGTACTGGCCCTGGTGGCAGGGATGGCTGTGGTGGCCGCGGCGGCGGCGGGCGCCGAGTGGCCCCAGTTTCTCGGGCCGAATCGCGACGCCACCTCCCCCGAGACGGGCCTGATGCGGGCCTGGCCGGAGGGCGGCCCCAAAGTCCTCTGGACCGTCGAGGTCGGCCCCGGGTACGGCGGTGCGGCTATCTGCGACGGCCAGGTCTTCATCATGGACCGCGAGAAGGAGCAGGCCGACGTCCTGCGGGTCTTCGACCTGAAGACCGGCAAGGAACTGTGGAAGTTCGGGTACGCGGCGCCGGGCAAGATCAGCCATCCCGGGTCGCGCAGCACGCCCACCGTGGACGAGAAGCACATCTACATTGTCGGCCCCAAGGGGCACTTCCACTGCATCGACCGCCAGACCCACAAGGTTGTGTGGCAGAAGAACCTCCTGGAGGATTACGGGACGAAGGAGCCGCAGTGGTCGGTCGCCCAGTCGCCGCTCCTGTACAAGGACACCGTGATTGTGGCTCCGCAGGGCGACAAGGTGGGTGTCGTCGCCTTCGACCGCGCCACCGGCAAGGTGAAGTGGCAGTCGGGGTCGGTGGGCCCGATGGATTACGCCTCGCCGATGCTCCGCACGCTGGAAGGTGTGGACATGGTGACCATCGTCAACCGCGAAGGCGCGAGCGCCGTCGAGGCCGGCACCGGCCAGGGCCTCTGGCAGTACCGCCATCCCTGCCGCATTCTCGTGCCGGGCATGACGGCGATGCCGGGCGGCCTGTTTTTCGTGACCGGCGGATACAACGCCGGCAGCGCGATCATCCGCGTGACGAAGCAGGGCGCCGGGTTCGGCGTCCAGGAAGTCGCGACGATCGACAAGGTCGGCTCGCACCTCCATCCAGGCTTTTTCCATGACGGGCACATCTACGCCCTCTGCAACACGAACGAGCGGAAGGACGGCCTCATCTGCTTCGACCAGAAGTTGAAGATCGTCTGGCAGACCAACAACGCCCCGAACCTCGACAAGGGCGGGTCGGTCCTGACGGCCGACGGCCTCATCTACATCGTGGACGGCGCCAAGGGCGACCTGCACATCGTTCAGCCGTCGCCGCAGGGCTTCAAGTCGCTCGACAAGGTCAACCTGCTGGGCGGCAGGGAAATCTGGGGGCCGCTTGCCCTGGCGGACGGGTACCTGGTCATCCGCGACCAGTCGCAGATGAAGTGCCTGGACATCAAGCCGGGGCGGTAGACGATGAATAAACGGCGGTCGCCGCGCGTACAGGGGGTGAGAAGTCGCGCCTGGCGCGGGCCCGCGGGTTCGCGTTGACTGGCGCAGCGGCCTCGATATAATCGCAGGCGTCGGCACACGCATCCTCGACTCGGGAAGGAGACGGCCATGGGCGGTCTGGCAATCGCGCTGTTGCTGCTGTTTCTGATCGTCGGCGGCCTGGTGCTCGTCGTCGGTCTCTGGCTCGTCGTGATCTACAACGGCCTGGTGGGCCTCAGGAACCAGGTCAAAAACGCATGGAGCCAGATCGATGTGCAACTGAAACGCCGGTACGACCTCATCCCGAACCTCGTGGAGACCGTCAAGGGGTACGCCGGCCACGAGAAGGAGACGCTGGAGCGGGTCATCCAGGCCCGGCAGCGGGGCATCGACGCCTCCAGCGTCAAGGAGCAGCAGGAGGCCGAGAACCTGATCACGGGGGCCCTGCGGCAACTGTTCGCCTTGAGCGAGGCGTACCCGAACCTGAAGGCCAACGAGAACTTCCTCCAGTTGCAGGAGGAATTGGCCTCGACCGAAAACAAGATCGGCTTCTCCCGCCAGTACTACAACGACACGGTCCAGCAGTTCAACACGCGGCAGGAACAGTTCCCGGCGAACATGGTGGCGGGGATGATGGGGTTCAAGGCGGCCGACTTCTTCGAACTCGAAGAGCCCGCCGCCCGCGAGGCACCGAAGGTGAAGTTCTAGCACGGGCCGGCTGCCGGGCGAGATGAGCGCGGCCCGTACGGGCCGCGCAACCGAGGCATCCGCCCAAGCGAGGCGCCATGGCCCAGTTCGAACAACTCATTGCCGCCAACAAGCGCAACAGCGTCCTGCTGGTCGTCGTGTTCGTCCTCTTTATCTGCGGCCTGGGCGGCCTGCTGGGATGGGCCATCTGGGGCGACTGGCGGGCGGCCGTCCCCAGCATCGCCATCGCCCTGGTGGTGGCCCTGGTGACCGGCCTCATCGGCTACTACTCCGGGCCGCAGGCGGTGCTGGCGCTCAGCCGGGCTCGGCCCATCTCGAAGCAGGACGACCCGCAACTCTACAACGTGGCCGAGGAACTGACGCTGGCGTCCGGTCTGCCGATGCCGAAACTCTACATCATCGACACGCCGGCCATGAACGCCTTCGCCACCGGCCGCGACCCCGAGCACGCCCACATCGCCGTCACGAGCGGCCTGCGCGACCGGCTGGGCCGCGACCAGTTGCAGGGCGTCCTGGCTCACGAACTCTCGCACGTCAAGAATTTCGATATCCGCTTCATGACGCTCATGGCGGTGCTCGTGGGGACCGTGGTGATGCTGGCCCACATCGGCACGCGGGCGATGTGGTTCGGCGGCGGCCGCCGGCGAGGCAGCGGCAAGGGCGGCGGCCTCGTCATGCTCGTCGTCCTGATCGTCGCCCTGGTGCTGGCCGTCGTCGCGCCGATCCTGGCCCGGCTCATCCAGTTGGCGGTGTCGCGGCAGCGGGAGTTTTTGGCCGACGCCTCCGCCGCCCACATGACGCGGTATCCCGAGGGGCTGGCCTCGGCCCTCGAGGCCCTGGCCGCCGACGTCCACGAGATGCCCCAGGCCAACGGCGCCAACGCCCACCTCTTCATCCACGAGCCGCGCATGGCCCGGGGCGAGCGCAAGCGCCACGGCAGCGTGTGGTCGAGCCATCCGCCGATCGAGGAACGCATCGCCCGGATCCGGGCCATCGGGAACATCGGGGCCTGAGTTACGAGCGCGCGGCCGTGCGGGCAATATCGCGCGGCTGCAAGAAGTATTGCGCGGCGGGTCTCCGTACCCACCGCGCGGGACCGTGAAGTTCCGCCGCGCGGCGTCGCGTGTGTTTTGCCGAAGACGGCGCCCCCGTCCTGCCGACACCCTTACGGGAGA
>JADHXV010000125.1 GCA_016782785.1 Planctomycetota bacterium | reverse complement strand
GCCCGACACGGTCCACGTGGTGACGAACTGGACCGAGGTCTCGGCCATCCTGTTCGACGGGGCCTCGCACCCGAAGGGCCCGATGCTCGAGCGGCTGCGGGGTGTCGCCCGGGACCTCCGCCGCCGCGGCAAAGACTAGAAGCGGTTTCATAACCGGTTGCCGCGCGGCGGCCTTCCCAGGCCGCCGCGGTTCTGGCGGCCATTCCGGGCGTGGTGGCCTGGGAAGGCCACCACGCGGGGAGGGAAGGCCACCTCGCCATACGCGAACCGGCACCTCCGCACGAGGGAGACGATCAATGACCCGGACGCCGTCCCTGGCTGCACGTTGTCCAGCGGGTGGCATGGCCAGAATGATGCGCGGTGGGTCTCCGCACCCACCGCGCATGCACGGGCCTGCTCCCAGTAGCGCGGCCCGTACGGGCCGCGCAGGGCGTGCCCATGGCCACCCAACAACGGGTGGCCATGCCACCCGGCGGATCGCTGCCCTCGCCGTCATTGCGATGGCGGCGGTGGCGGGCTTCGCTCTTGCCGCGAGCGCCGCCGACGCCAAGGCCGCCGCCGAGCCGACCGTCGTCATCATCTTCCCGTTCGAATCCTCCGACGGCGGCAAGGCCGGGGCGGCGTTCGCCGACCGCCTGCGCCTCCGGGCCAAGCGGCTGGGCCTGGTCATCGTCGACAACCTCAGCGTCAAGGAGGCCATGGGCGGCGCGGCCATGCCCGCGCTCGACGCCCGCCCGGTTCAGATGGCCGACATCCTGAAGGACCGCTTCGCCGCCACCATCGGCCTGTGGGGCAAGGTCGAGCAGCAGGGCCAGGCCCTGGTGATGCACTTCCGCGGCCTGAACCTGGAGGCCGGCACCGACCGGCTGACCGTCAGCGTCACCCGCCGGGCCGACGAGCCCCAGCAGGTCAATCCCATCCAGGACGAGATTCTCATGGAACTGACCGGCCGGCGCAAGAAACCCGTCACCGAGGCCACGCCCGAGGCCGACGCCAAGGTCCCCACCACCGGGCCGGAACTCGCCAGGAACGGCGGCTTCGAGACCGGCGCGAAGACGCCCGACGGCTGGCAGCGCCTCGACGGCCTCACCACGTTCTGGTCGGCCGGCGGCGCCAGCGGCAAGTGCCTGAAAATCTTCACGGATGTCTATCACGATGAGTGGATGGCCTGGCAGAAGAAACACAAGGCCGGCGCCGATGCCGCCGACGCTCCCACTCCCACGCCCACCAAGGGACCCAAGTACGACACCGTGGCCGGCATCTACGGCGTGGCGTTCGACTCCGAGCCCATCCCCGTCACCCCCGGCAAGGCGTACAAGGTGGGCATCCAGTACAAGGGCAAGAGCACGGACTTCTTCTTTCCGAAACTGTTCATCCGCGGGTGGGGCGAGGTGGCCGGCGAAAAGCGGGTCGTCTACGACGCGTACCTGGCCCTAAGGTGCGTCGAGGGCGGCGACGACTGGCGTCAGCAGTTCCGCATCTGCGAGATTCCGACCGACACCCAGGCCCCCGTCGAGTACCTGGTCCTGAAGGTCTACGCCTACTGGCCGCCCGGCACGTACTACTTCGACAACGTGACCCTCAAAGAGGTGGCCCCCGGCGCCAAGATTCCCGGCCCGTCGGCGAACAAGGAGTAAGAGACCATGGCCACCGGACACGATGACCCGCCCGAGGCGTCCGCCGAGGACGAAGCACGCGCTCCGCTCGGGGCTTCGCCCTCCGGGCTGCGCCCCGCAAGTCGCGTCGCGGCTAAAAGGGCGCCGGGTGCCACTGGCGGCTCGTCCGCCAGTGCCCGTCCGCCGAAGCGCCGCCACTGGGGCCGACGCATCGTCCTCGCCCTCGTGGTGCTCGTCGTGGCGGCGGTGGCCTTCGCGCCCAACATCCTGTCGCTCGGGCCGGTGCGGGAGTACGCCCTTGCGCAGGCCAACCGCCGGCTGCCCGTCCGCGTGGGGGCGGCCGACTGGTCGCTCTCGTGGTTCGGGGCCCAGGAGGTCCGCGACCTGGACGTCCGCGAGCCGGACGGCGGGCGTGCCGTCCGCGTCGGCCGGCTGACGCTCGACCGCGGCCTGGCCGGCCTGCTGACCGACTGGGGCCGCATTGGCCCCGTCCGCGTGGATGACGCCGAGGTCTGGGCCGACGACCTGGAGCGCGTGCTGGCGGCCTTCGAGGGTCCGGCCGAAGCGCCGCCGCCCGCGCCGGTGCCGGCGCCGCCGACCGCCCCGCCGACCGTCCCGCCGCCGGAGGTCCTGCCGCCGGTCGAGCCGCCACCGCCAGCGTCACCTCCGCCGCCTGAGCCGCTGCCTCCGCCGCCCGCGCCGCCGATGATTCCCGAATCGGTCGAGGTCCGCGGCCTTGTGGTCCACACTGGCGGCGGCGACCTGCGAGTGCCTGTGGCCACGTTCGCGACCGGCCCGACGGGCGGCATCCTCAAGGCCGACCTCGCGGTCGAGCAGGGCGGCCAGACCGGCACGGCCTCGGTCGAGGCCACGCTCGCCGGCCTCGTGGCCGACTGGCAGGGGGCCGACCGCCTCGGCGTCGACGCCACGGTCACCTGCACCGGCCTGCCGGTGGGCCCGCTGGCGGCGATGGCCGGCCGGGCCCGCCTGCCCGTCCAGATGGCCGGCACGGTCACCGGCACGGCCAAGGTCTCGCGCGGGCGCGACGGCCGGGTCGCGTTCGACAGCGACTTCCGGGGCAAGGATCTGGCGGCCGAGGGCGAGGCCCTCCGCGGCGACCGGCCCGCCCTGGCCGAGGTCACCTTGGCCGCCAAGGCCGACTACGACCACGGCGCCCTGGCGGTCGAGACGTTCCGCCTGGTCTCCCCGCTGGGCACGGCCGAGGCCCACGGCACGTTCGCCCTGGCGGCCTCAGCGGCCGTCCCCACCGGGGAAGGTTCGGCCAAGGTCGACGTGGCGCTCGGCCGCGTGGCCGAGATGTTCCGCCACACGCTCGGCCTGCACGAAGGCCTGACGGTCACCGGCGGCTCGCTGGTGGCCGAGGTGCACGCGGCCAACGATGCCGAAACGTCCCGCCTGCGCCTGACGGCCGACCTCTCGAATTTCCAGGGCCGCCGCGGCAACGAAGCGGTGGCCCTCGCGCCGCTGCACCTGGAGGCGGACCTGGAGCGCGAGCATGCGGCGCCGAGCGGCGTGGGCGCGGAAGTTCGCTCGCCGGGCGCGCCTCCCGATGCAGACGCACCCGCGACCTCACGGTCGCGGCTCGAACAGCGGGCGCCGGGTGCCAGGGACGGCTCGGACGGCGGGCCGGGCTGGTTCGCCCTCGCCAAGAGCGTCCACGTCAAGACCTTCGTCCTCGCCGGCGCGTTCGGCCGGCTCCAGGCAGCCGGCTGGGCGGACAACCTCGTGCTGGACGGCACGCTCGACGTGGCCAAGGCCGTCGCCGAGGCCGAACGCTTCGCCGACCTGGGCGGCTACGGCGGCCAGGGGACCGCCGTCGTCCATCTCGAGACCATGGGGACCCTGGAAGGCGCCGTCCACGCCAGCCTTCAGGCCGCGCTCAAGGACCTGCTGGTCCGCCTGCCCGACGGCGTCGAACTGGCCGAGCCCGCCGCCACCCTCACGGCCAAGGCCGATCTCCTGTTCGACGACCGGCGCCGCCTGGTCCGGGCGGAGGTGCCGGCGTTGGCCCTCTCGGCCACGACCGCCACCGTCCAGGCGAAGGGGTACGTCCGCTGGCCAGGCGCAGCGGCTGCCGCGAGCGCGCCAGCGGCCACGGACATGGAACGTGACCGGCCGCTCCCGCAGCCGGCTCGAACGGCGCCGCCCGCCGGCGAGGCCCTCGAGTTCCACGCCACCGCCGAGGGCCACGGCACCGTGGCGAACCTGGCGGGCTTGGCCGCGACGCTCCTGCCGACGCTCTGGCCCGCGGAGGACGTCGGTGCCTCGCTGACGCCTGCCGAAGATGCCGAAGATGCCGCGCGGCGGCCTTCCCAGGCCGCCGCGGGCGCATCAGCGGCCACAGCCGACGCCGAGCCGGCGTGGCGAGACCAGGTGCTCGCCATCGCCCGCCGCCTGACCCGGCCCGGCGCCAAGGGCGGGTGGACGCTCACCCTGGACGCCGGCGGCGCGATGGGTCAGGCCGTCGCCGTCAAGGCCAAGGTGGGCGTCGCCGAAGTGACGGTCCCGCCCGAGACCGAGGGCGGCGAGCCGTTCGTCCTCCTCGGCGCCGACGTCGCCGCCGACGCCCGGTATCTCCCGGGCGACGTGCCGCAGGTCACGGTCAACACCCTGGAGGTCTCCACGCCGTACGCCGCCAGCCTGAAGGTGGACGGGCCGACTACCGTTACCGTGCGCGGCCGGGCGACCACGATCGACCGGCCGGTCAACCTGATGGTGCGGACGCGCCTGGAATGTCTGGCGCACTGGTTCCTCCGCCCGCTGGACGTCATGGCCGACGACTTCAAGATAAATGGAAATGTCAACACCGCCATAACGCTGACGCCCGGCGAGGGCGGCGCCATCAAGGTGGCCCTCTCGGCCACCGGCGAGAAGGTCGATCTCGCCTGGCCCGACGGCGGCGCGTACACCGACCCGATGCCGCGCGTCCAGGCCACGGCCGTGGTCGCGCGGGACGAGGCCGGCGAGGTCGTCCGCGTCGACGTGACCGACTGGTCGGTCGCGACGGTCGCGGGGACGCTCTCGGGCACGGCCGCCGGCGCCCCGTCGGACGCGGGCTGGCTCTGGGACGCCACCGCCAAGGGCGAGGGGGCGATCCAGCCGGTCGCCCACACGGTGGCCCGGCTGCGGGGGGCCGAGCCCGCCCGCCTGAGCGGCCTCTGGAACCTGGCCGCCGCCTACACGGCCCGCGACCGGCGGGTCGAGGTCACGCTGACGGGCACGAACCTGGCCCTGCCGCCGCCGGACGACGCCCCCTCGGCCGAGCCGGTCCGCCTGGACGACGTCCGCCTGACGGCCGCCGGGGCGATGGGCGACGAGGGACTCCTGCGCATCGAGAAGGCCGCGCTGGCCGGGCCCGGCATCACGGCCCAGGCCGAGGGCGAGGTCCGCCTGCCGTCGGCCGCGCAGCCCACGCCGCGGGCCGACGGCCGCGTGCAGGCCAAGGTCGACCTGGCCGCCGCCGCGCGCGTCCTGCGACCGTTCGGCCTCCTTGCGCCGGAAGATCAACTGGCCGGGGCCGCCGACTTCGCCGGCGAGGTTCGGACCGACGCCGCCGGTCTGGCCGGCTCCGGCACGCTCGACCTGAAGGACCTGGAGGTCCACACGGCCGGCCGGACCATCCGCGAGGCCCAGGCCCGCCTGCCCATCACGTTCGCGTATGTCAATGAGACGAAGCGCTGGGAGGCCGCCGCCACGCAGATGACCGCCGCCACGGCCAGCGGCTCGTGGCGCGTGGCGATGACGCCCGCCGAGCCGCACGACCGCCTCGAGGCCACGTGCGACCTGGCGTTCGACGGCGAGCGGGTCCGCGGCCTGCTGGGCGACGCGCTGCCGGCCGAACTCCGCCTCTCCGGGCCGTACCGGGCCCAGGTCCGCCTGGCGGGACCGCTGGCGCCCGACGTGCCGTGGAACCAGCGGCTGGCCGCCTTGGCCGGCGACGGCGTCCTGGACGTCGGCCAGTTCGCCTGGGCCGCCATCACCGGCGGCGAGGGGACCGTGCGGTGGCGCCTGGCGGACGGGGTCCTCGACCTGGGGCCGGGGGTGCCCGCAGCGTCTGCCGCAAGCGGCGCGCCCGGGGCAGACGATCCCGCGCGGCGGGTCTCCGCACCCGCCGCTGCGCCCGCCGCGGCGCCCCCCGGCACGCTGAAGGTGGCGGGCGGGACGATGGCCCTGGCCGGCCGCATTATCCTTGCGGGCGAGACGCCGCGCTTCGTCATCACCGAGCCCGCCCGCGTCATCCAGGACGTGCCGCTCGAAGGCCGCGAGGTCCGCGACGCCATCAAGTACGCCAGCCCGGTGGTGGCGGCGAGCGTGTCGGGCAGCGGCCGGTTCACGATGGACGTCGTCTCGCTCGACCTGCCGCTGGCCGAGGGCGCCGGCAACGAGGCCCGGGCCGTCCTGCGGTACCGCATCGACGACTTCCGCACGGAACTCCTGGGGCCGATCCTTCGGCTGGTGCAGATGGGCGGCGGCGAGGCGTCCACGGTTCCCCAGACGCTCGGCCCGGTCGAGGTCACGCTGCGCGACGGCATCTTCGACGTGCCGGAGCACGACCTGCGGTACACCGAGACGATCAGCCTGCGGTTCGGCGGCCGCATCGGCCTCGATAAGCGGATGAACGTCATCATCGGCGTGCCCGTCACCCGGGCGCTCATGGAACGCTACAAGGTGTCGGAGCGGGCCATGCCGTACCTGGAGGACGTGACGATCGCCGTGCCGCTGGGCGGGACGGTCGACGACCCGCAGATCGACAACCAGGCCCTGGCGAAGCGCCTGTCGGAACTGGCGATCGAGGCGATCAAGCGCGAGGCGCTCAAACACCTGGGCGACTGGCTCAAGCGGCCGTAGGCGCGCCGCGCGCCGCACAATCTACCTGGGCTATTTGACTTCGGCCCGAGTGCGCGTATACTCTTAAGTGGAAGGCCCAATTGAAGCCCTCGCGAAGACATACGACCTTCGGCGGGCGATGTGGCTGACGGCCGTTTCCAAACCGGCCGTAAAGCCGCGCCGTGCCGCCACGTAAAGCGAGCGAGGCGCGGGCCTTCCTTTTTTCGTTCCTCCCGACTTCGGCGCCCTTCCTGAGGCGGTTGCGCGCCCGCACGGCCTTGGGCTGACGCAGGTAACGTAGTGACGAAGTAACGCAGTAACGAAGGCGCCACGGTGGTCCATCCCCTCGCCTCCGGCGCGACTCTTCTTCTTTCCGTTTCTTTCCCCTCGTCTCTTTTCCTTTCTGTCTCTTTCTTCTCTCTTTTCTCTGCGCCCTCTGCGTTAAGAAGAGAATGGCGCACGCGCGGCCCCGCGCGGGAAAGCCCGGCCGGCGCCGACGAGCGCCTTGCGGCAAGGCCCGTCTTTCGGGTATCACATGCCGGTGGAACGAACCCGCGGGCGGATCCGCGAACGGACGTGCGACCGAAGGGAGCCCCATGAGTAGAGCAGCGATGCTGGCGTGGGCAGCGTGGTGCGTCCTGGGCCCGGCGGCGGCCCCGGCGGCCGCGCCGGCGGACCAGGGCGACCTGATGTCGCCGGACGGCACCCTTCACGTGACGGTCGCCGTCACGGACGGCCGGCCGACGGTCGCGGTCACGTGGAAGGGCGAGCCGCTGCTGGAGCCGTCGCCGATCGGGCTGGCGGTGGCCGGCGCGAAGGACGGCGGCGGCTGGCGCGAGGTCGGCCGGTCCGCGCGGTCGGCCGACGAGACGTGGACGCCCGTCTGGGGCAAACGCCGCGTGGTCCGGAACCATTGCCGCGAACTTGTGCTGTCGCTCGCGCGGGCCGGCGGGCCGCTTTTACGCATGGACATCCTTTTCCGCGCGTACGACGACGGCGCCGCGTTCCGGTACGTCCTGGGGCCCGGGGCCGGTCCGCCCCAGACCGTCGAGGTGACCGACGACCTGGCCGAGTTCCGTTTTGCCGGCGACTGGGAGGCCTGGAGTTACCGCCGCGAAAACCGTCCGCTGGGGCCCGAGCGCCTGTCCCAGGCCAAGGGCGACCGGCACTATCCGATGACGCTCCGCGCCGGGGCCGACCGGTACCTGGCCCTCGTGGAGGCGGCGCTCGAGGACTTCGCGTGGATGGAACTGGCCAGCGAAGCCGGCAGCCGGGCCGTCCGCGTCGAGGTGGCCTCCAGCCGCGTCGCCACGCCGTTTGCCACGCCGTGGCGGGTGCTGATGGTCGGGCCGACGCCGGGGGCGCTGGTCGATTCGGACCTGCTGGCGAACCTGAACCCGCCGTGCCGCATCGAGGCCCCGTCGTGGATCAAGCCCGGCGTCGCGTTCTGGGACTGGCGGGCCTGGGGCCACAAGGCGGACGGCTTCACGTACGGCCTGGACCTCGAGTCGTGGAAACGGTTCGTCGACCTGGCCGGCGAGGCCGGCGTACCGTACCTGCTGCTCGACGCCGACTGGTACGGGCCGGAGTTCGACGCCTCGAGCGACCCGACGACCGCCAAGCAGGGGGCGAACGTCGAGGAACTGATCCGCTACGCCCGCGCCCGCGGCGTGGGCATTCTCCTGTACCTGAACGACAAGGCCACCGAGAAGCACGACCTGGACACGGTCCTGGGGCATTACGCCCGGTGGGGTGCGGCCGGCATCAAGTACGGTTTCATGAAGGGCTCGGGTCAGGCGAAGGTGCGGCGGACGCGCGAGGTCATCGAAGGCTGCGCCAAACATCGACTCGTCTGCAACTTTCACGACGGGCCCGTGCCGCCCACCGGCGACGTCCGCACGTGGCCGAACTGCCTGACGCGCGAGTTCTGCCATTCGCAGTCCGACGCCAAGCGGGCCTTCACGCCAAGCACGTTCCTGCTCCAGGTGGCCGTGAACATGCTGGCCGGGCCGGTGGATATGTGCAACGGCCTCCTGGACCTGACGCACTCGCTGGAGCAGCGGCCGAAGATTTTCCAGCAGGTGGATTCCACGATCACGGCCGAGGCCGCCCGCACCCTTCTCGTCTTCTCGGGCCTCACGGTCGTGCCCGACTCGGCCGACGCGTACCGCCGGCACCCGGACCTTTTCGCCTTCATCGCCGCCCAGAAGATGCCGTGGGACGAGAGCCGGACGCTGGCCGGCGAAATCGGCCAGTACATTGTCATGATGCGCCGCACCGGCGAGACGTTCCTGGTGGCGAGCGCGACGAACGAA
>JADHXV010000124.1 GCA_016782785.1 Planctomycetota bacterium | reverse complement strand
GACGAGGATGGCGTCGCAGCCGCAGGCCAGCAGGCGCGAGACGTCGGCGGCATCCCGGATGCCGCTCTCGGCCACGAGGACGCGGCCGGCCTCGCGCACGCGCGGCGCGAGGCGCTCGGTCGTCGCCCGGTCCACGCGGAACGTCGTCAGGTCGCGGTTGTTGACGCCCACGAGCCGCGCGCCGCACGCGATGGCCCGGTCCAGCGCCGCCTCGCCGTGCGCCTCGGCCAGGACGTCCATGCCCAACTCGGCCGCGAGGGACGCCAGGCCGGCCATCTCGGCGGCGTCCAGCGCCTCGGCAATCAGGAGGACCCCGTCGGCCCCCGCCGCCCGCGCTTCATAAATCTGGACGGGCGCGACGAAAAAATCCTTCCGCAGGATGGGCAAGTCCACCGCAGCCCGCACGGCACGGAGGTCGTCGATGGAGCCACCGAAGAACTCGCGGTCCGTCAGGCAACTGACGGCGTCGGCCCCGCCCTCTTCGTAGGCGCGGGCGATGGCGGGCGGGTCGAACGGGTCGCAGATGACCCCGGCCGAGGGGGACCGGTGCTTCACCTCGGCCAGGATGCGGATGGAGCCGAAACCGGAAATCGGAAAGCGGAAATCGGAATGGCTCTCGGTGCGCCCAAGGGCCGCCGCCAGGCTGCGCCCAGGCGGGGCGTCGCGGCAGGCCGCCTTCAGGCCCGCAAGGTGCGGCTGAAGTGCAGCCACCTCGTCGCGCTTGACGGCCAGGATGCGGTCGAGGATGTTGGGCATGGCGATCGTCGCTTTCGGTTACGTTCGAACGTGCCCCGCCGCTTCCACGGCGGGCTCGAACAGTGCCTCCGTCCCTCTGTCCCTTTGTTCCTCTGCCCCTTTGTTCCTGCGTTCCTCTATCCATTAACCCCTGGTCTGTTCGGCGTCAACCTTTTGCTTGCCGGATTCGGACAACGGGCCCTACAATGGCCGTGAGCAGGCGTCCGCGTGCCGGCCGCACTCTCTTCCGAGCCGAGCAAGGAGGCGCGTCGTGCAGACCCTGAGTATCAAGACATCGTCGCGCGTGGAGATGATCGACATCACGCCGCAGGTGGCCGACGCCATCCGCAAGGAGGGCGTGGCCGACGGCCTGGCGGTGGTCTTCGTGCCGCACACGACCGCCGGCGTGACGATCAACGAGAACGCCGACCCGGACGTGGCCCGCGACATCCGCAGCCACATGAACGCGCTCGTGCCGCCGGACAAGGGGTACACCCACGCGGAGGGCAACTCCGACGCCCACATCAAGTCGTCGCTGTTCGGGCCGTCGCTGGTGCTGATCGTGTCCGCCGGCCGGCCGGTCCTGGGGACGTGGCAGGCGGTGTACTTCTGCGAGGGCGACGGTCCGCGCAGCCGCAAGGTCCACGTGGCGGTTCGCTGAGAAGCCGCCGCCGCGTAAGCCGGTGTGTCATTCCGACCGAGGCCCGCAGGGCCGAGCGGAGGAATCTCGTCGTCGGGGACGCCCGCAACAGCGAGATTTCTCCGCTCGCCCTCGCCGGGGGCGAGGGCTCGGTCGAAATGACATCGTATCCCGACCCCGCTTGACAAGGATGCTTGATGAGCCAGGTTCAACCCGACGCGCTGGGCGAACTGGCCTCGGTGTGGTGGCTGCTGGCGGCGGTGGGCGTGTGCCTGCCGGTGTGCATCTACGTATTTGTGCACATCGGTCGCTGGTGGGTCACCAGTCTGCCGCTGCCGCTGCCCCTGGACCGGGCGTACCCCGCGGTGCCGTATCCCGCGTGGGTGGGCCTGGTGCTGTTTGTGGGGCTTCAGGCGCTAGCGGTGGCGGCGGCGTTGGCGTTCCTGGCGGCGGGCGAGGTGGGACTTTTTCCGGCGCCGGCGGCCGGCGCCCCGGACATGGTCCACCCGACGGCGGTCATTCTGGCGCAGATCGTTCCGCTGGTCGCCGGGCTGGTCCTGCTACGGGCGTTCGGACGGGGGGCGCACGAGACGGTCAACGTCCGCTGGGGGAGCGTGGCGGCGGGCCTGCGGCTGGGGGTCCTCTCGTTTGCCGCGATTCTGCCCATCTGCGTGGGGGCGCTGGTGGTGAGCGTGGCGGCGCTTCAGCTCGTCAAGGGCCCCATCGAAACGCATCCCCTGCTGCAGACGGTCCAGACGTCGCGCGAGCCGTGGGTCCTGGCGCTGGCGACGTTCGAGGCGGTCGTCCTGGCGCCCTTGTGGGAAGAGTTCGTGTACCGTGGCGTGCTGCTGACGGCACTCCTGCGCGGGGGGGGCCCGATTGCGGCGCTGGTGGTGTCGAGCGCCCTGTTTGCCGTGGTTCACGTGCCCACCGAACCGCAGGCCCTCCTTCCGATCTTCTTCCTGGGGATGGCCCTGGGGTACGCGGCGTACCGGACGCGAAGCCTGGTGGCGCCGATCATCGCGCACGCCCTCTTTAACGGGCTGATGGTTCTCGGTACGATCCTGGGGTCCGGCGGCTAGGCGACTTTCCGGCGACGCGCCGGGGGCTGGCATGGTTCGCGCGGGCCGGTGACAAAAGGAGGCATAGGCATGTCTGAACCGATCAAGCGGAGGGGATTCCTGCACCGGGCGGCGCTGGCGTCGGCCGGCGGGGCAATGGCGATGGGCGGCCGAGGCGCCGCCGGCGCGCCCGCGGCCAACAAGCCGGCCGCCGAGGTCCCTGCCCCGACCGGTGAGGCCATGCCGACCGGCAAGATCGGCAGCCTGACCGTCAGCCGGCTGCTGCTGGGCGGTAACCTGCTGACGCACTTCACCCACAGCCGCGACCTGAAGTACGTCTACAACCTGACGGCCCACTACAACACACCCGAGAAGATCATGGACACGATGGACCTGGCGGCGCGGCACGGCATCAACACGCTCTCGGTCCACAACCCGCCGCCCATCATCCAGACGCTGAAGCGGTACCGGCAGGAGCGCGGCGGGAAGATGCAGTGGATCATCTGCCCCACGGCCCCGTGCGAGACGGGCATGGCCGAGTACATCCGGGAGGTGGACGCCCTCATCGACGCCGGCGCCGACGCCATCTACCTGTGGGGCGTGCGGGCGGACCAACTCGTGGCCCAGGGCAAGGTGGACCTGATGAAACAGGCCGTCGACATCGCCAAGGCCCACGGCGTGCCGTCGGGCGTTGGAGGCCACGACCTGCGCGTGGTGGTCGCCTGCGAAGAGCACGGCGTGAACGCGGACTTCTACATCAAGACGTTCCACCACCACACGTACCCGAGCGGCCCGAAGCCGGAGCAACTCGCCGCCCCCTACGCCGAGCACCCCGGTTACTGGTGCAAGGATCCCGACGAGACGGTCCGCGTAATGAAGGACGTGAAGAAGCCGTGGATCGCGTTCAAGGTGATGGCGGCCGGGGCGATTCCGCCGAAGGACGCGTTCCCGTACGTCGTCAATCACGGGGCGGACCACGTGCTGGCGGGGATGTTCGACTTCGAGATCGCCGAGGACGCGAAACTGGCCCGTCAGACGTTCGCCCAGGCCAAGCGCGAGCGCCCGTGGTGCAGTTGACGGTCAGGTTCAGGGCGTCGGCGGCGGACCGGTCCCCGGTTCCGTGGACGGCGCCGGCAGCGTAAGCGCACCGCCCGGTGCGGCGCCGCCCGGCGCCACCGGCGGGGCCGCCTGCTCGGGCGCAAAGAGCGACTCGGGCGCCTTCTCGGCCTCCGGGGCCACACGCCCGATGAGTTCGCGTGCCCGGCGGATCTGTTCGTGCGGCCAATAGGTGGAGAGCCGGGCCGTCGCCCCGTCGAACCGCACGCCGATGCCCACCAACTCGCTGCCCGGGTCCACGGTGCCGATCGTGTCAATCGGCGTGCCGCCGCGAAGCAGCGATCCGCTCAGGTACACCGGCAGGCTCATGGTGATGAAGATGTTCTGCTCGCGCGCGAGGTGCGTCTCCAGCCGCCGGAGCGCCGGTGCCGGCGCGGGCGCCTGGCCGCTCTTGAGCTGCTCGATGACCATCCGGAGGAGCGTCAGGTCGCTGCCCGTCCCCACGACCGCCTTGTCCCCCACCACGGCGACTCGATAGACCATGCCCTCCGGCCCGAACAGGACGCGCAGCCGCTGGTGGAACCGGACGTGCTGGGCCGGCATGCCGAACCGCAGCCGCGGCCGGTAGACCACCACCGGGACGCCCGCGATCTCCTCCGGCTCGGGCTCGGCCCGGAACTTCAGGTACAGGCGCAACTGGTCGGCCATCTGTTCCCACGCGTCGACCAGCAGGGCGACGCCCCGGCGGAACTGGTCGGCGTCGACCACCTCGTAGACCGAGACGTTCGCCTCCAGGCCCATGCCCGCCTGGGCGGGGGCCGAGAGGAACGTCACGTTCTCGCCCAGCGACTCCATGAAGACGCCCACGGCCTGGGCCACGCTGGCCTTGGTCGATTCGGGCAGCGGTTCGGGCCGGGGGGCCTGCTCCAGGAAGAACCGCGTGGCCCGCAGCGCCAGGTCGGTCCGCTTCTCGCGGTCGATGCGCAGCGTGGCGGCGGAGGCCACCGGCCGGTCGGTTACCACCGGCACGGGCACGGCGCCCGGCTTCTGGACCGAGAAGAACTCCGCCACCGGCGCGCCCTCGACGAACCGGATCGCCACGTCGGCCGCCATGCCTTCCGGCTGGAAGTCGAGCGACGCCTCGATCGTCTCCATCTGGTCCATCAGCGACGCGATGCTGAGCATGTACGTAACGAGCATATCGGCATACGGCAAGGCATGCGCCTGGTCGTACACCTTTCCGCTGGCCGCCCGGAACCACGAGGCGATTTCCGGCTCGTAGATTTCCTTGATGCGGTGGATGTCGGCGTAGACCATCGGCGACGCCCCGGCCGCCCGCCGCCGCGTGTCGGCGTGCAGGACACCGGCGAAACCGGCCTCGGTCGCCACGGCGTCCATCGTGCGGATGGAACTCGTCACGACGGCGTACTGCCCCTTCCGGCGGACGAACCGCGGGCCGACCGTCCCCGTCAGCGCATAGAGGCCCGGCGACATCATCTCGGCCTTGGCCGACTCCAGCAGCACGTCCCAGTCGGCGACCGGCAGCACGTAAATGGTGTACCGGTCGCGGAACCGCTTGGGATCGACGAACCCGATGCAGAGGCCCCCCTCCTCGGCCAGGCCCTTGTGGATGCCGGTGCGCCGGGCGATGGCCTCCAGCACCGGGTGGGCGGCGGGACCGATACTCCAGCCCGTCTGGTCGGCGAAGTGGGCCAGGCGCTTCTCCAGGCCGCCCACGTCCGGCACATAGAAGAAACCGATGGTCGACTCGGGCAAGAGGCCCAGGGCCTCGGGCGCCTCCGGCTCGGCCGCCCCGACGGGCGCCATGAGCCATCCGACCGCCGCCAGGGCTGTCAGGACGAGGACACGTCGCATGGCCGCTCCTTTCAGGTGTGCAGGTGACACGCCACCATGTGGCCGGGATCGTCGCTCGCGGGCACCAGGGCCGGCACCTCTCGCGGGCAGCGCTCCAGCGCCCACGGGCACCGCGGGTGGAACGGGCACCCGGTCGGCGGGTTGGCGGCCGAGCCAACCTCGCCCTGGGGCACGATGCGCTCGCGGTCTTCGTCGGGATGCGACCGCGGAATCGCCGACATCAGGCACCGCGTGTACGGGTGCAGCGGGTTGGCGTACAGCCGGTCGCTCGGGGCCTGTTCGACGATGCGTCCCAGGTACATGACGGCCACGTGGTCGGAGATGTGGCTCACGACCGCCAGGTCGTGGGCGATGAAGAGGTACGCCAGGCCCAACTCCGCCTGGAGCCGTTCCAGCAGGTTCAGGATCTGGGCCTGGATGGAGACGTCGAGGGCGGAGACCGGCTCGTCGCAGATGATGAACTTCGGCTCCAGGGCCAGGGCCCGTGCCACGCCGATCCGCTGCCGCTGCCCGCCCGAGAACTCGTGCGGGTACCGGTTCCGGCAGTCGGGGCTGAGGCCGACGCGCCGGAGCAGGTCGGCCACGCGGTCGGCCAGGTCGCTGCCGCGGGCACGGTGATGGACCCGGAGCGGCTCGCCGATGATGCCGCCCACCGTCATCCGCGGGTTCAGGCTGCCGTACGGGTCCTGGAAGATAATCTGCATATCTTCGCGGAGCCGCCGCATGGCCTCGGGCGCGAGGGCGAAGACGTCGCGGCCCTCGAAGGCGACTTCGCCCGCCGTGGCCGGTATCAGCCGGAGGATCGTCCGCCCCGTGGTCGTCTTGCCACAGCCCGACTCGCCCACCAGGCCCAGCGTCTTGCCGGGTCCCAGGGTGAACGACACGCCGTCGACGGCGCGGATGTAGCCGACCGTCCGGCCGAACAGGCCGCGGCGGATGGGGAAGTAGGTCTTGAGGCCGCGGACGGTGAGCAGCGTGTCGGCGGCCGGTTGGTTGGTGGCGGGTTGGATCATTCGTCGTACAACGCCTCCCCTCGTTGGCGTGCCTCGGCCACACGTCCGGTGTACCAGCAGGCGGCCGCGTGGCCGTCGGGCGTGCCGGCTTCCAGCGGCGGCCGCTCGCGCAGGCATCGGTCGCCGTCGGAGAGCGGGCACCGCGGATGGAACGAGCACCCCGGCGGAACGTCCAGGGGGCTCGGCACCTGGCCGGGGATGGTCGCGAGTTTCTCCCGACTCTTGAGCGTGGGCCGGCTCCGGAACAGCCCCACCGTGTACGGATGCAGCGGACGGTCGAACAGTTCGCGGATGTCGGCCTCCTCGACGATGCGGCCCAGGTACATGACGGCCACGTGGTGGGCGACCTCGGCCACGACGCCCAGGTCGTGCGTAATCAGCAGCATGCTCATGCCGATGTCATCCTGGAGGCCGTGCAGCAGGTCCAGAATCTGGGCCTGGATGGTGACGTCGAGGGCGGTGGTCGGCTCGTCGGCGATGAGGAGTTCCGGCCCGCACACCAGGGCCATCGCAATCATGACCCGCTGCCGCATCCCGCCCGACATCTGGTGCGGGTACTCGCCCACGCGCTGCTCGGGGTCCGGGATGCCGACCTTGCGGAGCATTTCGACGGTCCGCCGCAGGCCCTCGGCCCGGCCCACGTCGGTGTGGAGCATGAGGGCCTCGAGAATCTGGTCGCCCACCGTGAAGACCGGGTTCAGGCTGGTCATCGGTTCCTGGAAGATCATGGAGATGCGGTTGCCGCGCACGCGGCGCATCTGGTCCTCGGGCAGCGCCAGCAGGTGGGTGCCGTCGAGACAGACGTCGCCCTGGACGATGCGGCCGGGCGGGTCGGGCACCAGCCGGAGAATCGACAGGGCCGTCACCGTCTTGCCGCAGCCCGACTCGCCCACGAGGGCCATCGTCCGGCCTCGGGGAATGGCGAACGAGACGTCCTCGACGGCGTACGAGACGCCCTCCTCGCTGTAGAAGCGGGTCGTCAGACCGGCGATGGTCAGCAGCGTGTCGGTGGCGGTTTCGGTCACGTCCTTCTCCAGCCACGCGCGGCACAGATG
Source organism: Planctomycetota bacterium (assembly GCA_016782785.1). GTDB lineage: Bacteria > Planctomycetota > Phycisphaerae > FEN-1346 > FEN-1346 > BS750m-G62. The sequence goes on along the minus strand of JADHXV010000124.1, from coordinate 1,354 downwards.
CCGCGGCGAACACAGGCGTCGGCGCCTCACCGGGGCGTCCACGACCACTTACACGCGCAGGCGCGGGTCGATGGCGTCGCGGATGCCTTCGCCAAGCAGATTATACGCAAAGACGGTCACAAAAATCGCCCCTCCCGCCGACGTCCACAGCCACCAGTACTCGAGGTGCTGGCGGCCGTCGTTGAGCATCGTCCCCCAACTGGCCGTCTGCACAAGCCCCAGGAACGCCAGCGTCACCTCCAGGAAGACGGCGCCGGCGATGCCGAAGGTGGCGCCGACCAGGATGGGGGCCATGCCGTTGGGCACCGCGTGTCGCACGAGGAGCCGCCACGTCCGGACGCCCAGGGCCCGGGCGGCGGTCATGTAGTCCTCGCCGCGGATGCGGAACAGTTCGGCCCGCATCAGCCGATACGTGCCGGTCCAGCCCGTCAGGCCGAGCACGATCACCACCGTCCAGAGCGACGGGATCCACTGGGGCGGAATAACGGTGATCATGATGATAATCAGGATGAGACGCGGAATGCTCATGAAGACCTCGGCCACGCGCATCAGGCCCAGGTCGACCCATCCGCCGAAGTTGCCGCTCACCGCCCCCAGAAGGACGCCGATGGCCAGGCTGATGCCGACCGCCACGAAGCCAATCGACAGGGCCGTCCGCGCACCGTACAGAATGCCGATCAGCACGTCGTCGCCAAGGCGGCCTGTGCCCAGCGGATGTTCCCACGACGGCGGCTCTTCCTTGTACTGGAGTTCGCTGTACCCGGGGTTTCGCGGGTACGCAACGGGGGGGAACCACGCCGACTCGGCCTCGGCCGCCCGCTCCAGGTAGAAGCCGTACCGGCGTTCGGGCGTGCGGCCCGCAAACAGGGCCGCCCCCACCACGGCCAGAATGGCCACGTGAATGCCCATGGCCCACAGGACGGGGCTGGCGCCAACCTGCTCGGCCCGGCCCCGGATCAGCCGCAGCGTGATCGGCAGCGCCAGTCCCAGGGCGAACGCCAGCATGGCCACGTACTCGGCGTTTGTGAGGTAACGGAAGATCGGCCACGAGACCCGGCCCCCCTCGGCCCACCGGATGGGCACCTCGCCGCCGATGAACGGGGCCAGGACGGCCACCAACGCCATCAGCAGCACAATCCCGAGGCTGATCATGGCGCTGGAGCGTTTCTTCAACTGGCCCCAGACGATCGCGCCATAGGTCTTCGGTCGGCCGACCGGTTCCATGGCGATTGTGGCCTCGGCGGGCCTGTGGATTGGCTGGGGGTCACTCATAGCGGATTCTCGGGTCGGCCCAGGCGTACAGCATGTCGCCGGCGAGCAGCGAGACGAGGGTCAACGTGCCGAAAACCAGCGT
>JADHXV010000123.1 GCA_016782785.1 Planctomycetota bacterium | reverse complement strand
GGCGGGTCTCCGTACCCGCCGCGTAGAGACGGGCCGACATTTCCTGCCACGCGGCGGGTACGGAGACCCGCCGCGCTCCGGGTTGTGAGATAATCTCTTGCCCGTCACGGCACGCCTCCGCTCTCCAGGAGCATCCGGCGGATGTGAATCGCCGCCGCCACCGACCACGCCTGGGCGATGCATCCGCCCGGCCGGTGCGGCGGGTCGCCGTCGTACACCTCGCTGATTTGCCCGAGGCCCGCCTCGTCGAGCGCATCCTCCAGGCCCGAGAGAATCTGCGACGCCTCCGCCCGGGCGCACTCGCGGCACTCGACCGCGAAGACGGCGTCGACGTACGGCCCCAGCAGCCATGGCCACGCGGTGCCCTGATGGTAGGCCGCGTCGCGTTCGTCCGGGCCGCCGCGGTACGTTCCTTTATACGACGGGTCGGCCGGGTCGAGCGTCCGAAGGCCGCGGGGCACAAGCAGCCGCTCGCGCACGATGTGGACGACGGCCTTGGCCCGCCCGCCCCGAAGCGGCGCGTGCGGCAGGCCGACCGAAAAAATCTGGTTCGGGCGGATGGACGCGTCCGGCGTGCCGTCCGGCAGGACGCAATCGTAGAGGCACCCGGCGGCCTCGTTCCAGAAGAGCCGCTCGAACGCAGCGGCGGCGCGGTCGCGCAGCGCGCACGGCGCGGGCGGCTCCGTGCCGAGCGCCTCGGCCAGGTCCTCCATGAGCGCCAGGCCCGAGAGCCAGAGGGCCTGGATCTCCACGGCCTTGCCGTACCGCGGCGTGACGGCCCGGCCGTCGGACGTGCGGGCGTCCATCCACGTCAGTTGCGTGTCGCGCGAGCCGGCCAGGATGAGGCCGTCCGAGTCGGCATGGATGCCGAACCGCGTGCCGCCGGCGTACCGCTCGACGATCTCGCACGCGGCGGGCCAGAGGCGTTTGCGGACGCGGTCGGACCAGCGCGGGTCATGCGGCGGCTCCTGCTCGCCGCACCACGCGACGTACGCCGCCAGGGCCTGGAGGTACCACAGGCTGGCGTCGACGGTGTTGTACTCGGCCCGGCCGCTCTCCTCGGCGAAGCGGTTGGGGATGAGTCCGTCGGCGGCGGCCGAGGCAAACGCCTCCAGGACGTCCGCCGCCTCGTCCGTCCGGCCGGTCTCGATCGCAAGGCCCGGCAGGGCGATCATGGCGTCGCGGCCCCAGTCGGCGAACCACGGGTAGCCGGCGATGACGGTCAGCAGGTCTTTCTCGGCCACGCGGCGTTGGACGAGGAAGGCGTCGGCGGCGCGGAGGAGGGCCGACCACGTGTCGGGCGCGCCTTCGGGCGTGCCATGACCGGTGGACGTCTCCCGCCGCCCGCCCCGGCGGGTAAACTTCCGCGGCGGGCTCGGAGGCGGCGGGCTCGGGGGCGGCGGGCTCGGGGGCGGCGGGCTCGACGGCGGCGGGCTCGGGGGCGGCGGACTCGACGGCGGCGGGCTCGGGGGCGGCGGGCTCGGGGGCGGCGGGCTCGATGGCATCGCGCGCGGCGGGTCGAACGAGCAGAACAGGCGGCAGCCGCCGGGGCCGGAGCCGCGGACGGTCCACCGGCCGGGCGCCAGGAGGTCCTCAAGGAAGTCGAAGCCGCGCTCGCGCTCGATGCGGACCAGGACGCCCTCGTACCACGTGGGATCGGTGCGGGCCTCGGCCGCGACGGGCCCTGCGCTGTCATGCTGAGGGAGTGAAGCGACCGAAGCCTCTCGCCGTTGCTGTTGCTTTTCGTGACGGCTTTCACGGCGAGATTCTTCGTCGCGGCTTCGCCGCTCCTCAGAATGACAACTTGCTGGAACGTCCGCCCAGCAGAACACGCCCGGCAGGCCCTCCGTCAGGACCCGCCAGCCGGGGGCGTCGTCGAGCGGCTCGACGCGGAAGCCGTCGTGCTTGTGGCCCAGGTGATGCATGGACCGCAGGGCGAGCATCGGCGCCAGGTCGAGCGTCCACGCGCCGTCGGCCGCAACCTCGTACGTGATGCACACGCCCCCGCCGTCCCCAAGAAGGACCACGCGCCGGTCGACCGTCACGCCGAGCACATGTGACACCAGCACCGCCTGCTGCGCGCGGCGGGTCTCCGCACCCGCCGCGCCGCTCGGTCGTCGGCTATCCTCGCGCGGTGGGTACGGAGACCCACCGCGCGACGCCGTCGCTTTGTCCTTTGGATCCAGGCGCGGCTCGGCGTCGAACGTCTGCGCCGCCGGCGAGCCGTCGGGATAGAGGCCGCCGGCGTACTCGGTGGTAGAGAGCCGGGCCTCGCCGGCGGGCGTGATGAGCCGCTCGTCGATGTGCGACAGGATGACGTGCCGCCCGAGCGGCGGCCGGAGGGCCGGCACCCACAGGCCGTGGTATCGCCGGGCCGGGCAGAAGAGGACCGTGGACGAGGCGTACCCGCCCGCGCCGTCGGCCAGGAGCCACTCGGTGGCGAGCGCGCGGTCGAGGTCGCGGAGGTCGTCGGCGTGGCGATGCATGGGCGGCCCCCCTGCGCCTCGGTGTCACCCTGAGCGAAGTTTACCCGCCGGAGGCGGACCAAGGGTCTCGCCGTGTATTGAAGCACAACGGCGTGAGAAAGGCGAGATTCTTCGGCCCTTCGGGCCTCAGAATGACAACCTTGGGGGCACTTACGTCTCGGCGTCGCCGGCGGCGGCGTCGGGCGTGGCGGCGTCGGACGCAGCGGCCGGCTCGGTGGGCGCCGCCTCGAAATGGATCGCGCCGATGGGGCAGTACGTCACACACTCGCGGCACAGGACGCAGGTGTCCAGCCGGCTCACGTTGATATAGGACTTATCGTTGCACATCTGGAAGATCTTGGGCTGGCACCGGGCCAGGCACACCCCGCAGCCCACGCAGTCGCGGGTGTTGACCGACACGGTAACGCACTGGCCGTTGTTGCGGAACGAGGCCACCGCAGCGAGGTCGGGCGTCTGCTCGTCGATCTCGAAGACCTCGTGGGCCTCTTGCCAGGAGTGGCTGCGCACCTGGTGCCGGCCGAAGCGGTCCAGGCGGAAGATGCCCCGACCGCAGGTCGGGCACCGGTGCAGGTCCTCCAGTTTCTGGAGGTACTTGATGAGCGTCAGGACCAGCGTGCCGTGGCTCCACGTCAGCGGGCTGACCGAGAGGGGCCGGCCGCTGTACGGGTCGACCTGCTCGGCCAGGACGCCGGACGGCAGGGCGTGGCTGACGGCCCACTCGAAGATGGGCAGCGCCTCTTTGAGTTCATCCACCGTCGAGCCGCGCGCAATGTAATAGTCGGCCAGCCAGATGGTGCAGACGAACCACGGGTTGCCCGGGACGCCGCGGCGGTCGGGCGTGGCCGAGTAGTACGTGTCGCCCGCGTACCGTGCCACGCCGCCCACGGGGGTCTTGACCCAGAGGTCGCGCTGGACGGCCTCCATGGTGCGGACGACGCGCGGGTCGTCGGCCTCGAAGGCGTGGAACTTGAAGACGGCGAAGAGGCTGGCGTCGACGGTGGCGTCGATTTCCATGCGTCCGTCGGCCGTTGGGACCAGCCGGCGGACGAACCGGCCGTGCTCCTCGCTCCACAGGTGCCGGGCCATGGCGTCGCGGACCTGGGTGGCGGCCTGGTCGTAGCGTTCGGCATGGTCGTAGTCGCCGAAGACCTGGGCGAAGTTCCGCGCCGCCGTCAGCCCGCCGTACACCGTCGCACAGGTGTACGTGTGGATGCCGTAGCGTTCCTCCCACAGGTCGTAGGACGGCCGGGGCAGGCCGGTCGCGGGGTCGCGGAAGTCGACCATGAAATCGGCCGCCCGCAGGATAAGCGAGTGGTACAGCGGCCGGACGTACTCGACGTCGCGGTACTGCCAGAAGTGCCGCCACAGCGCCCACAGGACCAGGGCCGTCTGGTCCTCCTGGATGGGCAGCCGCTGTGTCCCGTCGACCATCCACGGGTGCCACGACGACGCCGGCGTGCCGTCCGGGTTGTACTTGTGCAGCAGGTATCCCTCGTCGGTCAGCAGGTCGGCGCACTGGGAGTAGAAGCGGCGGGTGACGTCGGGGAAGCCGGCCAGGTCGAGGGCGTGGCACACCAGGGCGCCGTCCCTCGGCCACATGTACGAGTAGGTGTCGCGGGAGAACTGGAGGACGTCGGAATCGTTGGCGGCGATGACCGCCCCGCGGTTATCGATCTGCGACCTGAGGACCAGCAGGCTCCGCTTGTACAGGTCCTGGACGCCCTCCGGCAGGTTGCCGAAGTTGTACGCCGGGCCGTTGACCCACGCCCGCCAGTACCGGATGGTGCGGCGAAGCATGCCCTCGGGCGTGCGGGCCTTGACCACCTCGTACAACTCGCGCAACTCGTCGAACGACTGGGCGATCACCAGGTAATAATAGAGCGTGGCCGACGCCCCGCCCTCCAGCGTCACGGTGGCGCCGATGGTCGAGTCGACCGCGCCCTGGCTGATGGGGTTGCCGGAGAGGCGGCCGTCCTCGGCGTCGCGCCACGTGCCCTCGGCCCCGCGGAACCCGCACATGCCGGTGGCGAACTGGTCCACGCCGTGCCGGTCCCGGCCGTCGCCCTCCCGCCGGCAGAAACCCGCCAGGACGTACCGCGACCCCCGGTAATGGACCACCGCCTCCAGCCGTGGGTCGTAGTAGGCCGTGTCGCCTACCTTCGCGCCGTACATCGAGAGGTCCTGCTGGAGGAACAGGCGGACCTCGCGGCGCGTCGCGGACGTGTTCTCGACACGAATCTGCCGGATGTACACGTTGCGGTTGAAGTCGACCGCGTCGCTGCACGCCAGGCGGACGCCCAGGCCCTCGTGCGCCAGCCGGACGTCGGTGGCCAGCGTTTCCGGCAGGTACCCCAGCGACTTGGTCCAGCCCTGGTCGGTGGTCCAGGCGAGCCGGCCGTCGGCCCACACGCCGAAGCGGCAGGGTCCCCAGCCGGCGTGGTTCTCCTGGCCCACGTACGGGAAATACAGGTCGCGGATCTGATAGTCGGAATCGAAGGCGATAAGCAGGTTGCCGTTGCCGACGGGAATATCGCGCGGCACGTTACGCCTTTCCAACCGCCCCTTGGTTCAGGCGGTGCATTATACGCCCGGCAAACGCCCGGTTCAATGAAACCGGACGGGCGCATCCCCCGTCTTATTCGACCGTCCGGCGGGGATGACTGAACCTTTTCGGGAGGACGCGGAATGCGGAACGAACGGCCGCGCCGGAGGCGCGGCAGGCCTCTTCATACGCCCGAAGCATCGCGGCCGAACGTCTCGATGTGGAACCGGATGGCGGACCGCACGTCGGCCAGGGCCTCCTCGTACGAGTCGCCCTCGGCCACAACCACGCCTTTCAGACCCAGCGGGTAAGCCACGTACCCGTCCGGGTGCTTCTCGACAATGAGTTTGACCGTGCGCATGGCCCGTTGTCTCCCGTCGCGCTTGCCACTCTATCATAACACGCATGCGGCCGGGAGCAAGGCCAGCGCGGAATGGTCGCGTCGCCGCAGGCTACGAGCCGGGCCACAGGGCCGCCGGCCGCGGCTCAGTCGCCCCTCCGGGGCTACGGGGTTTTCTTCCGCCCCGGTTCCACGGGCTTGCGCCCGTGGCTACAGACCATGCGCCCCTCCGGGGCGACAAGAGGTCCCCCGCCCCCCAAGGGGGCGGCTGTTCTCTAGCCACGGGCGCAAGCCCGTGGGACGCGGGCGACCCCTTCACCCCTTTCTCTCAAACCCGGTGAGCCCCGCCAGGGGCGCTTGCGAGTAGCCACGGGCGCCAGCCCGTGGAACGCGTGGCCCCTCACCCCTTCAGCCGGGCGCGGATGTTGTCGAGGACGTTCATGAAGTTGATGTAGGAATCGTACGGGGACTCGTACGGATTGAAATACTTGTGCACGTCGCCGTCGGCGAACCACTTCGTGCACATGTAATAGAAATGGTCGGACGTCTGGAGCCGGCGCCAGTCGTGCAGCAACTGCGGGTCGCCGGCGGCCTTGACGGGTTCCTCCAGCCGGTACAGTTCGTGCAGGGCGTTGGACTGCATGGCGTTGCCGAGCCAGGCCGAGAGGTCCCGCTCCATGTCGGCCCACGAGATCATGTGAGGAATATCAAGTTCGGCCTCCGGCTCGTACGCCGCGACGGCCTGCGAGAGGGTCTTGAAGTTGTTCTTGCCGCTGCGCAGCACGTAGTCGGGCAGGTGGTACATGAAATCGAAGATGCCCGAGTCCTCCCACTGGTGCTCGCCGAACGTCTCGTAATCCATGAACAGGTTGACGACGTACCCGTTGCCGTTGACCTGGTCGACCCAGTCGGCGAAGGTCTCGGCCTTCAGGGGCCACTCGGGCCAGTTGCGGTCGGAGAAGCGGAAGGCGATGTCGTCCGAGAGGCGGTAGTGCTTGAGGAGGAGGCTGAGGCGTTTCGTCCCCGCCGGCCGGTACACGAAGGCGGGCGACCGGTACCCGAGGATATGGTCGGCCCCTTCGGCCACGACGCCCGTGAACCCCAGGCTCTCGATGAAATGCGCCAAGTCGTTATTGTAAATGAGTTCGGTGTTGCGGAAAACGCGCGGCCGGACGCCGAACGTCTCCTGCATCCGGGCCGAGTGCGAAAGGATCTGCTCGCGGAATTCCTCCCGGCTGTAGAGGAACGCCAGGCTGTGGTAGAACGTCTCGGCCAGAAGTTCCACGCGGCCCGTGTCCACCAGGGCCCGGAACGAGTCGACCACCTCGGGCGCCCACTGCTCGAACTGCTCCAGCGCCACGCCCGTAATGGAGTACGAGACGGCGAACTCCGGGTGCCGGCGCAGCAGGTCGAGCATCAGACGGTTCGTCGGCAGGTAACAGCGGCGGGCCACCTTCCGGCAGAGGTCCGCGTTGGCGTATTCGTCGAAGTAGTTCGGGTCGGCGTCGAACACGCTGTACCGCCGAAGGCGATACGGCTGGTGGACCTGGAAGTAGAAACAGATACTCGCCATGGCGTACCAGATTCCCGACGCGGAAGCGGGTTCATGCCCCGTTTCCGAGGACATCGCGGTACACGTCCATCAGCGCCCGGGCCGCGTCGATCCACGCGAACTTCCGGACCTCGAACGCCCCGTGTTCCCGCAGCGTCTTCTGGAGCGGCGGGTGCCGCAGCACCGCCACGATCTTGTTGGCCATCTCGTTGATGTCCCAGAAGTCCACCTTCAGCGCGTGCGTCAGCACCTCGCTGACGCCGCTCTGTTTCGAAATCAGCACCGGCACGTCGCGCTGCAGCGCCTCCAGCGGCGCCAGGCCGAACGGTTCCGACACGCTCGGCATGACGTACAGGTCGGCCATGCGGAACACCCGGTCCAGGTCGTCGCCGCGAAGGAACCCCGTGAACGTGACGCGGTGCCCGATGCCCATGGCGGCCGCCAGTTCGATCATCCGCCGGACCATGTCGCCCGAGCCCGCCATCACGAACTTCACGTTGTCCATCACCTGGAGCACCTTCCGGGCCGCCGCCAGGAAGTACTCCGGCCCCTTCTGCATCGTGATGCGGCCCAGGAACAGGACGATCTTGTCGCCCGTCTCGATGCGATCCACGGTCGACGGAATCGGCTCGCCGTTGACCGTAATGGCGTTGTAGATGACGCGGCACTTGGCCTCGGGCACGCCGTACCGGCCGGTCACGATGCCGCGCGTCAGCCGGCTCACGCAGATGACCTGCCGGGCCCCGTGCATGCCGGCCCGTTCCACGTCGTAGACGCGCTGGTTGACGCTCGTGCCGCTGCGGTCGAACTCGGTCGAGTGCACGTGGACCACCAGGGGCTTGCCCGTCAGGGCGGAAACGCTCAGCCCCGCCGGGAACGTCATCCAGTCGTGGGCGTGGATGACGTCGAAATCGTGCCGGCGGGCCACCTCGGCCACGAGGCGCGCGTACCGGTGGACCTCGCTGAAGAGGTCGCCCGCGTACAGGCCCGGGCCGGGCGTCAGGCCCAGCGTCGTCGGCCGGACGCCGGCCGGGGCCGACGGATTCGCCGCCGGCGCCGCCGGCGCCGCCGGCACCACCCCGACCGCCTGCCGGGCCCGCTCCTCCCGCCGCCGCTCCTCGGTGTACTGCCGCTCGGTCCGGTACGGGCTCAAGACCGAATCGACCGGGATGAGGCGGACGTGTTCCAGACCCTCGACGGTCCAGTACACGGACGGTTCGCGACGGGTTTCGCCGGCCGAGAGGACGTGGACGCGGTGCAGCGTCTGGTCGGCCCCGCCGCGGGGCAAGACGAACAGGACGTCGGTGCCCAGGTGGCCCAGCGCCTTCGTCAGGCCGTAACAGGCGGTGCCCAGCCCGCCGCTGATAAACGGCGGGAACTCCCACCCCAACATGAGGATGCGCATGGCTCTGCGGTCCGTCTCAGCGGCGCCCGCAATCGCGAGGGGGCGCCTTGCTGCTCGTACCCCTCTGACATGGTTTGCGTCGGAGGGACAACCCCCCAGACTCCCAAGCAACAATTGTAAGACAGGCCGCCTGACCTGTCAATCAGATAGCGCCGCGGGTGGCGCCGCGCCGTGCGAGCCGCGACCGGGAGGGAGCGGGGATGTTGAAACAGCGATGCGATGCCAGCCTCGCGCCGCGGCTCACACGTCTCCCGCCGCTTCCGCGGCGGGCTCGAAATGGGCGCCCGCGGCTCGGGCGTGCGGCTCCCTCTCCCGTCCCGAAGGGATCCAGACTTCGGACCAGGGGAGAGGGAACACAACGCCCCTCTGCCTTCGCCCGAAACCCGCGCCCCGCGGACGGGTTTCGTCCACTGAGAGCCGCACGTGCCCCCCCTTGCCCGCAAGGAGACTCCGATGAACCGCCGACGTTTCCTCGAGACCCTCGCCGCCG
>JADHXV010000122.1 GCA_016782785.1 Planctomycetota bacterium | reverse complement strand
AGGCCGCCCATCGCTATAACGTGGTCCACCAGATGGGGAACCAGGGCCACGCCACCGACCATATTCGCGTGGCCAAGGAGTGGTTCGAGGCCGGCGTCCTGGGCGAGGTCAAAGAGGTCCACGCCTGGAACGGCGGACCCAGCGAGCACTACTTCGGCAATCCGCAGAGTTACCCGCCGCCCGAGTCGCCGGTTCCCCCGTCGCTGGACTGGGACCTGTGGCTCGGCCCGCGGGCCGAGAGGCCGCACAGCACCGCCTACGTGCCGCGCACCTGGCGCGGCTGGTGGGACTTCGGCAGCGGCCCGCTGGGCGATTGGGGATGCCACACCGCGGACCTGCCGTTCTGGTGCCTGAACCTGGACGGCCCGGTGTCGGTCGAGGCGCAGGTCGGCGGCGTCCGGTTCCCGCAGTACATCCCCGCCTGGGCCATCGTCACGTGGGAGTTCCCCGCCCGCGGCGCGCTGCCGCCGGTGACCGTCACCTGGTACGACGGCGGGAAACTGCCCAAGCCGCCGGTCGGCGTGGAGAAGATAAAGGGCTCCGGCATGTATATGGTGGGGAGCAAGGCCACCCTCATGACGGGCGGGCGCCCCAATTTCGACCTGTGCCTGACCGAGCCCGAGAAGTTCGAGGACCTCAAGCGCAACCAGCCGCCCAGGACGATTCCCAGGGTCAAGGGCGGCCACTGGGAGGAATGGATCCAGGCGATCAAGGGGACCGGCCCGAAGCCGGGCTCCAACTTCGACTATGCCGTCCCCCTGTCGCAGATGCTGCTGCTTGGCGGCGTTGCCGAGCGGCTGCCCGGCAAGAAACTCCTATGGGACAACGAGGCCGGAACGTTTACGAACAGCCCCGAGGCCAACGCGCTGCTCCGGTCCACGCCCCGCAAAGGATGGGAATTCGATGTGGCATAGGATGCCGCAGCCCGAAGGCGCAGGATGATAATCGACGTGCCGACTCCTCCCGCCGCGCCGGTGTCCCCTGCGTTCGGTTCCGGCATGCGCCGGGCGTTGGCCGTGGTTCTGGTTTCAGCGCTCGTCGCGGCCGCGCTCTACGGCGGTGCTCGTGCCGGCGCGAAGGCTGCGTCGCCCACCGCTGACGTGCCGAAAGCCGTTCTTGAAGATTGGGCCATGCAGGACGGCCTGCCGAAGGACCTTCGGACGCTCTTGGCCGAGGGCGTCCGAAAGCCCATCGACGAACTCGGCCCCCACGGCCGCGACCTGCGCACGCGCCTCGCGCAACTTGCCGACGAGGGTGTGGCCGCGAACGACCCGCGGTGGTTCGCCCTCTACGTCGAGGCCTGCCTGCGCCGCCGCGAGGCCCGTTTGGCGCCGCACCTCGCGTTGCTCCGCCGCGTAGTGTTCACGAAGCATTACGACCTGGGTGGCTCGCACTACGCCTACACCGAGGGCCAGTCCGACGCCCAGGCCGAGCGCCACTTCGTGCCGGGGGCGACCCTCTGCATGCTGGAGATGGACGGCCCGTTCGGCCGCGTCCACACGCTCATCGATGACCCTGCCGGCGTCATCCGCGACCCCGACGTCTCGTACGACGGCCGGCGCGTTCTCTTCGCCTGGAAGAAATCGGACCGCCTGGACGACTACCATCTGTACGAACTGACGGTGGCCGACGGGGCGGTGCGGCAACTGACCTCGGGCCTCGGCTTCGCCGACTACGAGCCCGCCTACCTGCCCGATGGCCACATCGTCTTCAACTCCACCCGCTGCGTCCAGACGGTGGACTGCTGGTGGACGGAGGTTGCGAACCTGTACACGTGCGACGGCAACGGCCGATACCTGCGGCGCCTCTCGTTCGACCAGGTCCACACCAACTTCCCCACCGTCACGCCCGACGGCCGGGTCATCTACACCCGCTGGGATTACAGCGACCGCGGCCAGATTTATCCGCAGGGCCTGTTCCAGATGTACCCGGACGGCACGGGCCAGACGGCCGTGTACGGAAACAACTCGTGGTTCCCGACCACCATCCTGCACGCCCGGGCCGTTCCGGGAACCGAGAAGATCGTATGCATCTTCACCGGCCACCACACACGGCAGCAAGGATGGCTGGGCATCCTTGATCCCAGCAAGGGCCGCGAGGAAAACCAGGGTGCCCAACTCATCGCCCCTGTCCGGGAAACCGAAGCTGTGCACGTTGACAAGTACGGCCAGGAGGGCAACCAGTTCCAGTACCCGTATCCGCTGGCGGAGGACGCGTTCCTGGTCACGTTCAAGCCATCCGGCGGCAAGCGCTTCGCGATTTACTTCATGACGATCGACGGCCGGCGCGAACTCCTGGCGTCGGACCCTGCCATCTCCTGCAACCAGCCCTTGCCGCTTGCCCCTCGGCCCGGGCCGACGCCCCGCGCCCGCGTGCCCGATTACACGGGTGACATGGGCGTCTTCTACGTCCAGGACGTGTACGAGGGGCCGGGCCTGGCGGGCGTGGCCCGCGGCACCGTAAAGCGGCTGCGGGTCGTGACGATCGAGTACCGGGCCGCCGGCATTGGTCGAAACGGCAGCCGCGGACCCGCGGGCGGGGCCCTGAGCAGCACGCCCGTCTCCTGCGACAACGGGGCCTGGGACGTCAAGCGGGTCCTGGGGTCCGCGCCGGTGTACGCGGACGGCTCCGCATGCTTCCAGGTGCCGGCCCGGACGCCGGTCTACTTTCAGGCCCTGGACGCCCATGGCCACGCTGTCCAGACGATGCGCTCGTGGGCCACGCTCCAGCCGGGCGAGGCGTTCGCGTGCGTCGGCTGCCACGAGTCGAAGAACACGGCCCCGCCGGTCCGGCAGGCGACCGACGCGCTCCGCGCCGGTCCGCTCGACCTGGAGCCGTTCTGCGGGCCGCCGCGCGGCTTCTCGTTCCCGAAAGAGGTCCAGCCGATCCTGGACCGGCACTGCATCCGGTGCCACCACGACCGGTCTGCCCGGCTGACGATTGGCGACAAAGCACCGCCCGCGGTCAGGGAAACGACGCCCGCGTTCAGCCTTTTGGGCGAACCGAACCTCGACACGGGGGCCAAGCGCCTGTGGAGCGATGCGTATCTGGCCCTTGTCCAGAACGGCCGGCCGAACCCGGTCGTCAACTGGCTGGGTGTCCAGTCGGCGCCGCCGATGTTGCCGCCGTATGCCGGCGGTGCGGCCCGCAGCCGGCTTGTCACGATGCTTGCCGAGGGCCACAACGGCGTGCGCCTGAGCCGCGAGGAGATGGACAAACTTGCCTGCTGGATTGACCTGCTCGTGCCGTTCTGCGGCGACTACACCGAGGCGGCGGCCTGGACGGATGAGGAAAAGGCGATGTACGCGCACTTCCTGGCCAAGCGCCGCCGCATGGAGGCCGAGGAACGCCGGAACATCGAGGCGTGGCTGCGAGCCCGCCCTGATGCGGTGCCTGAACGGTCCGAGTAAGGCACCGTTCAAGAGGACGCGACCGCCTGCCTACTCCGATGCAACGCCCGGACACGCCGTCGCCTCGATCTCGAAGAGCAAATCGTCGCGGCAGACGTCGCTGAGGACCGAAACACACGGCCAGGGCATCCGGGCCGCGTACTCGGCGTCGAACAGGGCCTGGACCTCGGGCGTCTTCGAGTACGCGATGGCGTGGACCACGTCGTCGTCCGTACACTCCAGGTCGCGCAGGCACGCCCGGACGTTGTCGACGGTCATCTTGACCTGGCCCTGAATGTCGCCGATGTGGGCCGTGGCGCCCGCCTCGTCGATGGCCGCCGTGCCGGAGACGTACACGCATGTTCCGGCCGGCGTGGCGGCACTCGCCATCCGCGAGAACGCCGACCCGTAGTTGTAGGCCGACTGCTGCATGCCGGCGGACCGGTAGTAGCGGATGCCCGCCTCGGGGCCGACCATGGCGATAACGTCCAGGGCGCACCCGGCCTCGCCGGCGGGGCCGACGCCGATGCCCGTGCTGGCCGGGAGACGGGTGTCCCGCGCCTTCGGGCCAATCAGGCCGCACTCCGTGAAGAAACCGTTCCGCACGGCGTTGAAGGCGTCGTACCAGGCGAGGATGTCGCCGAGCCAGAGCCACGTGCGGGCGACGGACCGCATCGTGCCACCCAGCGGGCGGAGAAGGCGTAACGCCTTGTCGTAGATGGCCCGGGCCTGCTGGGTCCTGTCGCCGACCTCCGGGGCGGTGATGCCGGAGAGCGCCACGTAGCCCAGGCCTCCGGCCGCCAGCATCCGGCCGCATGGTTGGTCGCCGTCGGCCAGGAGGGTGGGCGTCTCGTCAGTCGCGATGGCGTGAACCTGGATGCCAGCCAGCGCGCCGGTCGGGCCTTCCGGAACCACCAGGAGGTTTGGCGGCACGCCGTCGTCCAAGTCGCCGTAAGCCGCGGGCCGAAGCGCCGCCGCCTGCTGGACAGCCTCCTCGGTACCGAAGAATCGCTCCTGGAGCGGCCTCGCCCCGTGCCGGCGGAGCACTGCGGCGACCTCTGCCAGCAGCGTCTGGGCCTGTTCCTGCGGGGGCCGCCGCTTGTCGGCCAGCGCCGTCACGAAAATCTCTTTCGCCGAGGCGCCCTCGGCTACGCGTACGTTCGTAGGAATGACTGGTCTCCTCAGGGACCGACGCGGTCCGTTTCGCAAGGGGGGATGCCGCCTCGTTCAAGGCGGCGCGGGGCCCCCGCATCCGTGATGTACTAAACGCGGTCCGGGCCAAAAGATACCGGTAGAACCGGACGGGAGCTCGAAAACGCGGCGTCCGGGTCCCCGCAGCGGCGCCCGCCGCCATCGGCCTTGCGTCGCGAACCGTTTCGGCTACAATCAGGTTGCCGGGCTGTTCCGGTCGAAAGAAGGGGTATGTAAGCCATGCCGACGCGCAGGTGGGCCCTCATGCTGGCCCTGGGTCTGCCGGTCATGCTGGCGGCCGGATGTGGACCCAAGGCGCCGTGCGTGCCTCGTGCCATCGGAGGGGACGTCCTCGGGGCGCTCACCCCGCAGGCCCTCCGCGAGGCTTACAGGACGCCGGCGTTCACGGTGCGCGACGTGCAGGATGGGCGGCACGTGGCGCTCCAGGACACGGACCTTCCAGCCAGCGCGGCCGTGGACGATACGAACCTCCTGATTTACGTCGAGGGGTCCGGCGACCGCGTGCCGCTTTCGCGCTGGACGATGCGTCTGCTGGCCGAGAGTCCGCACGGGTTCCCCGACGAGCGGCATCGGCTCGTCGTCGTGCTTCTGAAGTGGGGCAAGAGCGAGGACGTCGTCACCGAGCACCTGAACCGCGAGGCCCAGATGGCGGGGGCGGCCCTGCTGAACGATATGCTCGAAATCCACCGCTGCCGTCACGGTGACGATGGCCACGTGAGCGTCATCGGCTTCAGCGCGGGCACCCGCGTGACCCAGTGGGCGTTCCTGGGCACGGTGCCGGACGGCGAGGACACGCATCCCGAGGCCCTGGCGCGAGCCGATCACGTGGTGTTTCTGGGTTCGAGCATGAGTTGCGTGGACCCGGTGCCGTTCGAGAGGATCCGCGGGCGGTTCCTGAGTTTCGTCAACCCGCGCGACACGCATTACGGCGATCGGGCGCCGTTCGTGGCCCCGGCCGGCGAGGGTCCGCGTTTCGGCAAGTTCCTGACGCTGGAGCCGACGCTTCGGCACCCGAACTTCGGCGCCAGCGTCATCGGCTTCCGGCATCTGCCGACGCTGACGCGGCCGGACCAGTTCGATGCCCTCGAAAAGGCCGGGCCCCGCGGCCGGGCGGCCCTCGAGGAGGCGTTCAAGCGGGTCAACGTGCCTGTGCCGACCGACCTGGTGCCGTTCAACCTGTTCGGCGACCCGGTGGCCAACGATGACGGCGACGACTACTTGAACCTGGCGCCGAACCATTATGTCCTGGTCGGTCGCGGACCGGCGGGGCGGGTCGACGGGCCGGACTTCTCGCAGTACCGCGAGCCGGCCGAGGAGTTCGTCAAGGAACACGTGGCCGCAGCCGCGCTTCGCGGCCGGTTGTACCGGTTCGACCTGGCGTCGAAAGCGGCCAGCGCGAAACTGCTGAACATCCCGCTGCCGTTCCCGTGGGCGGTGCTGCCGAAACTGGACGCTCCTGCGAAGGCTCCTCCGGAAGGCGAGCCGACGAAGCCGGTCGAGACGAAGCCCGAGTAACGTGGGCTCAGTTGACGCGCAGGCCCCCGTGGATGCCGCCGTCCGCCGGCGGGGCGGGGAAGTGGGGGTTCCGTTTCCAGTCGGACCGGCGGTTCATCTCGCGGACCATGTCGATCTGGCGTTGCGTGAGCCCGGCGGCGAGCAGTTCCGCGTCGGGCGCGTCACGCTCCATGGCGTCCAGGACAAGGTCGATCCGGTCGTAGTCCAGCCCCAGGGCCACCTCGTCCGTGACGCCGCGCATCATGTCGGGCGACGGGGCCTGGGCGATGATCTCGTCCGGCAGGTTGAGGTGCCGTGCCAGTTGGAAGACCTGTGTCTTGTAGAGACCGGCCAGCGGCGAGTGCGGGAAATCGTCCACGCCGTCCTTGACGAACCATCCCGTGAGCACTTCCGACCGATTGGCGGCGCCGATGACAAGGGCACGGCGCTGCCGGGCCTTTTCCTCGAGGGCCTCGCGCCGGTAGAGTTGCCGCCCGTTGAACGCCGCCTCGACCTTTCGGGTGGTCAGGTTGTGGACGAACCGTCTGATCGGCTCCCCCTCGAACTTGGCCTGGCGCAGCGTCGTCATGAACGGGGTCTCCCCCGCGACGAAGTGGTGGAGCCGGTGAATGATGTGGCGGTTGGCGAACCGCGACAGGCCGATCACCCGCATGATGAACGGCGAATAGAGGCCGCGGTCGCGGATCGCTTGGGAGACGTCCTCGACCTCCAGGTCCAGGCCGAGCCACTCGGCCATGAGGCGGGCCTTGCGCTGCGAGTCGGACTCGCTGTCCCGCTCGCGCAGGAAACAGACGTGGAGCACGTCAGGGCCGAGGTTGCGGACCACCAGGGTCGAGAGGACGGCCGAATCCAGGCCGCCGCTCAGGCCCAGGAGCAGGCTGCCTGGGTACTCCGGTCCCAGGAGGCCGCGAAGGTTGGCGGCAATCTGCTCGATCGCTCGAGGCTCATCGATCTTCAGGGTTTGAGCGGCGGAAGGTCCGGGCGTCATACACGTGTCTCCTGACAGGGCGGTGCTGCCGTGCCGCTTGGCGTATTCGCCGCTCTCCGCCGCGGCGCCGGCGGTCATTCCCTGCCGGGTTGACCTCCATAGTGTACCAAAATCGGCCCCCAGGTGGGATAGACGAATTCTCCGCAGGTCACCTCCGAAGCCGCGTGGAACCGGAACTTGCCACGGGGACGCCGGTTGAAATGAGGTGTGGCAGGGGGAAAACAGCATGATGCGAGCCTGGACCTGGGCCGTCCTTCTGGCATCGCTTGGGGCGATGCCGGCCGCCGCCGCCGTTCGCCTGGGCGTTGAGGAGGCGACCTTCACGCTGAACGGCCGGCCCGCTTTCCTGGTCGGGATGAGTTACTACGGCGGCCTTGCGGCCCCCCGCGAGGCGGTCGAGCGCGACCTCGACGACCTGGCGGCGCGCGGCTTCAACTGGGTCCGCCTGTGGGTGACGTGGGCCGCCCACGGGAACAACGTCTCGGCCGTCGACGCCGCCGGTGGGCCGCGGGAGCCGTTCCTCGCGCACCTCGAGTGGCTCGTTCAGGAGGCCGACCGCCGCGGCCTCGTGGTGGACGTGACGTTCTCTCGCGGCAACGGCGCGGTGGCGGACGAGCCGCTGCTGGCGACGCACGCCGCCCACCTCCGGGCCGTCGAGACGATCGCCCGGGTCCTCAAGCCGTACCGCAACGTGTACATCGACGTCGCGAACGAGCGGAACATCAAGGACCGCCGGCACGTGTCGCTGGCCGAGGTCCGCGAACTGCGCGACCGCATCAAGGCGGTGGACCCCGACCGTCTGGTGACGGCGTCGCATGCGGGCGACCTCTCGCGGCAAGACGTCGCGGCGTACGTCGGCGAGTGCCGGCTGGACTTCCTTTCGCCGCATCGGCCTCGCCGCGCCGATTCGCCGGGGCAGACCGCCGAGAAGACCCGCGAGTGCCTGGCCTGGGCGCGCGAGGCGGGCCGCGTCGTTCCCGTCCATTACCAGGAGCCGTTCCGGCGCGACTTCAGCAAGTGGCAGCCGCAGGCGCTGGATTTTCTGATCGACGCCCGGCAGGCCCGCGAGGGCGGGGCGGCTGGCTGGTGCCTCCACAACGGTAGCCCCAAGGGGGACGGGCCTGGGCCGCGGCGATCCTTCGACCTCCGGGCCGACCGGGGCCGCCTCTTCGACCAATTGGACGGCCAGGAGCACGCCGCGGCCGACCGCGTCGGGCCGCTCGTGTCGGCCACGTCGAAGACATGGCTGGCGCTCCAGGACGGGCGCTGGTATCTGAACGGCGCGGTCACGTTTCCCGGTGCGCCGGCCGAGGGGTTGCTGATGAACGTGCGCATGGTCAACGCCACCTTCGAGGACCGGAACGACGCGACCCGCCAGGGGGGCTTCGACGCCGACCGGAACACCGACGCCTTCATCGCCCGGATTCCCGATTACGTCGCCCACGGCGTCCGGGCCTTTACGCTGTGCCTTCAGGGTGGCATGCCGGGCTATGAGAAGGCGCGGAACTCGGCGTTCGAGGCCGACGGGTCGCTTCGGCCCCAGTACCTGGCGCGCGTGCAGCGGGTCATCGAGGCCGCCGATGAGGCCGGCGCCGCCGTCATCCTCGGGTGCACCTACCAGCGCCAGGACCAGGTCCTGCGGGACGAGGCCGCGGTGCGGGCGGCCGTGGCGAACGCGGCCCGGTGGGTCCGGCAGCGCGGCTACGCGCACGTGGCCCTCGAGATCGCCAACGAATATCCGCACGGGG
>JADHXV010000121.1 GCA_016782785.1 Planctomycetota bacterium | reverse complement strand
AGACGCCGGGGGCGGGGCTGGCGGGCCTCTTGGGCCGCGGCGGCATGGACATCCAGGCCCGGCCGCCGGAGGCCTGCTCGTGGTCCCTGGCCGACCTCTCCAACTTCGCCGGCATCCTCCTGGAAAACGTCCCCGCCGAGACCCTCGGCGACACCGCCCTGGCACGCCTGGCCGCCTGGGTCACCCAGACGGGCGGCGGCCTGATGATGACGGGCGGCAAGCACGCCTACGGGCCGGGCGGCTACTACAAGTCGCCCCTGGAGCCCGTCCTGCCCGTCTCGATGGAACTCAGGAAGGAGCACCGCAAACTGGCGTTGGCCATCGTGGTGGCCCTCGACCGCTCGGGCAGCATGGCCGTGCCGGTGGCGGGCGGCCGGACGAAGATGGACCTGGCGAACGTGGCCGCCGCCGAGGTCGTGAACCTGCTCTCCAGCCTCGACGAGTTCGGCTGCGTGGCGGTCGACTCCGCCGCCCACATCGTCGCGCCCCTGCGGCCCGTCGAGAACAAGGCGGCCGTCCAGGACCGCATCCGCCGCATCGAGTCCATGGGTGGAGGCATCTTCATCTATGAGGCGCTCTCGACGGCCGCCCGCATGCTCGCCGACGCCCAGGCCCAGACGCGCCACATTATCCTCTTCGCCGACGCCGCCGACTCCGAGGAGCCCGGCGAGTACAAGGCCCTTCTGGAGAAGTGCCGGAAGGCCAACATGACGGTCAGCGTCATCGGCCTGGGCACGCCCGGCGACGTCGACGCGGACCTGCTGCGCGACATCGCGTCGCGCGGCGACGGCCGGTGCATGTTCACCACGCGGGCCCAGGAACTGCCGCGCCTCTTCGCCCAGGACACCTTCGTCGCCGCCCGCAGCGCCTTCCTGGAACAGGCCACCCCCGTCCGGACCACCGGCGCCATGCTGGCGCTGGCGGGCCAGCCCTTCGCCGACCTGCCGGCCGTCGGCGGCTACAACCTGTGCTATCTTCGGCCCGAGGCCAACCTGGCCGCCGTCACCCAGGACGACTACACCGCTCCCCTGGTCGCCGCCTGGATGGCCGGCGCCGGCCGGGCACTCTGCTACACCGGCGAGGCCGACGGCGAGTTCACCGGCTCGATCGCCGCCTGGCCGAAGGTCGGCGAGTTCCTGACCACGCTGGCCAAGTGGACCGCGGGGCCGCAGGACGAACTGCCGGGGCACATGGTCCTGGCACAGCAACTGGCCGGCGACGTCTGCCGCATCGCCCTCCACCTGGCGCCGGCGCGCAACGCCCTGCCGTTCGACGCCCCACCGACCGTTTCGACGCTCCGCGGCCGGCCCGGCGGTCCGCCCGAGTCCGCGGCCCACGCCATGCAGTGGGACGGCCCGGACACGCTCGTCCTGGACGTGCCGCTGGCCGGCGACGAGACGGCCCTCGTGTCGGTCCGCATTCCCGGCGTCGGCCAGTTCACCTTGCCGCCCGTCTGCCTGCCGTACTCGGCCGAGTACCGGCCGTCCGAGGAAGGCGCCGGCCGCGAGACCCTGGTCCGCCTGGCCCGGGAGACCGGCGGCGTGGAGCGGGCCGACCTGCCGCTCATCTGGGACGACCTGCCGTCCGCTCCGCAGCAGGTGCCGCTGGCGCCGTGGCTGCTCGTGGCGGCGGTCGTCCTGGTGCTGGTGGAGGTGCTGGAGCGGCGGACGGCGCTGGTGTCGGCGGGTGCGGCGTGGGCGGCGGGCCTGCTGCCCCGCCGTCGGGCCCGCGAAGCCCCCGCCGAAGGGGCCGTCAAACGGCCGGGGGCCGAAGAGGTCACCGCCCAGCCTGCCGCGGAAGGCCGTCTCGCCAAGGGGCCTGCCGCCGGAGCGCCCGCTGCTGAAAAGCCAGCAGCAAAGGAGTCCGCCGCCGAGAAGTCCGCGGCCCAAGAGTCTGCCGCGCCGCCGCCCCCGGCGCCGCCGCGCCAGCCGTCCGACCTTCGCGACGCCCTCCGCAAGGCCCGCCGCCGCGCCGACGAACGCACCCGCCGGCGCGAGCCCCCCGCGTAGGCAGAAGCGTCGCGCCTCACAGGCCGCGGCGCGGGGCGTGCCGTCGCGTTCCCGGTCGGTCAATTCCTCCGGCGGTTTGGCCTTCGCTCCGTTCGCGACTTTCCTGGCCCGTACGTCGGCCGGCACTATAATGGTGTCCGACCGCAGTGACCTGGAGGACGCCTCATGCCCGAACTGACACGTCGCGTTTTCCTGAAGTGGGCCGCCGCTGTAGCCGGGGCTGCGACCATGCCTGGGCGGTCGCCGGCGGCAGAGCCCGCCGGCCCGCCTGCCGGCCCGAAGGCCGGCGCAGGTCGAAAGCCGAATATCCTCTTCATCGCGGTGGATGACCTGCGGCCGGAATTGGGATGCTACGGCGTCAAGGAGATCCTTACGCCGAACATCGACCGCCTGGCGAAGCGGGGCCTGGTGTTCGACCGTGCGTACTGCCAGCAGGCGGTGTGCAATCCGTCGCGCGCCAGCCTCCTGACGGGCCTGCGGCCGGACACGCTGCGCGTCTGGGACCTGGTGACGAAATTCCGCGACACGACGCCCGACGCCGTCACGCTGCCGCAGCACTTCAAACAGAACGGCTACTACGCCGTGGGCATGGGGAAGATCTTCCACAACCCGTTCCCGGACCCGCAGTCGTGGACGATTCCCGAGCAGCCCGCGCCGACCGGCTTCCGGCGCTACTCGAAGGAAACGCAGGAACGGGCGAAGCGGCAGATTGAGGAGGCTCGCCGGTCGGGCGATCGCGCGATGCAGAACCGCGGCCGCTACGGCGGACCGGCGACGGATATGGAAGATGTTCCCGACAATCGCCGCTTCGACGGCGCCCTGGCGGACCTCGCCCTGGAGCACCTGCGCAAAGCCCACGCGCAGCCGGCGCCGTTCTTCCTGGCGGTGGGGTTCATCCTGCCGCACCTGCCCTGGACGCCTCCCAAAAAATACTGGGACCTGTACGACCCGGCGACGATTCCGATGGCCACCAACAACTTCCTGCCGCACGGCGCGCCGGCGATGGCCATGGGCGGCTTCTACGAGTTGCGCGACTGCGTGGATTTCATGGACGCGCCGGACCCGTCGGAAGGCACGCTCACCGAGGCCCAGCGACGGCGGCTCAAGCACGGCTATTACGCCTCGGTCAGTTTCATCGACGCCCAGGTGGGCCGGCTGCTGGACGAACTGGAGCGCCTGGGCCTCGGCGACGACACCCTCGTGGTGCTGTGGGGCGACCACGGCTGGAAACTCGGCGAACACAACGGATGGTGCAAACAGACCAACTACGAGGTGGACACGCGGTCGCCGCTGATCCTCGCCGTCCCCGGCGCCAAGGCCGCGGGCAAGACCACCCGTGCCCTCGTGGAGTTTCTTGATATCTATCCCACGCTATGCGATCTGGCGGGCCTTCCCGTGCCGGACCGCCTTGAAGGGCAAAGCCTGGCGCCGCTGCTGGACGACCCGGACGCTTCCGTGAAAGCGGCCGCGTTCAGCCAGTTCCCCCGCCGGGAGGAGGGCGCCCGGACCATGGGCTATGCGATGCGGACCGACCGGTACCGCTACGTCGAGTGGCTGGACCGCCGCACGGCCGAGACCGTGGCCGTGGAACTCTACGACGAACAGGCCGACCCCGAAGAGAACACCAACATCGCCGCCCAGCCCGCCAACGCGCCGCTCGTCGGCCGGCTGGCCGACCAGTTCTGGAAGACGTTCGCCCGGCCCGCACCCGATACCGCGTCCGACGAGAGAAAGACGCCGGTGCGATCAAGCAGCGCGGCCATGCAACCCTTTGGCGATCCGGACGACATCTAGCACCACGGACCTGCGGATCAGGAGAAGTGCTTAGCCCTACAACGCTACAAGCGCCGTTCGTCGTGGAGCCCGAAGGGCTCCTACGGCCGTCAGCCCCCTTCTGCGGGGGATGGCGGTCCCCTTGAAGGACCTGAGCCCTGTAAGGGCGCAACAGAGGGCATGGTTTGTATCGCCCTTTCAGGGCTTGGAAGGTCCGGGATCCGTCCCGAAACCCAGGGCGTTGCCCTGGGCCATCCTGTGGTACAAACCGGTAAGATGGGTAACAGAACAGACCGGGCACATGGGTAACAGGTTGCCGATGAGGCTGGGCGAAAGGAGCGTCGCCCATGCCGTGGAAAGACACCTGTCCGATGAAAGAACGGTCCCGTTTCGTGGTGGAGTACGATTGCGGCGAGCACGCGATGGCCGCGTTGTGCCGCATGTACGGCATCAGCCGCAGGACCGGCTACAAGTGGGTGGCGCGGTACGAGGCCGGGGGGCCGCCGGGCCTGGCCGACCGGTCGCGGGCGCCGCATCGGCATGCGAACGGCGTGGCACCGGAGATCGAGGCGGCGGTTCTCCAGGCCCGGGCCGACCATCCCACGTGGGGCCCCCGGAAGTTGCGGGTCTGGCTGGAGGGGCGCTGGCGGCGCGGTTCGGCGGGCCGGACGTCCGCCAACCGCTCGAAAGCCGCACACCCGCGCGCAGCACGCCGTGACGACATCGAACGAGAGAAACCCATGAGCGCCCACGCCATTGTCAGCCCGATTCGGCTCGCGCGGGCCCTCCTGCTGCTTTGCGCCGTGGTCACCGCGTGGCCCGTGCCCCGCGAAGCCGCCTCCGCCGAGACCGTCACGCCGTTCCCCGCGAAGATACCGATGTCGAAGCCGACGGACCGGCCGATCAGCGCGGCGGTCGCGCGGCTATATGACCAATGGAACCCGCACGAGGACCGCGCCAACGAATTGTTCAGCAACTTCAAGTTCTCGCCGCTCGAAGGCTTCGGCGCCGAGGGCAACGTGTCGCGGCGCGACCCGTCGAAGGTGCTGAAGATCGACGGCACGTACTACGTGTGGTACACGCATCGCCGGACCGAGGCCCCGCCGTCCGGCCCCAAGAACGCCACCGATACGGTCCCGTCCTTCGACTGGGACCTGGCGGAGATCTGGTACGCGACCAGCCAGGACGGGTTCACGTGGGTCGAACGCGGCCCGGCCGTGGCGCGCCTGCCCAAGCCACAATACGGTTGGCGTTCCGTTTCGACGCCGGACGTGCTGGCGTGGGGCGGCAAGTACTACCTGTATTACCAGGGGTTCAACGAGATACCGGGCCTCAGGGGCGACCGCGCCGCGGCCACCGTCGCGGAGGCCGACTCGCCCGACGGTCCATGGCGGCCGCTGGGCAAGGTCGTCGTCGATTTCGGCGCCCCCGACGAGTGGGACGCCGCCGCGATCCACGATCCGTATCCGCTGGTCTATCGAGGCAGGATTCACCTGTACTACAAGGGCTCGCCCGGCAAGGGCGGCCGCGACGGGACGCTCGTGCGCGCCCAGGGCCTGGCGATAGCCGACCACCCGCTCGGCCCGTTCACGAAGTCGCCGCTGAATCCGGTGATCAACTCCGGGCACGAGACGTGCATGTGGCCGTGGAAGGGCGGCATCGCGGCGATTGCCAGTCTCGACGGACCCGAGAAGAACACCGTCCAGTTCGCGCCCGACGGCGAGAACTTCCGGGTCGTGTCGCGCATCCAGGTGCCGCCGATCGCGCCGGGGCCGTTCGTCCCCGACGCGTTCGCCGACAACGGCGACGGCCGCGGCTTCACCTGGGGCCTGTGCCACATCAACCCGGACGGCGGCGGCGCGACGAGCGAGTCGATCCTGATCCGGTTCGACTGCGACCTGAGCCTCGATGTCGATCGTCCCTCGTTCAAGCCGAACAACCTGCGATTCGAAGCAAGCACCTATTTCCAATCGGGGGTGCAACTGCCGGACAACGTGCGCGGCCAGATCGACCGCGAACGCGAGAAGGTCGATCGCAACACCATCCTGATTCCGTGATGAGCGCGACCACGTGCAGCCGGCAGACCTGCGGGACCGTGCCTGAACGGGACACCACGAGCAGTACGCGAAAACACGAATGTTGGAGATGCTTGATGGTCAGGCATTTCCTGTTTATCACCGTATTCGTCGTTGCAGCAGCCGAGTTGCCTGCGGGCCCGCAAACGACAAGTTCCGCCGCCGCGGGGCTCTCTTCCTCTCGGGAGCGCCTCATGATTGGCCCTCCCGCGCCCGATTCAGCCTCAAGCGTCCGCCTCGCCTCGGGCGCAAGAGAATGGCCACAGGCGTTCACCTGTGGCCCTCACCCGGCCAAACGCTTTGCCCCGCTTGCTCCCTTATAAGGAGTATGGCACGGATTCGGCCAAGAGCAAGCGGCTCACGCAGCAGGAGCGGCCGGACGTCAAACGCAATGCCGGGTTAGCAACCCGGGCCTGTCCGGGGAATCCCGATGGACGCCTTCGCCCGGCCATCGTACAAGGTGGCAGGAACTCGTAGCCGGCGGGCTTGAGCCCAGGGGAAAGGTATGCGCAGAGCGCGTCGCGGATGGATTGTCGTTGGGGCCCTGGTGCTTGGATGCACGGTCCTGGCGGGGGTCGCGCCGTCGGCAGAGGGCGCCGGGGCGGCCAAGGCCGCGGGCGGCGCCAAGCCCGCCGCGCCCCCGGAGCCGGCGCCGGGCATGTCCGCGGGGGACCTCCGCGCCAAGGCCATCGACACCCTCGTCACGCACTACCTGGAGATGTACGGCGAACACCTCCAGCGGCCCGACTGGATGGCCCGGGCCATGGCGGTCATCGGCCTGGCGGAGATCGACGACCCGCGCATCACGGAGAAACTCGTCCAGGTCCTCGACGGTGACAAACTTCCGCTGGTCCGCGTGTACGCGTGGGAAGCCCTGCACGCGCGCCTGACCTCGCTCACGAACGACCAGCAGGAACACTGGCTGAAGACCGGCAAGACGCTGCTGCGGCAGAATCACCTGCGCGGCGACCTGCGGGTCGGCCTGGTCCGGGCGATGGCGCACGAAGGCCCGACCGACGAGAACCGCCAACTCTTCGGCGGCCTCTTTCAGCACACCAACGCCATGGACGCCTCCGACATCCGGACCCTCGACGCCATGCGCGACGCCCTCGCCCGGTGGCGCGACCCGGCGCTCATCAAGGCCCTCATCGCCTCGATGGCCGACCTCGACTGCGTCTTCCGGGCCGAGTACGTTCTCCAGGGGCTCCCGTGGGCTCCCAAGGAGAAGGCCGCCTCCTTTTTCTCCGAGGGCAGCACGGCCCTGTGCGAGAAGACGCAGGAACTCTGGGCCCGGGCCCTGGTCGAGGCCGGTCCGAAGGCCCTGGAAAAGCAGGGGGCGCCCCGGCACAAGGGCCCCTCGCCCGTCATCCTCGCGCCCGAGAAGATCACCGATCCCGGCGACAAGAAATGGCGGCAGGACCTGGAACTGGTGCGGTTCAAACTCGACCATCTCGACGTGGCCATGCTTGTCGACAGCACCGGCTCCATGAAGCCCGTCATCCGATGGATTCAACGCGACGTCACGAAACTGATGCAGGCGTTTTACCTCATCAGTAACGAGCCGCGGCTCGGCATCGTCTTCTACCGCGACCAGGGCGACCTGTACGTGACGAAGATCTACCCCTTCACGGGGCAGGCGGAGGCCCTGTCGCAGGCCATCCAGAACGTGACGGCCGACGGCGGCGGCGACGAGCCCGAAGCCGTCCGCGAGGCCATGGTGGCGGCCCTCGCGCAGCAGAAGTGGAGCGGCGGCGAGTACGCCCGGCGCATCGTCGTCCTCGTGGGCGACGCACCGCCCCATCCGGAAACCATGGACGACGTCCGCCGCCTCGTCACGACCGCCGCCGGCCAGGACTTCCGCTTCTTCTGCCTCAAGGTCCGCGACAAGTACACCGCCGGCGACCTCGAGGAGTTCGACCAGATCGCCCGCTGGGGCAACGGCCAATCCTTCTGGACCGAGTTCGAGGACGAGGCCATCGGCGAGTTCTCCACGCGCAGCCGAAGCGCACGCGAAATGATCAACGCCGTCGACGCCGAGGATCGGCCCGAGGCCCTGACCGGCGTGGCCGACCCCTCCGCCGCCGACCCGTACCGCCAACTCGTCCGCAACATCATCCGGACCGCCGTCCCCGAAGCCTACGAACGCAAGACCAAGCCGTTCGTCGACACGCTTCTGGAGTACCTGGAAACGCCCGTTCCCGAGAAGCGGAAACAGGTCTACTCCGGCGGCAAACTCTCGCCGCCCAAACCGCCCGGCCGAGGCAAAGGCAAGGGCAGAGGCCGAGGGGGTGGCGGCGGCGGTGGCCCCCAGGGCTGACGCGGTTCGCTGTCGAGCCGAGAAGGAGAACGCGCGGATCACATCCTGTGACGGTGCTTCGCGCCACCAGGCAACTGTCCCCGGGCCTTGCCCTATTCCCGGTCCGCCTGCCGCAACTTCGTGACAATCTGATCCGGCGTGTACTTCTTCATCTTCGAGCCTCCTTCCGACCTTCGAGTCGGCCGAGACTCTCACTCAACTTGGATCAGTTTCCGGGGAGCAGGTCACCAAGACGGGGTGTCAGGTAAGGCGGCCGGCGGGAGGGGCGCAAGTGGCGCACGTGCCGCCACTTGGCACGACTTGTCATTACCTGACATTGGTGGGCCCTGGAGGATTCGAACCTCCGACCAAGGGATTATGAGTCAATTTTCCCAAAAACGTAAGCCTAGAAACAACAAAGACTTACGCCCTTGCCGCCCTGCCCTTTCAGCGCCGTTTCAGCGCGCCCCAAAACAAGCGCTACAGCAGCAGATTCGAGGTTCCCTTCGATTAGCCCAATTCGTCAACGAAGGGCCAAATCCACCAGCGAACCGTCGGCGTCAACATCATCGCCGGAATCCGAGCGGACCCGCCCCGTCGGCGCTGTCAACGCAAAGTAGAAATGTCCTCTTTCCCGCAAAGTAGGAATGTCCGGTTCGTCTTGAATGGCTGGCGCCAAGGGTGGTCCTTGGCGGGGCGTCGGGGCGAGGCGGAGG
>JADHXV010000120.1 GCA_016782785.1 Planctomycetota bacterium | reverse complement strand
GACGCGGCGTGAAATGGGCGATTGGCGGCCGGAGGGTCGCATGTACGCGACTCTGTCGGCGATTAGCGTCGCGATAACGCGACTCTAGGACGCCGGCGAAGACCGCCCGTCCGCCTTCGGCAACGAGAGGCCCAGGGCCTTGATCTTGCGGAACAGCGTGCTTTTGTGCATGCCGAGGTCGCGGGCGGCGGCCAGGCGGTTGAAATGGTGGCGCTGGAGGGCGTCGAGGATGGACCGGGCCTCGGCGGCCCGAACGGTGGCAGCCAGGTCCGCCCCCTCCTCCACCGCGGACCGGTCGGCCATCCGGGGGACGAGGTCCTCGGGCAGGTGCCGGCGGTCAATCTCGCCCTCGGCGCACAGGACGAACGCCCGCTCGATGATATTTTCCAGTTCCCGCACGTTGCCGGGGTAGTCGTGGGCCATCAGGACCGTCAGGGCCTCGCGGCTGACGCCCGAGACCGCCTTGCCCTGCGCCCGGTTGAACCGCGTGATGAAGTGGTCGACGAGCAGCGGCACGTCCTCCAGGCGCTCCCGCAGCGGCGGCACCCGGAGCCGGATGACGTGGATGCGATAGTAGAGGTCCCGGCGGAACGTCCCCTCGTCGACCATGGCGGCCAGGTCGCGGTGCGTGGCGGCGACGACGCGGACGTCGGCCCGGACGGTCTCGTTGGAGCCGAGCGGCTCGAAGGTCCGCTCCTCAAGGACCCGCAGCAGGCGGCTCTGGAGGGCGGGGCTGACGTCGCCGATCTCGTCCAGGAAGATCGTGCCGCCCGCGGCCGCGGCGAACCGGCCGGGCTTGTCCCGTGTGGCGCCGGTGAACGCGCCGGCCTTGTAGCCGAACAGTTCCGATTCCAGCAGCGTGTCGGGCAAGGCCCCGCAGTTGACCGGGACGAACGGGCCCGCGGCGCGCGGGCTGAGGTCGTGCAGGGCCCGGGCGATGAGTTCCTTGCCGGTGCCGGTCTCGCCCTGGACGAGGACGGTGGACTCGCTGGCGGCGGCCTGGGGCAGGAGGTCGAAGATGCGGCGCATGGCGGGGCTTCGGCTGACGAGGTCACCCAGTTCGAAGCGGCCTTCGAGTTCGCGGCGGAGTTCCTCGACCAGGCTGAGGTCGCGGAACGTCTCGACGCCGCCGACCACCCGGCCGGCCGCATCGCGCAGCAGCGCCGTCGACACGCTGATGGGGATCCGCCGGCCGTCGGCATCGATGATGAACGCCGAGCGGTCAATGACGGGTTCGCCGGTCGCCATGGTCTCGCGGAGGGCGCAGGCGGTCTCGCACATCGAGGCGCGGAAGACCTCGGCGCAGCGACGGCCCACGGCCTCGCCGCGCGGCACGCCGGTGATAATTTCGGCGGCCCGGTTGAACGAGGTGATCTGCCACGCGTGGTCCACGGTGAACACGCCGTCGGAGATGCTCTCGAGGATGGCCTCGGTGGCGTGCTGCGGCAGGTTGATTTCGTGCGTATCGGCCATGATGGTTTGCGGGCGGAGGCTCCCGGTCCAACCGCTCGGCCATTGTAGGGCGCCGGATGCCGGGAATCCACCGCCGCCGTCACCCGCCCGTCTCGATCACAATCATCTGGTGGACGGGGAACGCGGGCACGTCGACGGTCACGCCGCCGTCGGCGTAGCGCCAGTCCGTCACGTCGCGGCCGTCGGGCTCCAGGTGGACGCGCGCCGGCCGCGCGGGCATGCGGACGGTGACGCGGCAGGCGGGCGCGGGCGGCAGATTGGTAATCTCGGTGTACCGCCGGCGGTCGGTGGTGATGACCTTCCGCTCGCCCGCGGCCATGTTCACGAGGTGCAGGATGCGCGTGTCGCCGCGGCGGCGGAGGACCACCTCCACGTCCGGCGGCGCGGTCGTCTGCACGTGCCGCCCGGCCGCCGGCCGGACGTGCTCGAACACCTGCCGAAGCACCACCTCGGGCACCACGTCCTGACCGTGGAGCGAGAGGAGCGGCACCGGCACGTACCAGGCCGTGCCCTGGCCGGCGGCGCGGCGCGTCAGGAACGGGTGGGCCGTGCCCTCGGCGTCGCGGACGGTCATGACGGTCTCGGCCCCGTCGCACGCCAGTCGCGTGAGCCAGTGGGTGAAGCGGTGCGCCGTGCCGGCGACGTCGACGGCCAGCGGCTCGGAACCGCTCGTGCCGCCGCCCGCTGCGCGCACGCCGAGGAGCGCGGGCAGGCGGTCGTCGCGCGAAAGGCCCATGCCGGTCACGAGCAGGTTTCCGCCGCCGCGGACAAACGCCAGCAGGCCGTGGACGGTCTCCTTCGCGAGGACCTTCGGGTGCTCGACCACGAGGAGCGGGCTCCGCACGTCGCCCTCGGCCAGCCGCCAGTCGGGCACGAACTCATAGTTCAGGTGCAGCCGGGCGAGCGCGGCCGAGGCCCCGTCGATGCGGCTATTGCGCTTCGTGAAGGCCGTGGGGTCGGTCTCGGTGACGGCGTAGTGCGTGGCGGCGCTGTGCAGGAGCGAGGCGTCGGGCACGCGTTCGGTCCGCATGCACCACGGCTGGCGGGCGCGGAGGAACGGCGCGACCACGCGGCCGGCAAATTCGTGCCGCTCGGCCACCAGGCCGCTGGTGGGCGTCGGGTTGTCCCACAGGAAGTACCGGCCGCCGTTGGCGATGATGACGGCCATCTCCTGCCAGACCTGGTGCGGCGGCTTAGGGGCCATCTCGCGGACGGCCCTCGTGCCCTCCTCTTTCTCAACCATCGTATTGAGTTGTGTCATGAGGTCGAACGGAAGGCCCGTCGAGTCGTACCAGTGAGCCTCGGGCGAGAGGCCCTCAACGCCGTTGCCGATGTCGCCCGTCAGGTACGCGATGCCGGGGCCGGGCCGCTCGGGCATCCGCAGCGAGTACGCCCAGTTGACGGCCACCAGGCACTTCGGGTCGCGGCGATGGATGCGTTCGGCGGTCGCATGGATAAAGTCACGATAGATTTGGCGATGCATCTCCTTGTACCGGGCCCAGCCCGCCTCGGCCGGTTTGACCGGGGCCGCAAGGCCGGTTTCGCGATTGAACCGCTCGCGGCACGTATCGCAATAACAGTTGCGGATGGTGAAGCACGAGCCGTCGAACCAGAAGCCGTCGGGCCCGTAGCCGGCCATGATTTCGTCGATCATGGGCCAGAGGTACGCCTCGGCCACGCCGGAGTGGTAGCAGAGGGCCTTCTCGATTTCGCGGCCGTCGGCGGCGGAGCGGTTCCACTCGGGCCGGCGCTTCTCGATTTCGCCGTCGCGCCCGATGTTGTAGTAGATGGACCAGTGGCATCCGCCGGCGCGGGCAAGGTCGCGCCAGACGGCGAGCACGTCGCGGGCGAGTTCCGGCGGCGTGTGGCCGACCTTCGTCGGATACGTCGTCCAGCCGGGGTTCCCCTTGGCGTGAATCTGGACCACGTCCGGCCGCGAGAGCGCGACCAGGCGGGCGGCCTCGGCGGGGTCGGTGTCGCGGCCAACCTCCACCTGGCCGGACGTATGATGGTCCTCGTGCAGCAGGTAGAAACTCTCCTCGTACCAGTTGCCGGCGGCGGCGCAGCCGGCGAGGACCGCGCCGGCCGCCAATGCCACGAGAAGCCGTCCTGCGCTCATGGGATGCTCCTTCCAGCCAGGGCCACCGGGCCTGCGCGCCAACGTACGCGGCGGTCCGCCGGAAGTCAACGAGGCAGCGCCGCGCGAAACGCGAGGGTGGCGCGGCAACGGCGCAGCCGCGGCCGTGGGGCCGTTGTGTGGCCCCGCCCGTACGGGCCGCGCAAAACGATGTCATTCTGAGCGAGCGCAGCGAGCGAAGAATCTCGCCTTGGGCCCCAGCCACGGCGAGATTCTTCGGCCCCGCCCGTGCGGGTCCGTACTGGACAAGCGGGGTCTCAGTTCCCACGCGGCGGGTCTCCCGACCCGCCGCGCCGCTGCGCCGGGGCATGGCCCCGGCTCTACAGCCGGGATGCCGCGGCACGCCGCGGCCTACATGCCCGCTCCCTCTTTCACAAGCGCCAGGAGCGACCGGGCGACCGCGTCCTCCGGGTAATCATTGAGATAGGACCGCAGCAGGCGCCCTGCCTCGGCCTCGCGGCCGCGGCGGATGTCCAGCCGCGCCAGGTACAGCGTCGCCAGGCGAGCGTCGCGGCCGGGCAGCGTCCGCGCGTGGTCGTACAGCGTCCGGGCCTCGGTCCAGTCCTCGGCCTGCTCGGCCAGGTGCCCGGCCCAGAGGAAAACGGCCGGGTCGGTGTCGCCCAGCGCGATGAGCCGCCCGAGGATGGCGCGGGCGGCCTCCGGCTTGGCCTGCCGAAGGGCCAGCCGCGCGTCGGCAATCTGCATGGCGCGGGTCCGCTCGGCCTCCGGCACGCGGTCGATCCAGGCCCGGAGCGTGGCGTCGGCCGCGCCGGCGTCGGCGGCGCGGACCAGCAGGTCCATGAGGTCGATGTCTGCGGCGGCCCGGCCGGCCATCGGCCCGGCCAGCAGCGCCCGCCCGCGCGCGAGGACCGTGGGCCAGTTCCCCGCCGCCAGGAGCGCCGCCAGGAGCGCCCGCCGATGCTCCAGGTTGTCCGGGGCGCAGAGGACGGCCGCCTCCAGCGCGACCAGCCGGCCGGCGTCCTCCTGCCCGCGGGCCTCGACCCACGCCAGCCGCTGCCACAGGTCGGCGTCGGTGGGCTCGCGGTCCAGCAGATAGCGGACGGCCCGGCGGACGGCCTCGGTGTCGTCCTCGTCGACGGCGACGGCCAGGTCCAGCTGGCGCAGCCGCGCGTCGCCCGGAAACCGCAGGACGCCCTTGTCGACGAGCAGCCGGGCCAGGGCCGCGTCGGCCAACTCGCGGGCCGCCTGGGCATAGAGGACCAGCAGGTCGGCCTCGCACGTGTCGGTGCTGACGTATCGGCCGAGGAGGTCGGCGGCATCGCGCCACCGCTCCTGGCGGAACCGGACCTGCGCCAGGCCCAGCCCTGCCTCGGTCATCGCCGGGTCCATCGCCAGGGCCTGCTGATAGGCCGCAGCCGCCTGGTCGAACGCCGACTGCCGGACGTGCGCATGGCCCAGCAGCAGGTGCCGCAGCGCGTGGTCCTCGACGCCGTCGGGCAGCGTGCGGAGCCGCTCGACGGCCTGGGCCGGACGGTCGGCCCGCAGGTCGGCCTGGGCGGCCGAGAGGAGTTCGGCCATCGCCGGCGGGAGTTTGACGGGCTCGGCGGCACCGGCAACCGTGGCGACCAACAGCACCGCCAGCGCCATCCAGGCCCACGGCCGGACAAGACCGGCCGTGGCACCGGCGCGAGGGGACCTCCACGGCCGGACAAGACCGGCCGTGGCACCGGCGCGAGGGGACCTCCACGGCCGGACAAGACCGGCCGTGGCACCGGCGCGAGGGGACCTCCACGGCCGGACAAGACCGGCCGTGGCACCGGCGCGAACACCGTCTGTCAGAAACCGCCTCACGACTCCAGCCTCCATATCAGGCGCAGGGTGACTCGGGCCGGCACGGGCTGCCCGTCGCGAAGCGCCGGGCGGAACGCCAGCGACCGGCCCACGCGAAGGGCCGCCTGCTCGAACGCGCCCGGCGGCGAGGAATCGAGGACCTCGACGTCGGTGACGCGGCCGTCGGCGTCGACCGTCAACCGGATGTGCGACGTGCCGGTCAGGCCCTGCATCCGGGCCCGCCGCGGGTAGTACTCCGACATGTCGGGCGGTCGCATGAGGACCGGGCCGCGCGACGGCCGGACCGGCCCGGGCCTGGCCTCGGCCTCGCCCGTGCCGCCGGCCGGCAGCGGCGCGGGGGCGGCGGGCAGGGCCTCGGCCTCGTACGCCGGCACCGCCAGGCTCGACGCCGCCGTCGCGGGCGCATCGACCAAGAGCGGCGCCGGCACCGGGGCCGGCAGGTCGAGGGCCGAAATCTCCAGCACCTCGGGCGGCGGCAGCGGCGGCTCCACGGCGGGCGGCGTCGGCAGCGGCTCGGCCGCGGGACCCTCGGCGATCTCCATCTCCTCCGGCTCCAGTTGCCGGACCACCATCGGCACCGCCAGGACCGTCGCCGGCCGGGCCGACCGGCTCCGCCCCAGCCACGTGACCATGAAGAGCACCAGGGCCGCGTTCAGCGCCAGCGCCACCGCCACCGCGGCCGTGTGGCGCGAGGCTTGCCGCAGGGGCGACCGATGGGCCGGGATGGCGGGGGTCGTGGTCATTTGTTATTGGTCATTGGTTGTACGGCGCCTGGCGCGATCGTCGGCGCCGGCGTTCGCCCGACGGCGGTCAACCACACGCGCCGGGCAAGCCCGGCGGCTAAGTGTGGCCCGGCCGGCACACCCGCACCTGTAGCGCCGGGGTTTATCCCCGGCGCGCTCAACGGCACGCGCTCCGCTTCGCGTCGCGGCTAAAAGTCATCGCGGCAAGGCGGCCACGTTAACGTTCTCGGCGCCACCGGCGAAGCACGTATCGTGCACGCGCAGCAGGAGGCCCGTGGGCACGTCGCGGTCGGCCTGGATGACGATGGTCCGGGTGTCGGTATCGCGGAGGGCAGCCTCGATGGCGGAGGCGTCGTCGGCCCGGATGGTCCGCCCCGCCACGTGGACCGTGCCGCGCTTCGTGATCGCCACCGGCAGGTACCGCTGCGTGACCTGGCGTGCGGCAGCGCTCTGGGGCCGGTCGATCCGGACGCCGGCGTCCTGCACGAAACTGGTCGAGACGATGTAGAAGATGAGCAGGATGAAAACCATGTCGATGAGCGGGGCCATCTGGATGGTGGCCTCGCTCCGCCGGCCGCGCCGTCCTGTCAGGGTGCCGCGGCGCATCAGGTGCCGTCCTCCAGGCTGTGCCGCGCCGTCCGAAGGAGCCGGCGCAGCCGCTCCTGCTGCCGGTTGAGCATCCGCTCGGCCAAGAGGCCCGGCGCGGCGATGGCCAGACCGTACTGCGTGGTCAGGAGGGCCTTGCGGATGCCCTCGCCCATCTCGGCGATGTATCCGCCCGCCAGGATGCTGTCGAACGTCTGGATGATGCCGGTGACGGTGCCAAGGAGGCCCAAGAGCGGGGCCGCCACCACGCACGCCCGCACCAGGCCGATGCGCCGCAGGCCCTTGACCTCGACGCCGACGAGCGGCCGGGCGCCGGCCACGCCGCCCGCCCGCTCGATGGCCCGGATTTCGGATCGGATGTCCAGGAACCGCTCCACCACCAGGTACGCCAGCACGAAGGCGACCGCGCCGAGGGCGGCCATGACCCATCCGCCGCTGGCGAACCACTCGGCCATGGCATCAAGGTCGATCATGCCGTCGGCTCCCCGCGCGGCTCGCCGGGCGCGGGCGCGTTTCTGCTCGCGCCCTTCGCGCCGCCCTTCGCGCCGCCATTCTCCTGGATGCCGAAGACCTGGATGGCCTGGTGTTCGAGCATGGCCTCGCGGCGCTGGACCCACCGCTCCAGTCCGGCGTGGGCCAAGAGGAGCGGGATGGCGATCATCAGGCCCAGTTGCGTGGTAATCAGGGCCTCGCTGATGCCGCCGGAGAGCAGCCGCGGGTTCCCGGTGCCGACGGTCGAGATCGTGTCGAACGTGGCGATCATGCCTGATACGGTGCCCAGGAGGCCCAGGAGCGGGGCCACGCCGGCCAGCGCGCCCAGGAGCGAGAGCGACCGTTCGAGTTTGGGTGCCTCGGCCAGGAGGGCCGACTCCATGGCGGCCTCGCGTTCCGGCTCGCTCTTGCCGGCGGCGTCGACGCCCGCCAGCAGCACGCGGCCGGCCGGCACGTGGGCCCGGGAGGCCGCCTCGCGGGCCGCCGCCGTGTTGCCGCCTTCCAGATGCGCGAGCACGTCGCGCAGGAGCCCCGGCGACGGCTTCGTCAGCACGAGGTACAACATGCGTTCCAGGATGAGGACGACGCCGAGCGCGCCGACGGCCAGGATCGGATAGACGAAGAGGCCTCCGGCCTCGAGCCAGGCCGCCAGCGTCCGCGGGCCGCCGGCAGTCCGCTCGGCCAGCGAGCCGGTGACGTCGATCGGCAGGTGCGCCAGCCGCCCGGCCGCGGCCAACCGCAGGGCCTCGGCCCCGCGCTCCGACAGGTACGGCCCGGCCACGAGCGGCGGCCCGTCCGGGCGGTCGCGCAAGAGGCCCACCGTCGCGCGGTCCGGGCCGCAGGCGTACGCCGCGAAGTCGCCCAGCCGAAGGACGGGGACCGCGACCTCGCGGCCGTCGCGCGAGACGACCGTCGCGTCGCCCACGCGGACGCGGCAGCGCGCCGCGAGGCCGGCCAGCCGGGCCTCGAGCCGGGCCCACACGGCCTCTTCGACGGCGGCGACGGGGCCGGCGGCGGCGTCAACCTGGGCCTCGACGGCATCCGCGGCCTGGCGGATGTGCCGCTGCGTCTGGGCGGCGGCCAGGGCGGCCGACCGCTCCAGGTCCTTGGCCTGCTCCGCGAGGTCCGCCAAGGCCGAGCGGGCGGCGTCGGCGGCGGTCTCGGCGGCGTCGAGGGCGTCGTAGGCCGCCTGCAACTCGGCCGCCAGGGCCCGGCGCTCGTCGAGATGGCGTTTGCGGGCCTCGGCCAGGTCTTCCTCGGCCTCGAGGCGGGCGGCCTTGGCGCGGGCGAGGAGGTCGTCGGGCGGCGCCGCGGCGCGGGCGCGGACGGTGCCGACGGCCAGGGCCGCCGCCAGCGCCAGCACCGCGATGACCGCGCATCGACGCATCGTTTATTCTCGATCTGCCTGAATATGGTTCGCCGGCAGGAGGACCCAGTCGGGGGCGGCCCGCCCCTCGGCCACGGCGAAGGCCCGGGCGACGGCCTCGGCATCCTCCGGTCCGGCGGCCGGGTCGAGGACCAGGCGGCCGTCCTGGAGGCGGGCCGTGCCGGCCTGGTCGCCGTCCAGCGTCAGCCACCAGGCGCCGGCCCCGCCGGCGCGCAGGAGTTTGACGGTGACCTCGCGGCCGTCGAGCCGGCCGGTGACGATCTCGACCGTGGCCGAGCCGAG
>JADHXV010000119.1 GCA_016782785.1 Planctomycetota bacterium | reverse complement strand
CCCGCTGTACACGCGCCTCTGGGCGGACCGGCTGATGGCCGAGATCGCCGACGCCCGCCGGCGTTTCGGTTTCCGCGTCGTCGCCGGCGGCGCGGGCGCCTGGCAGTACGTCCAGTACCCGGACGACGCCGCCCGCCACACCGTCGACACGGTGTTCGAGGGCTACTTCGAGGCCGACGGGCCGGACCTGCTTCTGGCCATTGCCCAGGGCGGCGACGCGCCCGCCCATCACCGGTCGCGCGACGCCGCCGCCGACCGGGCCGTCCCCATCCGCGGGGCCTCGACCATGGGCATGATCGAACTTTCCCGCGGCTGCGGCAACGGCTGCCGGTTCTGCCTGATGGGCGACCGGCGGATGGAGCACCTGGCCGAGGACGCCATCCTGGCCGACGTCGAGACGAACGTGGCCGCCGGCGCGGGCGCCCTGGCCTCGAGCAGCGAAGACTTCTTCCGCTACGGAGCCGACGGCCGGCGCGTGGACTTCGAGCGGCTGAGGTCGCTGCTCGCGCGCATGCAGGCCGTCCGCCACGGCACCTTCCTGCAGGTGAGCCACGTCAATATCTCGTCGGTGCTCCAACTGGACGCGGACCAACTGCGCGAGATCCGCCGGCTGCTGGCGGCCGAGCCCGACGCCCGGTACCTGTGGGTCAACCTGGGCCTCGAAAGCGCCAACGGGCGGCTGGTCCACGCCAACGGTCCCGGCAAGATCGCCCCGTTCGACCCGGACAACTGGGAGGCGATGGCCCTGGACGCGGCCGACCGCCTCCGCCGGGCGGGGTTCTTCCCGGTGTTCAGCATCGTGCTCGGCCTGCCGGGCGAGACGGTGGACGACGTCCGCCGGACCCACCGCCTGGCCGACCGCCTGGCCCAGGGGCCCGCCGCCGTGTTCCCGGTGTTCCACGAGCCGGTCCGGCCCGACCGCGACGGCCGGCCGTTCCGTCTGCCGGCCATGACCCGCGACCACCTGGACCTGTACGCAGCGTGCTATGAAGTGAATTTCCGGTGGATTCCGAGTGTGTATTGGGATAATCAGAGGGCGGGCGGCGTGGGTTTGGTGCGCCGGACGCTGGCCCAGGTGCTCGGGCGGGCCGAGATTCGTATGTGGCGGCGGACGTTCCGCCGCCTTCGCGCCGCGCTCGACGCGGCCGGCACCGCGGTCCCGGCGCCGCAAAACGTATAATTCGCCGGGTGCCACTGGCGGCTTGTCCGCCAGTGCGTCGTCTCGTGCCACGGCCGGTCTTGTCCGGCCGAACAACCGAGACGCGGCGGCCTGGGAAGGCCGCCGCGCACGAATCATGACCGAACCGCTCAACATCACGAACCACCGCAACCGCCCCGGCGCCGCCGGGCCCGACGGGCCGAACCGCGACCAGGTGCCTCAGACCCGGGCCGAACGCGACCGCCTCCACGACGCCGTCTGCCGGTACGTCGCCCGGGCGGCGCCCGTCCCGCCGCTCTCTATCCGCGAACTCGAAACCCACGCCGACCGCGTCCTGGCCGACACCGGCGCCGACGACCGGCACGCCAAGTGGCTGGCCGTCCTCGTCTCGAACGAGGCCTGGCGCGAACGCCTGGCGACCGTCCCGTTCGACCGCCGGCTCCTGCTGCTGCCGAAGTGCCTGCGGGCCGAGGGCCGGTGCGAAGGCGCCATCGACGAACTGGGCCTCTTGTGCGCCGACTGCGGCCGGTGCCCCATCCACGACTTCAAGGACGAGGCCGAGCGAATCGGGTACGTGGTCCTCGTGGCTGAAGGCACCGCCCCCGTCATGCACCTGATCGAGACCGGCCGCATCGAGGCCGTCGTCGGCGTCAGTTGCCTGTCGGCCCTGGAGGTGATTTACCCGCTGATGGCCGCGGCAGCCGTGCCCGGCATCGCCATCCCCCTGCTCTACGACGGGTGCATCGACACGGCCGTCGACCGCGACTGGGTCTGGGACGCCATGCACCTGACGGGCGGGGCGATTTCGCAGCGGCTGGACATGGAGGCCCTCCGCCGACGTGTCGACGGCTGGTTCACGCCCGAGGCCCTGGAGCGCGTCCTCGGCCCCGCCGGGGGCCAGACCGAACGCATTGCCCGCGAGTGGCTCTCGCGCAGCGGCAAACGGTGGCGGCCGCTCCTGGCCGTCTGCACCTACCAGGCGTTCCAGCCGACCGCCGACACCCCCATGCCCGAGACCGTCCGCCGCGTCGCCCTGGCCGTCGAGTGCTTCCACAAGGCCTCGCTCGTCCACGACGACATCGAGGACGGCGACCAGTACCGCTACGGCCAGCCGTGCCTGCACGAGCAGTTCGGCGTGCCGGTGGCCCTGAACGTGGGTGACTTCCTCCTGGGCGAAGGGTACCGCCTGATCGCCGAGGCCGGTTTCGACGCCGACCGGACGGCGGCGATGCTGACGGCGGCCGCCCATGGCCATCGGGACCTGACGATCGGCCAGGGGGCGGAACTGTGCTGGGCCCGCCGGCCCGAGCCGCTCTCGGTCGCACAGGTGCTCGACATCTTCCGCCGAAAGACCGCCCCGGCCTTCGAGGTCGCCCTCCGGCTGGGGGCCGTGGCCGCCGGCGCCGGCGACGAGGTCTGGAACGTCCTCCACGCTTACAGCGAGGCCCTGGGCATCGCCTACCAGATCGCCGACGACATCAAGGACCTGTACGACGGCACCGAGCCGAACGACCTGGCGGCGATGCGGCCGTCGATCCTGCTGGCCATCGCCCACCAGCGGGCCGAGGGAGCCGACCGCAACCTCTTCGACGCCCTCTGGTGCCGCCGGGCAGACGTCCCGCCCGACGCGGTCCGCCGGCGGTTCCGGGCCCTCGGCGTCGAGACCGAGGCCCGCCGCCTCATGGCCGAGTACGACCAACAGGCCGTCCGGTCGCTCGAGCCGCTCACCCGGGCCGACCTCAAGGGCCTGCTGCGCCGCATCGTGTTCCGCATCTTCCAGAACCTGCCCCAAGGGACGCCCGACGGTGACGCTTAAGGACGACTTGCTCCGGGCCGCGGGCCGCGTCCGACGCCATCGGCCGGAGACGGCCCAAGGCGTCGGCCGATACCTTCGCGCTGCCGCGCTGGCGGCGGGCGGCTTTCCGAATCGGGCGGGCCAGGCCGACCTCTACTACACCGTGTTCGGCCTCCAGGCCCTGGCAGCCGTTGAGCCTTCGTCGTTCGAGCCGGCTGCGGAAGCAGCCAGTCACGTGCGAGGCGCTGAGGCACGTGCCATGCCAGAGGAACGTGACCCGCCGCTTCCGCGGCGGGCTCGAACGGCGCCCGCCGCGCCGAGCCGCGTGCGTGAGCACGCGGGTACGTTCGATGGGCAGGTTGACGTTGCTCGCCAAACCCGCGCCTACCTCGCCACCTTCGGCGCCGGCGAGGACCTCGACTTCGTCCACCTCTGCTGCCTGGCCCGATGCTGGGCGCTCATAGAGACACCTCTCTCGCCCGCCGCGACCGCAGCGCGCCTCGCGGCGTTCCGCTCGGCCGACGGCGGATTCAGCCACGTCGCCGGGGCCTCGCACGGCACGGCGTACGGGGCGTTCCTGGCGCTGGGCGCGTACGAGGACCTGGGCGTCCCGCTGCCCGACGCCAGCGCCCTCCTCCGGGCCCTCGCCGGCCTGCGGTCCCGCGACGGCGGATACGCCAACGCGCCGGGCGCGGAGACGGGGTCGGTCCCCGCCGCGGCGGCGGCCCTGGTCACGGTGGCGGATCTCGGCGGCACGGCAGACCCGGCGGCCGTCGGTTGGCTCCTTCGCGCGATGCGGCCGGAGGGCGGCTGGCCCGCCGCTGCCGAGGCGCCGGAGGCCGACCTGCTCTCGACGGCGACCGCGCTGCACGCCCTGGCGGCGGCCGGGGTGCCGCTCGACACGGTCCGGGAGCCGTGCCTGCGATTCGCGGATG
Organism: Planctomycetota bacterium; assembly: GCA_016782785.1. Taxonomy (GTDB): domain Bacteria; phylum Planctomycetota; class Phycisphaerae; order FEN-1346; family FEN-1346; genus BS750m-G62. The sequence goes on along the minus strand of JADHXV010000119.1, from coordinate 5,119 downwards.
CCCTGGCCGTCGACGACCCGGGCCCGCCCCGGCGAATGAGTTTCCGCGGCCATCCGGACGACCCGGTCGCCGACTGCGAATATACATTCTACGGCCTGTTGGCCCTCGGGCATCTGCTCGGTTGACGCGCCGCCTTTCGAGCCGGCTGCGGAAGCAGCCGGTCACGTTCGATGCGCGCAGCACGTGCCACGCGCACCCAACGCGACCCGCCGCTTCCGCGGCGGGCTCGAACACGGCGCACGCGCCTCGGCGCCGACAGGCTCGAACACAGTGAACCCATGACCTCCACCGACCTCGAAAACACACTCCATGCCGCACGCGACCACCTGCTGGCCGCACGCACCGACGCCGGCCACTGGGAGGGCCATCTCTCGTCCAGCGCCCTTTCGACCGCCACGGCCGCGTGGGCCCTGCACGTTGTCGAGCGCGACCGCGGGCCGGGGCCGTTCTCGGCCCTCATCCAGCCGGGCCTCGATTGGCTGACCCGCCACCAGAACCATGACGGCGGCTGGGGCGACACCGTCCTGTCGGCCAGCAACCTGAGCACGAGCCTGCTGGCCTGGTCGGCCCTGGCGGCCTCCGACGGCCGCGACGCCCACCGCCGGGCCGTCGGGCGGGCCGAGGCGTACCTGGCCCGCGTGGCCGGGGGCCTCACACCGGAGCATCTGGCCGACGCCGTCGTGGCCGCCTACGGCCGGGATCGGACGTTCTCGGCACCAATCCTGATGATGGCGGCCCAGGCGGGCCGGCTCGGCCCCGGGCGGGAGGCGTGGCGACACGTGCGGGCCCTGCCGTTCGAGTTGGCCGCCCTGCCCCCGTCGTGGTGGAAACGGCTGCGGCTGCCGGTCGTCAGTTACGCCCTGCCGGCGCTGGTGGCGGTGGGCCAGGCCCGGTTCCGCCAGGCGCCGCCGCGGTGTCCGCTGTGCCGGCTCGTCCGGCGGGCGGCCGTGGGGCCGACGCTGCGGCGGCTGGAGACGCTTCAGCCGGCGGGCGGCGGGTTCCTCGAGGCCACGCCCCTGACGAGTTTCGTCGCGATGGCCCTGGCGGCCGCCGGCCAGGCCCACGGCGACGTGGCCGGCCGGTGCATCGACTTCCTCGCCCGCTCGGTCCGCGACGACGGCTCTTGGCCCATCGACACGAACCTGGCCACGTGGGTTACGACCCTGGCCGTCGGCGCCCTGGAGAGCCGTTCGAGCCGCATGCGGAAGCACGCGGAGACATCCGGTGTCCCGCAGGACGCGTGCGGCGCCATTCGAACGTCACCCGCCGCTTCCGCGGCGGGCTCGAACGGCGCGCTGTCGGCCGACGACCGCCGCCGCATCGCCGACTGGCTCCTCGACCAGCAGCATCGCGGCGTCCATCCGTACACGCAGGCCGACCCCGGCGGCTGGGCGTGGACCGACCTGTCGGGCGGCGTGCCCGACGCCGACGACACGGCCGGGGCGGTCCTCGCACTCGCGCGCCTGGCCCCGGACGACGACCGGGCCGCCGTACCCAGCGAGGCGGGTACGGAGACCCGCCGCGCGGCGAGTGGGCGGATCGCCGCGGCCGCGGCCGAGGGCGTCCGCTGGCTCCTCGGCCTCCAGAACCGCGACGGCGGCATCCCGACCTTTTGCCGAGGATGGGGCAACCTGCCCTTCGACCGCTCCAGCCCCGACCTGACGGCCCACGCCGTGGCGGCATGGTCGGCCTGGCGCGACCGGCTGCCCGCGCCGCTGGCCGACCGCGCGCGCCGGGCGACGGAGCGGGCGCTCGCCTACCTCGCCCGCGTCCAGCGGAGCGACGGGGCCTGGCTGCCCCTCTGGTTCGGCAGCGAACACGTCGCCGACCAGGCGAACCCGACGTACGGCACCGCGCGGGTCGTTGCGGCCCTGGCGGATCTCAGCGTGCTCGCCCCGAGTGGTGGCGCGGTGGTTCGGAGCCTGTCCCGAGCGCAGTCGAGGGGCAACCACCGCGCCTCACGCGTTCAGGCGACGTGCGCCGCGTGGCAGGTACGGAGACCCGCCGCGCGGCCGAGCGAAGTGGCAGCCATGGCCGAGCGCGGCGTCCGGTGGCTGCTGGCGGCCCAGGACGCCAGCGGCGGATGGGGCGGCGACGCGGGCGCGCCCCCGTCGGTCGAGGAGACCGCCCTGGCGACCGAGGCCCTGGCGGCGTGGGGGGCTTCGTGCCGAGCCGCAGGCATATGCGAGCAGGTACGCTTGTCGAGCCGCGGGCGTGAGCCCGCGGGTACGTTCGAACGCCAGCGAGCGCCCACCGCCATCGAACGTACCCGCGACCTTACGGTCGCGGCTCGTGAAACTGCCGACGAAGCACGCGAGGCCGCACGACGCGGGGCGGCGTACCTGGTCGGCCGGACCCGCGGGGGCACCGCCTTCGAGCCGGCACCCATCGGCTTCTACTTCGCCAGTCTGTGGTACTTCGAGCGGCTGTACCCGGTCATTTTCACGGTGTCGGCCCTTGGGCGCGTGCGGGCGCTTCTTGCCGTGCCCCAGGCCTGAGCGTGTCGAGCCGGGTGCGGAAGCACCCGGTCACGTTCGATGGGCGCGGCACGTGCCATGCCAGAGAAACGTGACCCGCCGCTTCCGCGAGGGGCGCGAACGGCGAGATTTCTCCGCTCGGCCTCGCTGCGCGAGGCCTCGGTCGAAATGACATGCGGGAAGCGGGTTCGGACGCGCCCCGGGCGCACGCCGCGATAACCCTTGTCCCACGGGGGCCCTCCGCGGATATACTTAACGTACGGCAACTGCCGGAGATACGACCATGCGCCGCGCCCGCTCCCGCAACACGCTCGTACTTCTCGCCCTGACGGCCATCGCGGCGGCATGCGCCGGCTGCGACGGCTGCGACGGGTCGAACCCCGCGCCCGCCGGGTCCGGCAGCGGCGACGGTGGCGCCTCGCTTCCCGCGCCGCCGGCCGACTGGCCGATGTTCCACGCCACGCCCGACCTGCGGGGAGCCGTCGAGGGCCACCTGCCCGACGCCCTCGTCCCCCTGTGGACGTACGAGACGAAAGGCCCCGTGGCGGGCGGGGCGGCCGTCAAGGACGGCCGGGTGTTCGTCGGCTCCGACGACTTCCGCGTCCACGCCCTCTCGCTGGCCGACGGCAAGCCGCTCTGGACCTTCACCACCGAAGGCGAGGTCCGGGCCGTGCCGCTCGTCCTCGCGGGCACCGTGTACGTCGGCTCGGCCGACGGGAACCTGTACGCGCTCGACGCAGCCACCGGCACGCTCCGGTGGACGTATAGGACCGACGGCAAGATCGCCGGCGGCGCCAACGTGGCCCCCAAGGCGGACGGCTCGGGCCACGGCATCCTGGTCGGCAGTTACGACTTCTACCTGCACTACATCGACGCCGAAACCGGGGTGGCCATCTGGACGGTCGAGTCGGGCAACTACATCAACGGGTCGCCCGCGGTCGGCGACGGCCTGGCGGTGTTCGGCGGGTGCGACGGCCTGCTGCACGTGGTCCGTCTGGCCGACGGCCGCGAGCAGGCCACCATCGACGCGGGGACCTATGTCGCTGCCGCGCCGGCGATGGCCGACGGACACGTCTACGCGGGGAACGTCGAAGGGATGTTCCTGTGCGCCAACCTGTCCACGCGCGGGCCCCGGTGGAAGTATGAGCCGGAGGAAGCCGAGTTCTTCGCGTCGCCGGCGGTCGGCCCGACGACCGTGTTTGTGGGATCGCGCGACCGCCGGCTGCACGCCATCGACCGGGCCACCGGTAAGGGACGGTGGACCTTCGCCACCCGCGGGGCCGTGGACTCCTCCCCCGTCGTGGTGGGCGACAAGGTGGTGTTCGGCTCGGCCGACGGCCGGTTGTACATGGTCCGGGCCGACGACGGCCGGCAGGTGTGGGCGTACGACGTGGGGGCCGCCGTGGCGTCGTCGCCGGCGGTGGCGGGCCGGCGGGTCATCATCGGCAGCGACGACGGGACGGTCCATTGCTTTGGCCCCAAAGGCGAAACAGCAATATCCAACAAGGAATAACCAATAATCAATAACCAAGTAAATCGGCGGCGCGTGCGGGCAGGCCTGTCATTCTGAGGGAGCGAAGTTTACCCGCCGGGGCGGGCGACCGAAGCATGCCCTGAGCGAGGGCGGAACGCCCGAGTCGAACGGGAATCTCGCCGTTCGAACAACGAAAGTTCGAACAACGAAAAGCGAGATTCTTCGTCGGCCCTTCGGGCCTCCTCAGAATGACATACAGCGCCAGTCCGACTGACATGCAGCACGAGTCCGGCGCAGGGGAACCGGCCGATGAGAATCATCCAGATCACGCCCGGCGCAGGGGCAGGCTTTTACTGCGAGAACTGCCTGCGCGATGCGGCCCTGGCGCGCGAACTCCGGCGCCGCGGCCACGACGTCCACATGGTGCCGCTCTACCTGCCGTCCATCGGCGAGGAACCCGCCGCCGACACGCCCATCTTCTTCGGCGGCATCAACGTGTACCTCCAGCAGAAGAGCGCCCTGTTTCGCCATACGCCGCGGTGGCTGGACCGCCTGCTCGACGCCCGGCCGCTCCTTCGCTGGGCCGGCCGGCGGGCCGGGATGGTCCGTCCCGGCGACCTCGGCCCGCCTACCCTTTCGATGCTCCGCGGCGAAGAGGGACGCCAAGTCAAGGAACTCGACCGGCTGGCGGACTGGCTGGCCGACCAGGGTCGCGTGGACGTCGTCTGCCTCTCCAACGCACTCCTGGCGGGCCTGGTGCACCGCGTCAAGGAGGCCCTCGGCGGCGCGCCGGTCGTCTGCACGCTCCAGGACGAGGACGCCTTCCTCGACAACCTGGCCGAGCCGTACCGCGGCCAGGCGTGGGCCCTGCTGGCCGAGCGGGCAGCGCATATCGATGCGTTCATGCCGGTCAGCCGGTATTACGCCGGCGTGATGCAGTCGCGGCTGGACCTGTCGGCCGAGCGCGTGCACGTGGTCCATCCGGGCGTGGAGACCGCGCTGTACGCTCCCGCCGCGGCCCCGCCCGACCCGCCGGTCGTCGGCTACCTGGGCCAGGAGGGCCGGGCGTCGGGGCTCGACCTGGCAGTGGAGGCGTTTCTGGAGATCCGCCGCCGCGGCCGCGTGCCGGGCGTCCGACTGCGGGTGGCCGGCGGTCGGCTGGGCGCCG
>JADHXV010000118.1 GCA_016782785.1 Planctomycetota bacterium | reverse complement strand
AGTCCAGCGCCGCCGTGACGGCGCCGGGCTTGGCGCCCTGGGCGCCGTCGGCCAGGCGGCTCTCGTACTTCGGCCAGGATTCGCCGCGCGGAAACGCGACGCAGCCGGCCGGCAGCGCGGCCGCGAGAAGGACCATCAGCATCAGTGCGCGCCGCGCGAAACTTGGCATCGTGCGCGGCCCGTACGGGCCGCGCTGCGCGGGCCGCCGTCTGACACCGGCGCGGCCCGTACGGGCCGCGCACCTGCCAAGGGGAAAGTCGGGCGGGGGCGTCACGAGTCGGCGTCCCGAAAGAGGTCTTCGAACTTGCGCCGGGCATCGTCCTGGGCGTTGGGCGGCGGGGGACCGGGCACGGCCCCGCGGCGCTGGGCGGTGGCGTCGAACTCGAACTCCTCGCAGAAGTTCACGCCCACCGGGTCGCGGACGGCATCCGTATCCGGCAGCGAGCACTGGCCGAGCGACGGCTCGAACCGGCCGCAGTTGACGCACGTGTGGATGAACGCGGCACACTCCGGGCACTCTTCGCGGACCCCGATGCGTTCGGGCCCCTCCCAGGCGTGGCCGCATTTCGGACACCGGCGTTTCATGAGGTTTCCCCGGTCCCCCCGGTACGAACGTGTTGTGCCAGGCGCGCACTAGCGCCTTTCGAGCCCGCCGCGGAAGCGGCGGGTCACGTTGGATCGGCATGGCACGTGCCACGCGTATCGAACGTGACCGCGTGCTCCCGCACGCGGCTCGAACGGCCGGGTGGCAAGGCCACGCTGCAGTTCGCGTGGCCGTGGCGCGAGACGGCCCCACGGCCGCGGCTGCGCCGCTGCCGTGCCACCCGGCGCAGCGGGCTCGAACGGCGGGCTCGAACAGCCGGCTCGAACAGCCGCCTCAGGCGCGCTGGCCGGTGCGGTCGAACGCCTCGGCGGCCAGGGCGGCGCCCAGGATGCCGGCGTCGCCGCCCAGGGTGCTCCAGCGGACGTCGCAGACCTTCCAGGCGCTGGGGAACGCCAACGCGCCCACGTGCCGGCGAATCGCGTCCAGGAAGACGTCGCCGGCCCCCATCATGCCGCCCGTCAGGACGACCAGTTCCGGGTTCAGGGCGTGGATGATGCTGGTGATGCCGACGGCCAGGTACTCGGCGGTCTCGGCGACGATGCGGGCGGCAGCCTTGTTGCCGTCGTCGGCGGCGTCGAACACGTCCTTGCACTCCAGGTCGGGCTGGCGCGAAAGGTCGGAGACGGCGGCCTGCTCGCGGAACCGGGCGACGACGGCGGTGGCCGAGGCGTACGCCTCCAGGCACCCGCGGTTCCCGCAGCCGCACAGCCGGCCGCCGTACTGGATGATGGTGTGGCCGAGTTCGGCGCCGGTGTCGCTGGCGCCGCGCAGGAGCCGGCCGTCCTGGATGATGCCGCCGCCCACGCCCGTGCCGAGCGTGAGGATGAACATGCTGCTCACGTTGCGCCCCGCGCCGACGCGGAACTCGCCGTAGGCGGCGGCGTTGGCGTCGTTCTCAACGACGACCGTTTTGCCGAGCGCCTTCTGGAGCGTGTCGCGGACGGGCACGTTGACCCATCCCGGCAGGTTCGGCGCGATGTAGACGAGGCCGGCCGCCGAGTCGAGCGGCCCCGGCACGCCCACGCCGACGGCGGCGATGTCATCCACCTTTATGCCGGCCTTCTTGGCCAGTTGGCGGACGCCGTCGGCCATGCGCGCGAGGACGTGGTCGGGCCCGCCCTGGGCCTCGGTCGGCACGGAGAGGCTTTCCATCATCTCGCCGTCGGCCGAGACGAGGCCGAGTTTCAGGTTCGTGCCGCCCAGGTCGATGCCGACGTAGCGTTTGGCCATGGTTGGTCCTCACGAGGTTCGCGGTACGGCGGTGCACAGGCATTCTGCACGGTGGAGACGCTTTCCATTCCCCTCTCCCCCGGCGGGAGAGGGAGTTATGAAGCCATGTCTACGGCGATCCCCGCCACGCCTTGATGGCGTCCAGGCGGTCCGCCAGGGGCGCCGTCGGGTCGTAGCCGTGGTCGGTGCGGCCGGTGACGGCTTCGAGGGCGGCCAGGGCCCGCGTTTCGACGGCCGCCTGGTTGTTACGGGCGGCGTTCTCCAGGGCGTCGAGCAGGGGCACGACGGCCGGGCTGCCGATCTTCTTGAGGGTAGCGGCGGCGGCGGCGGCCTGTTCGTCGGTGCCGGCGAGTTTCGGCATGACGGCTTTGAGGGCGGCGTCGGCGGCCGTCTGGCGGAGGGCCTCCAGGGCCTGGGCCCGGTCGGTCCCGCCCCAGTCGGGCAGGGCCCGTTTCAGGGCGGTCAGCAGGTCGAGGGCCGAGACGCTCTTCTCGGCCGTCAGCAGGGCCTGGGCCCGATCGCGGACGGCGTCCAGGATGGCGCCCGCGGCGGCCGGGTCGGCGTCTTTCATGGCGGCGACCAGCGGGGCCACGGCGTCGTTGGACGGGTCCTTGGCCAGCAGGATGAGGCCCAGTTGCCGGTTCAGTTCGCGCAGGCGGGCCGTGTTCTCGGCCGGCGCCAGGACGATGAGTTGCCGAAGCGTGGGGACGGCCCGGTCGGGCGTGCCGGCGGCGACGTAGGCATCGACAAGTTTCTCGTACAGGGTGATGGCCTCCTGGCTGCTGCGCTGGGCGGCGGGAATCTTCGCCAGGGCCAACTGGTAGAGTTCGGCGGCGCGTTGCATGGCCTCGGCGTTTTCGGGACCGCCGCGCGCGAAGAAGACGTCGCCGAGGCGAGCGGCCAGGTCGGGGGTGGTGGCGCGGTCGGCCAGGGCGCGGATGGCGTCCCAGAGAGCGTTGCGGACGGCGGGTTCGGTTTCGCCGTCGGCCTTGAGGCGGTCGGCCATGCGGGCGGCGGCGTCGGGGCCGTCCACGCGGGCGAGGGCGGCGGCCGCCGCCTGGCGGACGCCCTTGTCCTTATCCTGAAGGCGGGCCACCAGGGCCGCCACCGTTTCCGGGCGGGCCGCGCCCAGGTTCCCGATGCCCTGGGCGGCGCTGTAGCGGACGCTGGGCTGCGGGTCGTCGAGGGCGGCGGCGAGAATCGTCTCGGCCGAGGGCGGCGCGATCTTCGCCAGGGCCAGGCACGCCGCCTCGCGCACGGCGGGGGCCGCCGCGGTCCGGGCCAGGCGGCCCAGCGGCTCGAGCGCCGGCTCCACGTCCTCCGGATGGCCGACCGTCCGCTCGCCGATCTCGCCCAGGGCGCCGGCCGCCCGGAGGACCTCCACCTGGTTCGCCGCATCGAGCATGGCGACCAGGTTCGGCACCGCCTTGACGACCCGCAGGCCGCCGAGGGCGGCCGCCAGGGCGGCCCGGGCCTCGGTGTCCGGCTCCTTCTCCAGGCGGGCCAGCAGGATGGGGCCGGCGGTCTCTTCCTGCCAGGCGGCCAGGGCCTCGGCCACGGCGGCCCGGACCGAGGGCGCGGTGTCGCCGACGCGGGCCAGCAGGGCCGAGATCAGGTCCTGGTAGGCCTTGCGGCCGGTGCCGTTGCTGCCGATGAGGACGGCCGGGGCGACCTTGGCGGCCTGGCGGGCGGCCAGGGCGCGGACGGCGGGAACCGGGTCGGCCAGGTGCTCGAGGGCCAGCCGGCCTTTCTCCTTCGTGTCGGCGGCCTCATAGAGATCCGTCAATTGCTCGATAAGCCGCAGGCGGACCTCCTCCAGTTGGGTCTCGCGCTGGGCCAGCGCCTCGCGGAACCGTTTGACCAGGCGCGCCAGCAGGCGCGACTCGGGCTCGTGGCGGCGGACCTCCCACCACTTGGCCCACGCGTCGCTGCCGGCGGGCATGTCCGTCAGGCCCGTCATCGTGGCCAGCGCAGCGGCGGCGGCCTCGGCGATCGGCGCCTGCGGGTCCGCCGTCAGGCCAACCAGTGTGTCGATCGCCCGCTTATCGAGGATGCGGGCCAGCGCCTCGACGGCCGCCAGACGCGCCTCGGTCCCCGCGGCCGTGCCGCCCGTGCCTGCGCCGGACGCGATTTCCTTCAGGCCCGTCAGGACCTTCTCGTGGCCCTGGTAGGCGCTGAAGGCGCGGGCGGCGGCGCTGCGGATGGCGGCGTCGTCGCCTTGGAGGAGTTTGAAGAGCGGGTCGATGAGGTCCTCGTGGGCCGACTCGCCCAGCGCCAACGCCTCGAGCACCGCCCGCGTGGCGTCCGACGGCACCGGGGAGGAGAGGACCTCCAAGAGGACGGCCCGGGCGGCCGGGGTCCCCTTGGCGAGAAGAGCGTCGGCGGCGTCGCGGCGCGTGGCGAAGGTGCGGTCCGCCCCGGTGAGGAAGTCGCGGAGGCTGGCCACTTCGGCGTCGCCCTCGGCGGGCGCGGCCTCGGCGGCCGCGGCCTCGGCGGCCGCGGCGGGCGCCACGGCCCAGGCGCCGACCAGGAGCAGCAGCATCCCCAGGACCGGCGCGCAACGGCCGACGGCCATCCCGCTATGTCGGCGCAGCCTCCCCACCGCCATGTCAGGCTCCCGCCTTGCGTAAGACAATCGACACTTCACCCTACCGGCCGGCCACGAAAGTGTCAACCGCAAATGGCTGAATATGGCCCGACCGGAGCGATTTTTCCGTCACGGCGGTCCGCGCGACCGTACCCGGCCGCCGGCATGGGTCTGCACGGGCGGCCGCGTTCGTCTGGACGGGCGAGGGCGGCGATTATTCGCTGCGAGGCGGGCCACGCCTTGTCATTTCGAGCGAGGCCCGTACGGGCCTCGCTCGAAATGACAAGGTATGCGTACGGTCTCGGCTGGGGCCTCGTAGCCCGCGGCCTCGTGGCCCGCGGCCGGTCGTTATCGGACTTTGGCTAAACTCCCTCGTCACCCCCGGCCGATGTTACCTCTGCCCCGCCCGACAGCGCGTGAGCCGTTTTCGGGGCCGCTGACCCAGGGTTTCCCCGCCGCCATCGTCTCCGCGAAGGGAATGTCTGTGCTCCAGATCGCCAACAGGCCGATCGACGCCTTCCTCGATTACCTGACCATCGAGTGCGGCCTGAGCGTCAACACCCTCCAGGCCTACCAGCGCGACCTGGAACGCTTCGCCGGCTTCCTGGGCCTGGACGACGGCGACGGCTGGGAGGCCGTCACCGCCGATCAGGTCATCGGGTTCCTGGTGGAAGATAAGAAGGAACGGGCCATCCCCTCGGTCAGCCGGGCGCTGGTGGCCATCCGCATGTTCTTCCGGTACTTAAGCGCCGAGCGGCTCGTCCCGAAGGACGTGACCGAGCACCTGGAGAGCCCGCGCCTGTGGCAGACGCTGCCGGAGGTCCTCGACCGCCGGTCGGTGGACCGGCTGCTGGCGGCCCCCGACCCGCAGCACGACCGCCTGCCGCGGCGCGACCGCGCGGTCCTGGAGTTCCTCTACGCCACCGGCGCCCGGGCCAGCGAGACCGCCGACATGACGCTGCGCGGCGTCAGCCGCGAGGGCGGGTACGTCCACTGCATCGGCAAAGGACGCAAGGAACGCATCGTGCCGATCGGCCGGCGGGCCCTGGAGGCCCTCGACGCCTACCTGGTCGAGGAGCGGCCCGCGCTGGACCGCGACGGCAGCGAGTACCTGTTCCTGACGCATTCGGGCCGGCGGCTGGGCCGCGAGACGATCTGGCGGCTCGTCAAGAAGTACGCCCGCCGCGCGGGCGCCAGCCGCCGCGTCAGCCCGCACACGCTCCGCCACTCGTTCGCCACGCACCTCCTGGAAGGCGGCGCCGACCTCCGGGCCGTCCAGGAGATGCTCGGCCACGTCGACATCGCCACCACCCAGGTCTACACGCACGTGGACCAGAGCCGCTTGAAAGCCATCCACCGGAAGTACCATCCCAGGGCGTAACGATTTCCGAACGCGGAACGCGGAATGCGGAACGCGGAATGAAACGGCATCCCGCGCCTGTGCCGCGTGCGCGCAGCGGCTTGACGCCCCGCCGGTCCCCTCTATAATCGCTCCCGGCGCTTCGGGCCCAGCGGGAGAGGACCCACATGACCCATCCCAGGATCACCATCGTCGGCGCGGGAAACGTCGGGGCCACCTGTGCCCTCTTCTCGGCCCAGCGGGACCTGGGCGAGGTCGTCCTCGTGGACGTCCTCGACGGCCTGGCCGCCGGCAAGGCCCTCGACCTGGCCGAGGCCGCGCCCCTCCTCGGCACCAGCCACCCCATCACCGGGACGACCGATTACGCCGCCACCGCCGGCTCGCAGCTGGCCATCGTGACGGCGGGCCTGGCGCGCAAACCCGGCATGAGCCGCGACGACCTGCTGGCCAGGAACGCCGAGATCGTCTCCTCGGTCGTCAAGGAACTCGTGGCCCGCAGCCCCGAGATCATCCTGGTGATCGTATCGAACCCGGTGGATGCGATGACGTCGCTTGCGCACCGGGCCTCCGGCCTGCCGCCCGAGCGCGTGGTCGGCATGGCGGGCGTCCTCGACTCGGCCCGCATGCGGGCCTTCATCGCCATGGAGGCCGGCGTCAGCCCGAAGGACGTGCAGGCGTACGTCCTGGGCGGCCACGGCGACTCGATGGTGCCGCTGGTCGGCCACTCGAACATCGGCGGCGTGCCGCTCTCGGAGCGGCTGCCGGCCGACCGGCTCGAGAAAATCGTCGAGCGGACGCGTAACGGCGGGGCGGAGATCGTCGCGCTCCTGAAGACCGGCAGCGCGTTCGTCGCCCCGGCCGCCGCCGCCGTCGACATGGCCCAGGCCATCCTCCGTGACGAGGGCCGCGTCCTGCCCTGCGCCGCCTACTGCGATGCCGAGTACGGCGTGGGCGGGACCTTCGTGGGCGTCCCGGCCCGGCTGGGCGCCGGCGGCGTGACGGAGGTCCTGGAGTTCGACCTTTCGGACGCCGAGCGCGCGGCCTTCGACGCCAGCGCCCGGCACGTCCGCGGCCTGGTCCGCCAACTCGAGGCGATGGGGTACTGAGAGCCGCGAGCCCCGAGCCGCGAGCGCGCCGCGCCGTTCGAGCCGCGAGCGCGCCGCGCCGTTCGAGCCGCGAGCGCGCCGCGCCGTTCGAGCCGCGAGCCGCGAGCCCCTTCGAGCCGCGTGCGCACGATGTCATTCCGAGCGAGCGCAGCGAGTCGAGGAATCTCGATGTTCGAACGACGAGATTTCTCCGCTCGCCCTCGCCTACGGCGAGGGCTCGGTCGAAATGACAAGGCGCGCGGCCCGTGCCATGCCGGGCAAACGTGACCCGCCGCTTCCGCGGCGGGCTCGAACAGCGGCGCGCCGCGCGGCGGGTCTCCGCACCCGCCGCGCATGGGCGAGATTGCTGTCTCCGGCGCGGTGGGTACGGAGACCCACCGCGCAAGACGCCCCCCGTCAGAATCCTGCATAAACCTTCGGCCGGCGGGCGTGTTTAATGCAGATGGCACCTCACGGAGTCAACGCCTTGCGGCAGGCCATCGAACGCGTCTACAGCGACCATCGGCAGGGCCTCTATACGCTGGCCCTGGCGATTACGCGGTGTCCCGGTCGGGCCGAGGACGCCGTCCAGGAGGCGTTTGCGCGGCTGTGGTCGCGGCGAATCCGGCCGAGCGGCGACCTGGTGCCGTACGTCTTCGCCGCCGTCCGCAACGCCGCCATCGACCAGGTCCGCCGTCGGCCGCCGGACGCCCGCGAACCGGACGCCTCCATCTACAACGGGCTGCCGGAGGACCCGTCGGCGGCGTCGGTGACGGCGGAGCGGCACCGGATTCTGGAGGCGGCCGTCCTGGCCTTGCCGCAGGAGCAGCGCGAGGCGGTCGTCCTGAAGATATACGGCGGCCTGACGTTCCAGCAGGTGGCCGAGACGCTGGACGCCCCGCTCCAGACGGTGGCGTCGCGGTACCGGCGGGCGCTGGAACAGATCGGCCGGCGCGTCCAACCTCTTCTGGAGCCGTGCGATGAATGAGGATATCGAAATCCTTCTTGGGCAGATGCCGCTGCGCCGGCCTCCGGCGTCGCTGGACGCCCGCGTGCTGCGGCGGCTGGAGCGTCCGCGGCAGGTGGTGATTCCGTGGGCGGTGGCGGCGAGCGCCGTGGCGGCGGCGGCCGTGGCCATCCTCTGCGCCGTCCTGGGCGGCGGCGACGCGCCGGACGCCGGCGCCCCCGCCGCGCCGCCCGTGGCCCAGGCCGACCTGCTGGCCGAGCCGCCGGCCGTGCCCGAGGCCGGGCCCTGGGCCGACGAGGCCGAGGCGGCCGTCGTGCCCGTCCACATCGAGCGCCAATGGACGCACCTGGCGTACGAGGGCGTCGTGTCGCCCGAGGGCGAGCCGATGGCCAAGTTCCGCCGCCAGGTCGTCGAGCAACTCGAATGGGTCGACCCGGAGGACGGCGCGTACATGGAAATGACCGTCCCCCGCGAGGACGTGTTTCTGATCAAGGCCGACGTGTACTAACAGGTGCAGATACCGATAAGGAGCCTCCCATGCGTTCCGCACTCTATCTGGCAGTCGCCGTCGCGATGGGCTGGACGGCCGCTTACGCCGAACCGAACGTGACGGTTGTCACAAGCGGCCCGGACGCCGAGGGCGCCGCCGCCGCGATCGTGATCGTCACCGACGCCCAGGCCGAAGCCGCCGAGGTGGCCAAGGCGGTCCAGGTCGGCAAGCCGGCCGCCGACGAGGGGGTCATTGCCATCGCCCGGGCCTGGGCGGCCCCCAGGACCATGAACCTGGCGTACCTGGGTGTCTCCACGTCGTCGGCCGGCGAAACGCTGCGCAAGCAACTCGGCCTGCCGGCGGGCACCGGCCTCGTGGTCGACTACGTGGACGAGGGCGGCCCCGCGCACGCGGCCGGCGTCCGGGTCCATGACGTGCTGACGAAACTCGACGCCCAGATCCTGGTCAACCCGCCCCAACTGGCCGTCCTCGTCCGCCTCCGCAAGGCCGGCGACGCGGTCCCCCTGACGCTCATCCGCGAGGGCAAAGAGGAGAAGGCGACGGCCACGCTGATCGAGAAGGAACAGACCGTCTACGCCGACGGGGCCGCCATGTCGTGGTCCGGCACGTGGCCGGGCGTCGTGCCGCCCGTCCCGCCCAAGACTATCGAGGACCTGATCCTGATGCGCGAGGGCCAAGCCGCCGCCAAGGCGATGCAGGCCAACACCGTGGCCGCGGCCTTCAGCATGGTCATGGCCGACGGCGAGCACACCCTCCAGGTCACGATGAAGGACGGCAAGCGGCACCTGACGGCCAAGGACGCCCAGGGCAACGTCGTCTTCGA
>JADHXV010000117.1 GCA_016782785.1 Planctomycetota bacterium | reverse complement strand
GCCGTCTCCAGCGCGTGCAGGTCCTCGGGGTTGAAGATGGCCGGCAGCGCGCTGCGGTTGACGGTGCCGTCGTCGCGCATCGCCTCGCCGGTGATGCGCTTGGTGTCCGGCACCTGCTTGACCAGGACGACGAGGTTGTACGCCATCGTGTACGGTTCTCCCGGCCTTGTGAGGCGAATGAAAGGCGCAGGCGCCTTTCGGCGTCAGACACCGCGCGAGCGGATACGTTACTTGCGGGCCGGAAATCGGTCAAGGACAAAACGAGCCGGGCGAGGCGGTGGCCGCACAGCGACACGCACATCGCATGTCATTTCGACCGAGGGCCCGGAGGGCCCGAGCGGAGAAATCTCGCCGTGAATCGAACAGCGAGATTCCTCGACTCGCTTCGCTCGCTCGGAATGACAACCTGAGAAGAGCACGGCCCATACGGGCCGCGCAGAAATCCATGATCGCGGCTCGATACCGTGGGCGGGCACGCTACTCGTCGGATTTGACCTCGACCCGGCGCCGGGCGGGCGGCGCGGCCGACGCGTCCAGCAGCGTGCCGTCGCCCGGCAGGCGCTCGATGCGGACCGGCAGCCGCTCCGCGTCGGTAATCGGCTCAATGTACTCGGCACGGTAGCGAACGGACTGCATGCGGCAGGAGTGGCGGTGCGGGGCGTACTCGGGATGGCTCACCATGCGGCGCCACACCATCTCGAGCGGCTCCTCCAGGACGTTGCCGAAGGTGATGGGGTTGAAGTCGCACGGGTTGATATCGCCGTAGCACGTCATGTAGAACTGGGCGAACCCGCCGAAGCAGCCTCCGCCGTCATAGCCGTTGGCCTCGGCCTGGGCCACCACGCCGAACGGCCGCGGGTCGGCGTTGACCTTCTGCGCCAGGGCGCGGATGCGCTTGATGTCCTTGCGGCCCATGATAACGTCGGGCCGCGAGAGGAACTTGCCCGTCGGCACGCAGTCGAAGATCGTGATCTCGTGGAACCCTTCGTCGCGGGCCATCTGGACGAGGTGCTCCAGGGCCCCGTTCTGGACCGTCTCGTGGCACCCGTAGGTCGACACGCCGGTCAGGATGCCGGCCGCGCGGGCCCGCCGGGCGCCCTCGAAGGCCTTCTGGAACGCCCCCGGCACGCGGCGGAGTTCGTCGTGCACCTCGGGGCGGTCGGCATCGATGGAGACGTTCATGCTGTCGAGGCCGGCCTCGGCCAGTTCCGCCACCTTCTCCTCGGTCAGCAGGATGCCGCTCGTGAAGATCATGGCGTGGGCGCGGGTCTTGTCGACGTGCGCGATGAGTTCGGGCAGGTCCTTGCGGACCAGCGGCTCGCCGCCCGTGAACACGACGTTCGAGACGCCCAGGTCCACGGCCTGCTCGACCACAGACAGAAGTTCCTCCGTTGTCAGTTCGCGCCGGTCGCGCGCCACGAACCTGTCGGCCGAGCAGTGGACGCACCGGCACGGGCACCGCGGCGTCACCGAGAGGGTGCAGGTGCCGGGGAACACGATCTTCTCGGCCATGGTCCGGAGTTTTCGTTCCAGGTGCCGCATCGCCGCCGGCGTCGGCATCGCCGGGTTGTACAGGTTGTAGACGTTCTTGCCGTCCTTCTCGGCGATGATCTTGAGGCGGTTGACGACGACCAGGAAGGCGTCGACCTTGTCGGCGAACGACCCTTTGAACGGGCCGGAGAGGTCGCAGTGAATCTTCCGGCCGGGCCCGCGCCACGTCTTCAGGCCAAGCAGGCGGACCCCGAGCGGCCCGGCGACCTCGGTGTGCACGACGCCGTCGGGCGTCTCGGTGCTCGAGACCTTGACCCGCTTCAGCAGGCTTTCGCTCACGTGCTCCGTCAGACCAGACATCGGCGCTCCTTACAGGCTGATCGTGAGTGCACGATTCTAGACGCCCCGGCCGCCGAGGGCAAGGCGGAGGTACTCAATGGCGAATTCCGAATGACGAATGAATGGCGAATGACGAAAGGCGCGCCGCCTGTTCGTCATTCGTCATTCGGATTTCGTCATTCCCTCGTCATTCGCCATTCGGAATTTCCTTGCCGCTCGTCATTCGTCAATTGGCCGAAGGCCGTATCTCGGCCAAGATCCGTTCCGCCAGTTCCACCGCCCGCAGGCCATCCTCGACGGTCACCGCCGGTTCGGTGCCCGTCCGGACGGCATCGAGAAAGGCCGCCAGTTGGGCACGCAGGGCGTCCGGCTGGGCCTCGACGGGGATCGATTCCGTCGAGACCAGTGCGTCCATGTCGGCCCCGGCCAGCGTGCCTTCTTCGAGCCGCCGGCGAAGGTCCGGGCTGGGCCTCAGCAACTCGACCCGCCGCTCACCGTAGTCCATCTTCAGGTACGCCCCCGGAGCGAAGACGCGGACGAGGCGCTGCCGCGACCGGCTCATGCGGCTGGCCGACAGCGTGGCCACGCACCCGCCCGGGAAGCCGAGGCGGACGTTCACGAAGTCCTCGTGCGGGCCGACGACCACGCCGCCCACGGCGTCGACGCGGTCGGGCATCTCGCCGGCCAGGGCCAGCACCACGTCCAGACCGTGGATCAGCACATCCATCACCACGCCTACATCCATGCTGCGGAAACTGAACGGGGCCACCCACAGGACCTCGATGTACGACGGCCGCAGGCGCCGGCCGGCCACCACCCGCGTCACGGGGTCGAACCGCAGGATGTGTCCCACCTGCGCGACGACGCCGGCGTCGCGGACGGCCCGAACGATGTCGCGGCCGTCGCGGGCGGTGCCGGCGAGCGGCTTCTCGATGAGCATGGGCGTGCCCTGCTCCGCCAGCGCGAGCGCGACGGCGCGATGGGCCGACGTCGACGCCGCCACGACGGCCGCGTCGATGCGGCCGGCAAGGTCGGCCACGGACGTAACGGCCTCGGCGCCGTGCTCGCCGGCCACGGCGCGGGCGCGAGCGGCGTCGGTGTCGCAGACGGCCACCAGGCGGGCGTCGTCGCGCTCGGCCACCGCCCGCGCGTGGTGGGCGCCCATGTGTCCGGCGCCGATGAGGGCCAATCGCAGGGGGGCAGGCATGGGGGGCCTTTCTTACGCGCCCCGCCCATACGGGTCCATACCGGACAAGCGGGGCGGCTAACTGTGGTACCGCGTCAATCCAACCGCCCGCGCGGGATCACGGCCCGGTTACGCGGACGGCCGTCGGCGGAGCGTTTCGCGGTATCGGCCGCTGCGTCCGGCGGCGCTGTGGCGCAGCGCGGCGCACAGGTGGCGGACCTCGTCGGGCCAGCCGTTCTCGTTCTCCATCTCTTCGAGGACCTCGGCCCGGGGCCGGCCGCGGCGGTAGATCCGCCGGTACGCCTTGGCGATGAACCCGATGACGTCCGGCGAAACGCCCGCCCGCCGCAGCCCCACGCTGTTGATGCCGCGCACCCGGCTCGGATGCCCTTCGACGATCATGAACGGGGGCACGTCCTGGACGATGCGCGTCAGGCCGCCGACGTACGCCAGCCGGCCGATGGTCGCGAACGGGTGGACCGCCGCCCCGCCGTTGACGTTGGCGCCGTCCTCCACGTGCACGTGGCCGCCCACGAGCACGTTGTTGCCGAAGATGACCTCGTCGCCGACGACGCAATCGTGGGCCACGTGGCTGCACGCCATCAGGTAACAGCCGCTGCCGACGCGGGTGACGCCCTCCTCCTTGGTCGAGCCGCGGTGAATCGTGACGCACTCGCGAATGACGTTGTCGTCGCCGACCTCGACGCCGGTGGGCTCGTCGGCGTAGGTCTTGTCCTGCGGCGGCGTGCCGACGCAGGCGTGCGGATGGATGATATTGTTGCGGCCGACGCGCGTCCGACCCACGACGGTCACGTGAGGGTGAAGGACCGTCCCCGCGTCGATGACGACACCGGGGCCGATGTAGCAGAACGGGCCCACGTCCACGTCGTCGGCCAGTTCGGCGTCGGGCGCGATGACGGCCAGTTTACTGATTGCCATAGAGGGGTCTCACAATTCCTGGTCGGCCGGGACGAGCATGAACCGGATCTTGGCCTCGGCGGCCAGTTCGTCGCCCACCCAGGCGCGGGTGTTGACCTGGGCGCGGCGCGGCTGGGCGTGGGCCACTTCGGCCTCCAGGCGCAGTTGGTCGCCGGGGTGGACGGTCTTGCGGAGTTTCACCTTGTCCATACTCAAGAGGACGGCCACCTGGCCGGTGTGCTCGAGTTTGCGAAGGAGGACGACGCCCGAGAGTTGGGCCATCGCCTCCACGATCAGGACGCCCGGCATGATGGGCGTGCCCGGGTAGTGCCCCTGGAAATAATGTTCATTAATCGACACGTTCTTGATGCCGACGGCCCGGACGTTGTCCTCCAGCGAGAGGATGCGGTCGATCAGCAGGAACGGGTACCGGTGCGGCAGGACCTCCATGATCTGGTTCACGTCCATGGCCTGGCGGCGGGCGGCGGGGTGGGCCTCGCCCGTCTGGGCGGCCTGCTCCAGCAGCCGGCGGATCAGCCGATGGTTCAGCGCGTGGCCGCTCTGCATCGCCACGACCCGGCCCTCGAGGTCCGCGTTCAGCAGAAACAGGTCGCCCAGCAGGTCCAGAATCTTGTGCCGCGCCGGCTCGTCGGGGAAACGGTACGTGTTGTTGACCGGCCCGCCCGGCCCGATGACCAGCAGGTCGTCGTAGGTGGCGTGCGGCCCGTAGCCCCGCTGCCGCAGGTCCTCCACCTCCGATTCCAGGATGTAGGTGCGCGTGGTGGCGAGTTCCTCGACGAACGCCTCGGGCGTCAGGCGGGTGCTGAAGATCTGCGGCGGGATCACGCCCCCCGGCCCGTAATCCAGGTGGAACGTGACCGTCAACTCGCCCTCCGGCCCCGGCAAGGCCGTGATGATCGCCTCGCCGTCCTGGACGGTCACGGGCTCGGCAATCGCCAGCACCGGCCGCTCTTTCTCCTGCTCGACGATGCCCGCCTGCCGCAAGAGCCGCACGTAGTCGGAGGCCGAGCCGTCGCCGCCCGGCAACTCCGGCCCGTCGATTTCCGCGACCAGGTTGTCGATGCCCAGGCCCGTGAGGGCGGCCAGCAGGTGCTCGGCCGTCTCGACGCACACCTCGCCGTTGGCCAGCGTGGTCCGCTGGAACCGTTTCGCCACCGCCTCGATGGTGGCGGCGATGGTGGCCTCCTCGCCCAGGTCCACCCGCCGGAACACCAGGCCCGTGTCGGGCTCGGCCGGCCGGAGGCGCAGATGGACCGACTGGCCCGTGAAGAGGCCCTTGCCTTCGATTTCGGCCTCGAGCGAAATGGTCCGCTGCTGCCGGCTCATGCGCCGTCCTTCGCTTTGCCCAGGTCCAGCCGCTGCTCGAGGCGCCGCAGGCGCTCGAGCACGTCCTTAATCTGCCGGAGCCCCGCCTCCTGGCGCAGGTGCTCGCGGTGCTCGATGGCCGGGTACCCGCTCACGTCGGCGCCCGGCGGCACGTCCTTCGTGACGCCGGCCTTGGCGGCGATGCGGGCCCCGTCGCCGATGGTCAGGTGGCCGTCGATGGCGGCCTGGCCGGCAATCTGGCATCCCCGGCCGATGCGGGTGCTGCCGGCGATCGCCACCTGGGCCACGATCACGGTCCCCTCGCCGACCTGCACATTATGGGCGATCTGGACGAGATTGTCGATCTTTACCTTGGCCCCGATCCGCGTGGCGCCGAACCGGGCCCGGTCCACGGTGGTGCCGGCGCCGATCTCGACGTCGTCGCCCACCTCCACCGTGCCTAGTTGCGGAATCTTCTCCGGCCCCGCCTCGCCCGGCAGGTAGCCGAAACCGTCGCTGCCGATGACGCCGCCGGCATGGATGATCACGCGGTCGCCCAGTCGGCAGCGTTCGCGGATGACCACGCCCGCGTGGATGTCGCAGTCGGCGCCGACGACCGCCTCGTCGCCGACGACCGCGCCGGCCCGGATGCGGGTCCTGTCACCGATACGCGCCGCTTCGCCCACCACCGCACACGCGCCCACGTGGACGTCGCGGCCCAGGCGGGCCGACTCGGCCACCGCCGCCTTCGGGTGGACACCGGGCGGCGGCACGGGCAGCGGCGGGCACACGGCCTCGGCAATGCGGGCCATCGCACGGTTCACATCCGACACATATAGAAGGTTATTAGGACCCCCGGCGGCGGACGCCTGCCAGCCCTCCGGGACCACCAGGCACCCCGCCCGCGACGCGGCCGCGGCCTCGCGGTACCGGCCGACGGCCAGGAAGGCCACGTCGGCCGGGCCGGCGTCGGCCAGGGCGGCCACCCCCGATATGGCGCAGGCGGGGTCGCCGGTCAGCCGGCCGCCGACCAGGTCGGCGAGTTCGCCCAGGGTCCGTTTCACGTTTCCTCCCCCGCGTCGCCGTTCGAGCCACGGGCGGTAAGACCGCCCTGCCGAAGCGGCCTGATTGTCATTCCGAGCGAGCGAAGTTTACCCGCCGTGGCGGGCGAGTCGAGGAATCTCGCTGTTCGAACGACGAGATTCCTCCGCTCAGCCCTGAAGGGCCTCGGTCGGAATGACAGCGCCTGCCAAGCCCACCGCTACCTGCGGATGTCGCGTCCCCGCGTGCTCCCGCACGCGGCTCGTTGCGCCACGCAAGAGCACGAATTATAGCGTCTGCCGACCGGCATGCAAGGTCGGCCGCCGGCAAACGCTTGCACGACCGCATTCGCAGCCCTAGAATCGCCCATATCCCGAAGCCGGGCAGGAGACCCCGCATGTCCGACGCCACCACTGCCTTCGACGCCTTCCAGCCGTACTACGACATCATGGTCGACTGGGAGCGCCGGCTCCCCCGCGAGGGCCCCTTCTTCCAGCGGACCCTGGCCACCGTGGCGGCCCAGCGGGTGCTGGACTGCGCCTGCGGCACCGGTCACCACGTCCGGCAGTTCGCGCGGTGGGGGCTGGACGCCGTCGGGTCGGACCTGGCGCCGGCCATGATCGAGGCCGCCCGCCGCCTGGCCCGCGAGGAAGGCGCCGCCGTCCGCTTCGAGGTGGCCGACTTCCGCCGGCTGCCCGAGACGTTCTCGCAGCCGTTCGACGCGGTCATGTGCACCGGCAACAGTCTGCCGCTGGCCGGCTCGCCGGACGGAATTCGCGAGGCCATCGCCGGCATGCGCGACGTGCTCCGGCCGGACGGCCTGCTCATCCTGGGGTGCCTGAACTTCGAGCAGATTCCCGAAGGCCGTACGCTGGTCGAGGAGCCGCGCGTCCGGTGCGTGGACAACCGCGAGATCCTGTTCCTGAAGATCTTCCGCAAGATTCGCCGGCGGTGCGACCTGACCATCGTGGTCCTCGAAAAGACGGGCGGCGCGTGGTCCAAGGTCGAGAGCCATGCGACGCTGTGGGCCGTCCGGCAACAGGAACTCGAAGGGATGCTCACCGAGGCCGGCTTCGGCCGCATCCATGCCTACGGCGGCTACGAGTTAAAACCCTTCGACCCGGCGACCAGCCCGGGCCTGATCCTCGTTGCCCGGAAGGCGAAGGAGTGACACGTTTGCCGCGCGGCGACACGTGACGCGCGGCATCCGCACCTTTTAGCCGCGACGCGCCTTTTGGCCACGACGCGCCTCTTGGCCACAACGCGAAGCGGTTGTCATCCTGAGCGAAGCGAAGGATCTCGCCGTGCGAATATCAGACAAACACCAGCCACGGCGAGATTCTTCGGCCCGCAAGCGGGCCTCAGAATGACAACCTCCGCCTGCACAACTGAGAAAGGTCGCACACCATGACCCCCGAAGACCGCTTGAAAGAACTCGGCCTGGCGCTCCCCCCTGCCCCGGTGCCCGTCGGCTCGTACGTCCCCGCCGTCCGGACGGGCAACCTGGTGTTCGTCAGCGGCCAGTTGCCGATGCGGGACGGGCACCTGATGGCCACCGGCAAGGTGGGGGCCGAGGTCTCGCTCGAGACGGCCCGGGCGTGCGCCCGGCAGGCGGCGCTCAACGCCCTGGCGGTCGCGGCCGCCGAGGCGGGCGGCCTGGCCCGCATCACCCGCATCGTCCGCCTGACCGGCCACGTGGCCAGCGCACCCGGTTTCACGGACCAGGCCAAGGTGATGAACGCCGCGAGCGACCTGGTGGCCGAGATTTTCATCGGCGACGCCGGCCGCCACAGCCGGGCCGCCCTCGGCGCCGCCGAACTGCCGCTTGGCGCGCCGATTGAACTCGAGATGATCGCGGAGGTCGGCACTTGAACCTCGCGCGGCGGGCGCAGCGCGGTGGAGAAATTTCCGCGCGGCCCTTGCGCCTTGAGACCGCCGGGCGCCCGGCTATAATCACCGGGACCCCGGAGACACTCCCATGCCCCAGACGCTGACGTACAAGATCCTCGCCGA
The DNA here is from genome assembly GCA_016782785.1 of Planctomycetota bacterium. Lineage (GTDB taxonomy): Bacteria > Planctomycetota > Phycisphaerae > FEN-1346 > FEN-1346 > BS750m-G62. The sequence goes on along the minus strand of JADHXV010000117.1, from coordinate 967 downwards.
CCATCTGGCCGAGGGCTCACTAGAACCCGGCGCGACCATCGGCATCCGCATCGACCAGACCCTGACGCAGGACATCACCGGCACCATGGCCATGATGGAGTACGAGGCCATGGGCGCCCCACCCCCCGCCACCGACCTCTCGGTCAACTACGTCGACCACAACATGATGCAACTGGGCTTCGAGAACGCCGACGACCACGCCTTCCTGCGGACGTTCTCGGCCAGGCACGGCATGATCTTCTCGAAGCCGGGCAACGGCATCTGCCACCAGGTCCACCTGGAGCGGTTCAGCGTGCCGGGGAAGACCCTCCTGGGGGCCGACAGCCACACGCCCACCTGCGGCGGGGCGGGGATGATCGCCATCGGCGCAGGCGGCCTGGACGTGGCCTGCGCCATCGCCGGCCGGCCGTTCGCGCTGGCGTGCCCGAAGGTCCTGAACGTCCGCCTGACCGGCCGCCTGGGGCCGTTCGTCACCGCCAAGGACGTGATCCTGTACGTTCTGGAACTCCTCTCGACCAAGGGCAACGTGGGGTGGGCGGTCGAGTACACGGGGCCGGGCATCCGGACCCTGGACGTGCCCGAGCGGGCCACCATCGCCAACATGGGGGCCGAACTGGGCGTCACCACCAGCGTCTTTCCGTCCGACGCCGTCACCCGGCGGTTCCTGCGCTGGCAGGGCCGGGAGGACGCCTGGCGGCTGCTGGCCGCCGACCGCGGGGCGCGGTATAATCGCACCATCGAGATCCGTCTATCGGACCTGGAGCCGCGGGTGGCCCTGCCCCATTCGCCGGACCACATCGCGCGGGTCCGCGACGTCCAGGGCCTGCCCGTGAACCAGGTGTGCATCGGCAGTTGCACGAACTCCAGCGTCCGCGACCTCCTGACCGTGGCCGCGATGCTGAAAGGCCGGCACGTCCACCCGGCGCTCGACCTGGTGGTGGCGCCGGGGTCGCGGCAGGTGCTCCAG
>JADHXV010000116.1 GCA_016782785.1 Planctomycetota bacterium | reverse complement strand
GTGCGCCGGGGCGATGGTCCTGGCGCGGATCGACCGGCTGGTGTACGGGGCGGCCGACCCGAAGGCCGGGGCCGTCGCGTCGGTCTTTCGCCTGATCGACGAACCGCGCCTGAACCACCGCGTGGCCGTGACGGCCGGCGTCCTGGCCGAGCCGTGCGGGGCCGTCCTGACGCAGTTCTTTCAGGGCAAACGGGCGGCGGAGTAGGCGGCCGGGCCTCGCGGCGCGCGGGCGGCGCTGTGCGAGCCCGGTGCGTGAGCACCGGGGTACGTGCGACGGGCGCGCGATGATTGCGGTGCCATTCGAGCGTACCCGCGACCTTACGGTCGCGGCTCGAACAGCGTGACACGGGGTCACCCCCTGGGGGGCCGACCATGCCACCCGCCGCGCACCCGCGTCAGGCGCCCGGGCCGCCGCCCTGCTGCTGGACCCACAGGAAGGCGTGCTGGTGCAGTTCCACGGCGTTTTCGACATGGAGTTTGTGTTTGATCTTCTCGCGGTGGCCGTCGACGGTCCGGGGGCTGAGGCGGAGACAGTCGGCGATGTCCTGGGTGCCGTAGCCGCGGCCGATGAGTTCGAAGACCTCCAGTTCGCGGTCGCTGAGCGACTCGATGGGCGAGGCGGCGTCCTCCGGGCCGCTGCCGGTCAGGCGTTCGAGCAGGCGGCTGGCCATGCGATGGCTGATGGCGATCTGGCCGGCCAGGATCTGCCGGAGCGCGTCCAGCACCTGGGCAATGCCCTTGGACTTCTCGACGTACCCCTTGGCGCCCGCCCTCAGGCTGCGCTCGGCGAAGAGCGTTTCGTCGTGCATCGAGAGGACCATGATGCCGAGTCTGGGGTACTTGACGTGAAGGTCCTTGACGAGTTCCAGGCCGCTGTCGCCTTCGAGCGAGAGGTCGATGATGGCCAGGTCGGGCGTGGCCTCGGCACAGGCCGCCAGCGCCTGGCGCCGGCCGTCGGCCTCGGCGGCCAACTCGAACTCCGGGGCGTCCTCGATGGCCTGGGCCAGGCCTTTGCGGACGACCTCGTGGTCATCCACGATGAGGACGGTCGGGGTCTTGCTGCGGGACGGTCGGCTGGTCTTCCTGGACATTGGTTTCTCGCTTCGTCGGTTCGGGCGGGTGGGGCAGATTCAGAATGCAGGTGACGGCGGTGCCGCCTTCCGGCCGGCGGGCGGCATCCAGGCTGCCGCCGATGCGGCGGGCCCGGTACTTCATGACCCTCAAGCCCATGCCGGCCTCCGGGCCGGGCGTTTCCGGCAGGCCCTTGCCGTCGTCCTCGACGGTCAGGCGGATGGCGTCGCCGCGCTGCGCCAGGCGGATGACGATGCGCCTCGGTTCGCCGTGCTTGACGGCGTTGTTGACGGCCTCCTGGGCGATGTGGAAGAGGTCGGTGGCCAGGGTGGGCTCGTCCAGGAGGACACCACCGGGGCAGTCGAGGGTGCAGGGGATGCCGAACAGTTCGGCGGTGCGGTCGGCCAGGGCGCTCAACGCGTCCATGAGACCCTCGCGGCGGACGTCCACCGGGCACAGGCCCCGCGCGATGCCGCGGGCCTGTTCGCTGGCCTTGTGGGCGATGTCGACAAGGCGGCGGGCGGTGTCGGCGTGGGGCGAGCCCTCGTTGGCCAGGCGGCGGGCCAGGTTGTGGGCGAGGTAGCCCAGGCCGGTCAGTTCCTGCCCGAGCGTGTCGTGCAGGTCCTGGCCGATGCGCCGGCGTTCCGCCTCGCTGGTCACGACCACCTCGTCGCGCAGACGTTTCTCCTCGGTCACGTCCACGCCCATCTCCAGGACCATCGGCGGGCTGCCGGGTTCGTGGAACGGATACGCCCGCACGTGGAACACCTGGCCGGAGGGCACCGTGGTTTCCCACTCGGCGGTCTCGCCGGTCGCCAGGACGCGGCGGCAGTGGCATTCGGGGCACGGCGTGCTGCGTCGGCGAATCAGTTCAAAGCATCGGCCCTCTTCGGGGCGGCCTATCGTCTCGACGAACCGCTGGTTGGCGAACCGGATGCTGTAATCGTCCGGCGCGATGAGGGCCACGAAGCCCGGCAGGACGTTCAACACCTCGTAAAGGTGCCGGCGTTCGGCCTCAAGGGCCTGGCGGCTCCGGACCCGCTCGGTGACGTCCAGCAGCGTCAGGAGCAGGCCGCTCACCTGCCCGGCGGCGTCGTGGACCGGCCGGAGGCTCCAGTCCCAGTACGTCGTGCCGCGCTCCGGGTGCCCGGCGTACACGAACGGCTTCTCGTGGACCTCGAACGGCCGGCCGGTGCGCAAGACCTCGCGGAAGATGGCCTCGTTCTCCACGTTCGGGAAGAGGTCGAAGTGGTTCTTGCCGACGTAGAAGTCGGGCTCGTGACCGTCGGCCTCGGCGTAGGTGCGGTTGACGCGGACGAAGTTCAGGTCGGTGTCGAGGTAGGCGACCAGGATGTGGGTGGTGTCGAAGATGCGTTGGAGCAGTTCGTCGCTGTCGCGGAGGTCGCTCTCGGTCTGGCGACGGTGGTCCGCGTCGGGCCGGGGCGAGGCCTCGACCCCGGCAAGTTCCTCAGCGTGCCGGCGGACCTCGGCGGCCAGGGATCGGCGCAGGGTGGCGATCTGGTCGAGCAGCCGCTCGGCGTCGGGATGGGACTTGCGGGCGGTCACGTGTCCGGCTCCTGGTGCGTCGGAGGTTTTTGCCGCGGCACGCCGCGCTTGCCGTGTTGAACAGGTTGGGGCAAGCCTCGCCGCACCACCATTATCCCCGCTGTGCGTGGCACAGGCAAAGGCAGAAAATGTCGCGGTGGCCCTCAGGCGCTTGCCGCGCGGCCCGTACGGGCCGCGCACGGGCAAGATGGCCGTCCTTGGCGCGGTGGGTACGGAGACCCACCGCGCACAACGTCCGTCAGGCCGTCTACGGCCCTGCGCGGCCGGGGACCGACGCCGTGGCTCCGCCGGCGGCGGGCACGTAGCACCGCTCGGTGTAGTCCATGACCATCCGGCGGGCGCAGAACCGCCAGGCCAGCGTCCGGACGGCCGCCATCTGCCGGCGAATCCAGCCGTGCGGCACGCCGCGGGCGTTCCGGTCGTAGAAGAGCGGGAGGGCCTCGTGCTCGAGCAGGTCGTACAGGGTCTGGGCGTCGCGGCGGTCCTGGTCGGCGGTGTCGGCCCGCTCGGCGCCGTCGCCGATGGCGAAGCCGTTCGCGCCGTCCCACGCCTCGGCCCACCAGCCGTCGAGGACGGAGGCGTTCAGGCCGCCGTTGAGGACGGCCTTCTGCCCGCTCGTGCCGCAGGCCTCGTTGGGGCGGCGCGGCGTGTTGAGCCAGAGGTCCACGCCCTGGGCCAGGTGGCGGGCGACGTTGATGTCGTGGTTCTCGACGAAGACCATCCGCTCGCGGAACCGTTTCTGGCGGGTCACCTCGATCACCTGCCGCAGCAGGTCCTTACCGGTCGAGTCGTTCGGGTGGGCCTTGCCGGCGAAGATGACCTGCATGGGCCGGTCCGCGTGATTGACGAGGGCGTCGAGGCGCTCGAGGTCGGTAAAGAGAAGCGTGGCCCGCTTGTAGGAGGCGAAGCGGCGGGCAAAGCCGACCGTGAAGACGTCGGGGTCCAGCAGGGGCCGGCCGTCGGCGGTCCGGGGCTCCTCTTCGCCGCGCTGCTCGGCCTGGGTGCGGAGCCGCCGGCGGACGAAGTTGACGAGGCTCGTCTTCAGCGTCTGGTGCTGCTGCCAGAACTCCTCTTCGTCGACCTCGTCCATGGCGTGCCACGTCTCGGGCGTGCACAGGTGCTGTTCCCAGTCGGGGCCGAGGTGGTCGCGGTAGATGCCGGCCATCGGTGCGGCCAGCCAACTCGCCACGTGCACGCCGTTGGTGATGTGGCCGATGGGGACCCGGTCGACGGGCAGGCTCGGCCACAGGCCGCGCCACATGGCCCGGCTCACGCGGCCGTGGAGGGCCGAGACACCGTTGCGGTAGCGCGACATCTTCAGGGCCAGGACGGTCATGCAGAACGGTTCGCCGGCGTCGTCCGGGTTCCGCCGGCCGAGGGCGAGGAAGTCCTTGGGTGCCAGGCCCAGGGCCTCCCGCGTCGGGCCCAGCACCTCCTCGACCAGGTCCGGCGCGAAGCGGTCGTGGCCGGCCTCGATGGGCGTGTGCGTGGTGAACACGGTGCCGGCGGCGGCCTGCTCGGCCACGTCGCCGAACGGCCGGCCGTCGCGCTCCATGAGCCGGCGGGCCTGCTCCAGCACCGCGAAGGCGCAGTGGCCCTCGTTCAGGTGGAGGACGCCCGGCTGGATGCCCAGCGCCGCCAGCGCCCGCATGCCGGCCACGCCCAGCACGAGTTCCTGGCGGATGCGGACCTGCACGCCGCCGCCGTACAGTTGGGCCGTCAGGTTTTTGTCCTCGTCGCGGTTGCCGTCCACGTGGGTGTCGAGCAGGACAAGGCGGCATCGGCCGACCGCGGCGGTCCACACCTTCACGCGGACCTCGCTCGGCCGCGTCCGGACCGTGACGACCAGCGGCTTGCCCTTGTCGTCGGTGGCCAGGTCGATGGGCAGGCTGTTGACGTCGGCCGCGAAGTACGCCTCCTGCTGCCGGCCGTCGGCGTCGAGGCGCTGGTCGAAGTACCCCTTGGCGTAGAAGAGTCCGACGCCGACGAGCGGCACGCCCAGGTCCGAAGCGCTCTTGAGGTGGTCGCCGGCCAGGACGCCCAGCCCGCCCGAATAGATGGGCAGCGACTCGTGCAGGCCGAACTCGGCCGAGAAGTACGCCACCGGCCGGACCCGCAGCACGCCCGCCTGGCACGCGCCCCACGTGTACGAGGCCTCCAGGTACGCCTCCAACTGGTGCAGGGCGTGCGTGACGCGGGCCTGGAGGGTGAGCGGCTCGGCCTTCCGCTCGACCTCCTCGGGCGAGAGGCGCGCGAGGAAGACCGCCGGGTTGTGGTTCACCTCGCGCCACACCTGCGGGTCGAGGTCGCGGAATATCTCGATGACCTCGGGATGCCAGACCCAGTAGAGGTTCCGCGCCAGGTCCTGGAGTTGCTCGTGAAGCGACATGGGATGCCCTTTCTCGGCAAGGTCAGAACTCGTGGTTCAGGATGTCGGCCAGGCGCCGGCAGATTTCCCGCCCGTAGTCGGTCCACCGCCCCTGGCCCCAGTACCGGTAGCACGACGTCTGCGAGCACAGGAGGTGGAAGAGGGCCTTGCGGTAGCGCGGCTCGGAGGTGGCGACGCCGGCCTCCAGCACCTTCTCGGCGAAGAGCGACGAGGCGGATTCCAGGGGCGTGAGCACGTGGCTGTACCCATCGGTCCAGGATATGTGCATGGTCCAACTGCCGCCCTCGGTGTGGAACTGTGGGTCCTCGCGCTCGAGCGCCGCGATGACCTTGGCCAGTTCGGCGGGCCCCGCGCCGTCCTCGAAGCGGTCCCAGATGCGCTTCTGCATGATGGGCTGGACGGCCGGGAACGACGCCTCCTCGATGCCGAGCGAGTCTAAGTATTCCAGATATTCGGTGATGTTGACCATGGCGGGGGCGCCGTTGTCGGCCTCGCGGACGGCCTTGCGGAAATGCCCGGGGAACTCGTTCATGATGACGTTGCCGTTCTCGCCGTCCGAAATCTGCGTGACGACGGGCGGCGCAGCGTGCCCGTCCATCTCGATGCGCTCCAGGCCCCGGGCCTCGTAGAACGGCTGCATCTGGCCCACGAGTTTCGTGTCGCTGCCCTGGGTCTTGACGACGGCGGTCAGGCTGACCGACTGGCCGCGCGAGTTCCGCGCCACGAGGCGGTGCGGCCGGTGGGGATGCCGGACCGGGCCGCCGTCCTCGGCCCGCTCGATGGTGTGCTCCTGCACCAGGATCCAGCGGTACCCGGCGTCCTTGACGGCCGTGAGGAACTCATAGCACACATCGGGATGATTCGGAAGGGCCATCTCGCTGGGCGAGAAGCCGCGCACCCGGGCCAGGGCGTCGAAGCCGAAGAGGGCCGCAAAGTGGTGCTGCCACGCACGCACGTGCAGCCGGTAGTCCTGCATCGGCGTCGACGGGGCCACGGGGTGACCCCACGGCATGCCCAGCCACTCGACGCACCGGCGGTATTCGGGGTCGACCGTGATGCGCTTCAGGGCCTCGATCACGTCGCCCGCGCCCATCTGGCGGAGGCCGAAGAGCAGGCACCCCGAGTATTCGAGCATGACGCGCGGGCGGTGGCCCTCGGCCGCGAGTTCCGGGACGAACTCGCCCATCCGCTGGTAGCACCGCTTGAAGACGGGGGCGTTGTGGTTGTCGCCCTCGTTCGGGTGCTCCGTCATATATTGAAGATTTCCGATGATGCGGGCGGTCCTGAGGTCGCCGCCGCCCGCTGGGATGAGCGGCTGGTGCATGTGGAGGGCCACGGCGCAGCCGCTCCGGAGGCGGGCGAAATCGGTGTCGCTTTCCGGCAGGGCGACCGGGGCGGGGCGGGCCATCGCCTCCGCCACGCGGTCCTCCCGGCCGCAGAGGTTCGGCAGGCCGTCGACGATATCCGGCAGTTCCTCGCCCATGGCGACTGACTCACGCATCCCGGAGACCGGCTGGCACACCCATTTAGCCGCCGCGCTTGCGCGGCGCGTGTTGTGTGGCGCGCCCCCGGCCGGGCAAGCCGGCCGGGCCACCCCCCCGCGCCTCACACGTTCCACCAGTTCAGGTCGATGTGCGGGAAGATGACGTCGTGGATCTCGGCGTCCTGGATTTCGAACCGCTCGACCTCGTTCAGTTGCGACAGGTACTGCGAGTCCGAGGCCAGGCACTCGGCGATGTCGGCCAGGCACTCGAACCGCGACACGTGCTGCATGAACCGCTTGATGCCGTAGTCCACGGCCTGGCTGCGGCTGATGACGAACGGCCAGTCGCTGGCCTGGAGCAGGAGCAGTTCGCGGGCGGCCTTCTCGAGCATCCGGCGCAGGTCGGCCCGGCGCCGCCACGGCAGGTGGAACGTCAGTTTGCCGAACAGCATCTCGCACCGGTACTCGATTTCCCACATCCAGGCGACCTTCGGATTCGTCCAGACGCGGTGGTCGCCGGCCTCGCCCCACGAGCCCTCGGGCAGCCACGCCGCCTTGTCGACGGGGTGGTCGCGCAGGTACTGGCCGGCGGTGGCCAGCGTGATGTCCGGGTCGGCGTTCAGCGTCAGGACCACGTCGCGCAGGAACCGCGTGCCCTCGAACCACCAGTGGCCGAACAGTTCCGCGTCGAAGCACGCGACCACGACGCCCTGGCGGCCGGTGCGGCGCTTGTACTCGGCCAGTGTCTCCCGCACGCGGTCGCAGAAATGCTGGGCGTGCTCGTGCACCTTGCCGGGCACATCGTCGGGGTAGTACGGCTCTTTGCCGCCCAGGTCCACCTTGGTGCTGGTGATCTTCCAGTACCGGAGGCCCCTCTTCTCGCCGTGCTTCTTGTGGAACTCCAGGTAGACGCCGTCGGCCGGGTACCCGACGGTGCCGGACCAGACCTGCTCGCAGATGCGCGGGTCGCGGGCGAAGGCCGCCGGCCCGGCCGACGGGTCGCGGTCGCCCGCCACGCCGACCGGCTCGTGGACGCTGCGCCATCCGCGGCCGGGGTCGCGGGCGGCCAGGTCGCCGTCCACGCGATGCCACTGGCCGTCGCGGACCCATTCACTGCGGCATTTCTCGATAAGATGGTGCTCGACGAAGAAATGGGTGAACCCTTCCTCCGCCAGGACGCGGTCGGTGCCGGGACGGTCGCGGGCGCCGCCCCAGCCGATGGGCGGCCGCCAGGGGCCCGTCGGCCGGTAGGCGTTTTCGGGCAGCCAGATGCCCGTCGGCCGCCGGCCCAGGACCCGCTCCGACGTGGCCGCCCCCGCCCGCAACTGGGCCCGCACCGACGAGTCCTCCAACAAGAGCGGCAGGTAGGCGTGCGTGGCGCAGGAGGTAAGAATCTCGATCCATCCTTGGTCGGCCCGTTCGGCGAAAGCGGCGGGGATGTTGCGGCCCAGGCGCTCGAAATGCGCGGCCGTCTCCTCGTAAAACGCCTGCCACCGAGACGCCAGGTACGACAGGTGGGCCTCGCCCTGCTTCTCGAACGCCTTCCGGTCCGCCTTCGCCCGGTCCACGCGGTCGGCCAGGTAGCGGTCGAACCCGAGTTTGAAGTGCTCGTGCGACAACTGCTCCAGGAGGACCGGCGTCAGGCCGACCGTCAGCCGCGGCGGGCTGTTCCACGCGGCGCACTCGTCCAGGACGGCGAGCAGCGGCAGGTACGTCTCGGCCACGGCCTCGTACAGCCAGTCCTCGCCGTGCGGCCAGGTGCCGTGATGGAGGACGTATGGAAGGTGTCCGTGCAGGACCAGGCAGAAACTTCCAAGGGCCATGTTGCCTCTCCGAGACGTCACCCCGCCCGCGCCCGCCGGCCCGCCGCCGGCGCCTCTACTCTACCGGCCCCGGCGGGCCGGGGGAAGGCCCTCCTTGGACGGCGTAGGGCCGCTCCGCCCATTCGCCGTTTTTTGACCTGCGTCAAGGCACCGCCCACCGGCTTCTGTTATCATGGCGGTGGAGCGTCCGGGACAGACACCAGCCGCCGGCCACGCACACGCGAACCAGGAAAGGAAATCGCATGACCACGACCCACGCCATGTTCTGCTACCAGTGCGAGCAGACCGCCGGGGGCACCGGCTGCACGAAGCGGGGCGTCTGCGGCAAAGACGCTGACACCGCTCGGATGCAGGACCTGCTCGTCCACGCCACCAAGGGCATTTCGCAGTACGCCCACCGGGCCGCCCAACTGGGGGCACGCGACGACGCCGTCGACGTCTTCACCGTCCAGGCGCTCTTCACGACCGTGACGAACGTCAACTTCGACGCCCAGCGCATCGCCGACCGGGTCCGCCGGGCCGCCGAGGTCCGCGACCAGGCCAAGGCGCTTTACGAGGAGGCCTGCCGCGAGACCGATATGGAGCCCGAAACCCTGGCCGGCCCCGCCGCCTTCCAGCCGGCCGACACGATGGACGGTCTGCTGGCCCAGGGCCGCGAGGTGGGCGTCGACGAGCGCCTGGCGCGCCTCGGGCCCGACGTGACGGGCCTCCTGGAACTGACCGTCTACGGCGCCAAGGGCGCCGCCGCGTACGCCGACCACGCCCAGGTGCTCGGCCGGCTCGACCCGGAGGCGTTCGCCACGTTCCACGAACTGCTCGATGCCGTCGCCTCGGAACCGACCGACATCGGCACCCTCAAGGGCCTGGCGCTGAAGGCCGGCCAGCTGAACTACCGCGTCATGGAACTGCTGGACGAGGCCCACACCTCCACCTTCGGGCACCCGCAGCCGACGGCCGTCCGCGTGACGCCCGTGGCGGGCAAG
>JADHXV010000005.1 GCA_016782785.1 Planctomycetota bacterium | reverse complement strand
GGCCCGTACGGGCCGCGCGACAAGTGGCGCTGTAGTACTAAATGTGCGCGTGGTCATTGGGTTTCGTCACCCTTCGCGATGGCGAACAGGTGCCGGAGGCCGCGGAGGAATATCTGGCCGCCCGATATGGCGGGCGAGGCGCGGCACTCTTCGCCCAGGTCGTTGCGCGCCAGGACCTCGAACTCCGAGCCCGCACGGACAACGTGCATCGTGCCGGCGTCGTCCGGGAAATACAGCCGGCCCTCGGCCGACACGGGGCTGGCGCTGTGGTGCTTGCCGAGGCGCTCGGACCAGAGGATCCGCCCGGTGGCGGCCTCGAGGCACGTGGCCAGGCCGGCGTCGGACACCACGAAGAAGTGCTTGCCCTCGGCGATGGGCGACGGCACGTAGGAGGCAATCGTACGGCTCTCGATGTGCCACGCCACGTGCGTGTCGGTCACGTTGCCCGTGCCGTCCGGCCGGATGCCGATGATGTGCAACTCGGGGAAGCCGCCGGTCATCATGAAGAGGCCATCGGTGAAGACGAGGCTGGCGCAGAACTGCTCGGTGGGCCCGTCGATGAGCCAGTGCTGCCGGCCGGTGTCGGGGTCGTACGAGGCGACGCACTTCGCGCCCGAGACGACCAGTTGCATCTTTCCGGCGGCCTGGAAGATGGCGGGCGGCGTGTACGAGCGGACGCGGTTCGGCCGGTCGATGCGCCAGCGTTCCTTGCCGGTGGCCTTCTCGTACGCCACGATGTAGGCCCGCAGCGGCAGGACGGCGTCCTGGTCGGCATTCAGGATGATCATGTCTTTATACGGTATCAGGCTGGAACAGTAGCCGTGCATGGAGTGGAACTCGCCGGGCGTGGCGCGCCAGACCTCCTCGCCGTCGACGGTGTAGCAGACCACGCGCGGGTGCGGCGCGTCGAGGAAGGTGACCCAGACGTGCCGGCCGTCGGTCGCGGGCGTGCTCGAGGCGTACGAGTTCAGTTTGTTTTTCTTCTCGAGCGGGGCCGTCAGAACGGGCCGCTTCCAAAGCACCTTGCCGGTGCGCCGGTCGAGGCACAGAAGCAGCCGCGCGCCCTGCTCTTCGATGCAGGTGGTGACGAAGACGCGGTCGCCCCAGACGACCGGCGAGGAGTGGCCCTTGCCGGGGATAGGCGTCTTCCAGGCGACGTTCTCGTCGGCGCTCCAGCGCAGGGGGACGCCGGTTTCGGTGCTGGTGCCGTCGCCGCGGGGCCCGCGCCAGGCGGGCCACTCTTCGGCCGCGGCCGTCGCGGTCGGCAGAGTGACGGCCATCGCGGCCAGCAGACCGGCGGTCGTCGCCAGCAGAAAAGTCTGTCGCATACGTTCACCCCTGAAACGCGGGTCGGTTTGGCTTACCATCTTTAGCCCGCCGGGCGAAAAAGGGAACCGCAAAAAACCGGCTCCCACAAGCCCCGGTAGGAAGTCGGGGGCCAGGCCTTCTCTTGCGTTTTGCGCGTCGGGGCATTATCCTCCGTGCCACGCGACCAGGCAAGGCGCCGCGCATGGTGCACTACATTCTCCGCCGGCTGCTGTACTTCATCCCCACGCTCATCGTGATCTATACGGTGGCGTTCCTGCTGATGCGGGCCGCGCCCGGCAGCCCGTTCATCCAGGAGAAGGGCGTCCCGGAGGAGGTCCTCAAGGCCCGCCAGGAGAAGTACTACGTGGACCGTCCGGTGTACCAGTACGCCCGGTTCGCGTGGGACCTGGTGACCCTTCGGGGCATGCCGAGCATCCGGTACGAGAACCGCAACGTGATCCGCGACATCCTGGCCCCGGCGTTCCCGGTGAGCCTGAGCCTGGGCCTGGCGGCGCTCGGGCTGGCGGTGGTGGTCGGGACGTCGGCGGGGGTGGCGAGCGCGGCCCGTCCGCGGACGCTCATCGACTACGCGGCGATGACGGGCGCAATGATCGGCATCAGCCAGCCCTCGTTCGTCATCGCCACCGTGCTGATGGGCCTGTTCTCGTTCACCCTGCGGTGGCTGCCGGTGGGCGGCTGGGGGAGCCCGGAGCAGGTCATCCTGCCGGCGATGGCCTTGGGCGCCCTGCCGGCTGCCTACATCGCCCGGCTGGTGCGGACGGGCATGCTGGAGGTCCTCTCGGCCGACTACATCCGGACGGCCCGGGCCAAGGGCCTGGCCGAGAGGCGGGTCCTGCTCGACCACGCCCTGCGCAACGCCTGGCTGCCGGTGCTCGGGTACCTGGGCCCGGCGGCGGCGGGCATCTTCACGGGGTCGTTCGTCATCGAGAAGATTTTTGCGATCCCCGGCGTGGGCCAGCACTTTGTGGACTCGGCCCTGCACCGCGACCACCCGCTTATCCTGGCCACGGTCCTGTTGTACGCCGTGCTGCTCGTGGCGTTCAACCTGGCGGTGGACGTGGGGTACGCGTTCCTGGACCCGCGGATTCGGTACGAGTAGGCGACGGGAAAAGGTGTCAGGCACCTTTTCGGGAGACAGACGGTGAACCCCGAGAGCACCGAGGACGTCGCGAGCGGCGCGGAACAGGTGCCTGACACCTTTTCCGGTCCCCGCCGTCTGCCCCGGTCGCCGCTGTACCTGGCGATGCGGCGGTTCCGGCGCAACGGCCTGGCGATGGCGGGCCTGGCGATCCTGGCCGTCATGGTCCTGGGGAGCCTCGCGGGCCTGGTCTGGAACGCCCGGGCCGCCGCCCACGATGAGCCGCAGCCCTACCGCGACCAGTTGCCGGGCGAGCATCCCCAGCCGCCGTCGCCGGGCCACCTGTTCGGCACCGACACGCTCGGGCGCGACATGCTCCACCGCACGCTCATCGGCGGGTGCGTGTCGCTGGGCGTGGGCCTCTCGGCCGCGGTGGTCAGCGTCTTCATCGGCACGATGTGGGGCATGACGGCCGGGTACATCGGCCGGGGCACCGACACGGTCATGATGCGCATCGTGGACGTCCTCTACGGGCTGCCGTACATGCTCGTCGTGATCCTGCTGCTGGTGCTCATCGAGGAACAGTTCGCCTGGCTGCGGGTGGTGGTGCTGTTCCTGGCCATCGGGTCGGTCTCGTGGCTGACGATGGCCCGGGTGGTCCGCGGGCAGGTGCTGGCGCTGCGGGAGGCGGAGTTCATCCAGGCCGCCCGGGCCGTCGGCTCGGGGACCGTCCGGACGATCCTCAAGGAACTGCTGCCGAACCTGACGGGCACGATTCTGGTCTGCGCCACGCTGACGGTGCCGCTGGCCATCCTCCAGGAATCGTTCCTCTCCTTTCTCGGCCTGGGCGTGACGCCGCCGCTGGCCTCGTGGGGGACGCTGGCCTCCGACGCCGTCGAGGCCCTGAACCCGGTGGAGGCGTACTGGTGGCTGCTGGTGTTCCCGTGCGCGTGCCTGGGTGCGACGCTGCTGGGGCTGAACTTCGTGGGCGACGGCCTCCGCGACGCCTTCGACCCGCGGAGCCGCTAACGGCGGCGGGCGCCGCCGCCGGACTGCGACCGAGGGCGAACGCCCGCCGCCAGGCGGCCGTCCTGGAGACACGCACGTGCCCGACGCGCAGGTGCCCACCCCGGCGACAAAGCCGCCCGCCGACCGTCCCGGCGACGCGTTGAACCGCCTGAACCCGCCGCTGTCGCAGCGCGGGGCGGCGCTGCTGCGGCTGCTGCGGGGCCGGATCGATCACGTCATCGCCACATACCTGAAGAAGGACCAGGGCTACCGGCTGGTGGATTACGGCTGCGGCGGCATGCCGTACCGGCCGCTCTTCGAGCCGTACGCATCGCGATACATCGGTGTGGACTTCCCGGCGAACCCGCGGGCCGAGGTCCACCTGCGGCCGGACGCCACGGTGCCGGCGCCCGACGGCATCGCCCAGATCGTCCTGTCGACCCAGGTGCTGGAGCACGTGCCGAACCCGTTCGCGTACCTCAAGGAGTGCCGGCGGCTGCTGGTCCCGGGCGGGCTGCTCATTCTGACGACACATGGTATATACAAATATCACCGCGACCCGGAGGACCTGTGGCGATGGACCAGCCCGGGGCTGGTCAACGTCCTGGCGCAGATGGGGTTCCGGGTGGTCTCGCTGGAGGGGGCGATGGGCCTGGCGCCCGCAGGCGCGATGCTTCTGCACGACGCGCTCGCGCGGAAAACGCCGGCGCTGCTCCGGCCGGCGCTGAACACCGTCGCCCATGCCGCCATGCTGCTCCTGGACCGGCTGCATACGCCCGCCGAGCGACGGAAGGACGCGTCGGTTTTTGTCGTCGCGGCCATCCGCACGCCCTGAGGGGCGGCCGGGACGGCGGCGCGGCCTGCGCCGGCGGGTCGGCACACGGTCGTTGCCGCAGCCGGACCGCCCGCCGTCTGATATGCCCCGGCCCGCACGTCCGCGTTTTGCCTGCCGGGACGTCGTCCCGGCCTACTTCACCTCCCACACGTGCACCAGGGCCCGGCCGTCCTCGTCGGCGTTGCGCTCGAAGACGTAGAGGCGCCCCCGGTCCATGTCGGCGGCGCACGCCATGACCTTCTGCGTCTGCTGCTTGCCCTTGATGCTGAACAGGACCGGGTCCAGGTCCATGACGGCGTACGGCTGGGGCTCGTGCGGCTTCATCGTGCCGGCAGCCACCTTCGCCAGGTCGGCCGGGTCGTAGAAGAGCATCTGCCGGACGAACTCCGTGGACCACCAGCCGCGCTGGTCGTTGGGAAACGGCGGGACGGGCGGCCAGGGGCCTTCCTCGGGCCAGACCACGCCGTTCGCGAAGCCGTACCAGCATTTCCCGACGCCCTTGGTGCCGACGAACACGACGGCCGCCTTCGTGCCGTCGGTCAGCCAGGCGGCGCCGGCCCAATCGTCGGAGTGATGGTAATCGCGGACCGTGTGCTGCTGGTCCGGCTCGTCGTACACCGAGGAGTAGAGGAGCAGCGGGACGGCCTTCAGTTGCGTGTCGGCCGCCGGCGGGTTGCCGTGCTGCCACGGCGCAAAGGCGATGACCACCGGGCCCATGCTGCCCTGCCCGCCGTCGCGGAACCGCCCGCACCCCAGCCGCAGGCCGCCCGCGTGCGCGTCGGCCCACGCCTTTGGCAGGGGGAACAGGTAATCGGCCGTCACGTACTCGGTGAACTCGCCCAGCCGCCACGGGCCGGCGGTCTTGGGGTCGGCCAGGGTCGGCTCGCACCAGCACAGGGTGGGGCCCTTGAACGTCTCGTGCATGTGCTGGCCGAACGAGAAGTAGAGTTTCGGCGAGGTCTGGTCGCCCTGTGGCGGGAGGTACGCCAGGCCCGCCCGCGGGATCTCGTAGTCGGCGAAGTGGCCGGCCCGGACGTCGGCGAACGGCTGGAGCGTCTTCGCGGTCGGCAGATCGGCCAGCACCTTCCCCTTCGAGACCACCGGCGCGGGGATGCTGATCTCCGAGACGAAGTGCTGATGGTCGTGGCCGAAGCCGAAGAGCGACCCGGGATACCCGTCGCCGCCGCCCTCGGGGTCGCCGTCGGGTCGGTACGCCAGCGCGTCGCCGCACCACGTCCAGTCGGAGCCGCCGGACGGTCCCGGCAGGCGGAACGTGCCGCGGTAGACGAGGTCAGCAGGCTGGAGGCGGACGGTGTCGGCGGCCGGCGCGGCCGCGGCCTTCTCCGGAGCGGCGGCCGTCCCCGAGGAAACGGATTCGGCGGGGGCGGCGGGCGAGGCGGGTCCTGTTCCCGCGTGGTGGCCTTCCGAGGCCACCACGTCGTCTGCCGGAGCACGATCCGCGTCGGCCTGGGAAGGCCGCCGCGCGTCGGGCGCGGTCGATTCCGGCGGCGCGGGGGCGGACGACTCCGAGGGCGCACAGCCGGCCGCGGCGACGATTGCCATCAGCACAAGCAGGACCAGCAGCGGTTCCGGGCGGAGCATGGGCGGGCGCATACATCTCCCCTTTCGTGTGGACGTGTCCCGTCTGTTATCGATACCCCGCCGGGGCGGCGGCGTCAACGCATTTCGCGCGGCCGTGCCGCGGGGGTCCTCCCACGCGATGTGCCACGGCGGGTCTTGCCCCGCCGTGATCCCGCCACCGCACCGCGCACGGCCGGACGAGGCCGGCCGTGGCACGGCTCGCGCGCCGAATCAGTCCAGGCGGACCGTGACGGTCGCCCCGTCCTGGCCGAGCGCCGCGGGAACGGTCTTCGTCCGGCCGCCGGCGGTCCCGGTCACCTCGTACGTGCCGAGGAAGCCGCGCGCGGCGAACCGGCCGCGGGCGTCCGCGGGGCCGCTGGCGCGGGTCCACCAGCGCCCGAGGACGAGGTCGCGCCACGCCTGGCCGTGCGGCCGAAGCGTCCAGTCGCGCTCGAAGAGGGCGGCCTCGGGTTTCCAGTGCCGGCCGGCCCAGAAGCCCCACATCACGATACCCGCGACCTGGGGGTGGCTGAACGCGGCCGTGAGGAAATCGCGGAAGTAGTCGGCCTGGAGGTCGCGGTCACTGGTGTTGATATCAAACTCGGTGATCTGGATGGGCAGGTTGAAGGCGGCGAAGCGGTCCAGCAGCGCGAGCATCCGTTCGGGCGGCGTCAGGTTGCCCCCGAAATGGCACTGCATGCCCAGGCCGCCCAGCGGGGCCCCCTGGTCCACCAGGTACCGCGCGGTCCGCTCGTAGTGATCCTGGTGCGCGGCGTCGGTGCCGCCGCCTGCCAGGATGTTCTGGTCGTTCAGGTAGAGGACCGTGGCGGGGTCGGCCGCACGGGCCGTCTTGAACCACTCGACCATGGCGTCCTGGCCGAGCACGTCCATGGCGTCGTGGTTCCAGAACGGCTCGTTGATGACGTCCCAGTCGGCGATGCGTCCCTTCAGGGCCGACACCTCGTCGCGCACGTGGCCGGCGATGCGGCGGCGCAGGGCGGGCTCGTCATCCTTCAGGCCGGCCACGTCCCCCGGCATGCGGCGCCACGACGGCCAGACCAGGCAGTGGCCGCGGACGACGATGCCCTCGCCTTCCAGCCAATCCAGCGCCTTCAGCGTCCGGGCCCGGTTGGCGGGGTCTTCCCATTGCGGCCATTTGAGGTCGTTCTCGAAGACGACCTTCGAGAAGGACGTGCGGACGGTCTCGCGGTACCGCTTGTGGTCATCGCGCTCGCCGACGAGGCAGTCCGCCGCCACGGCCGAGCCGAACCCGAACGCGTGCCGACGCATCGCGACGGTCACCTGCGCGCCGGGCAACGGCTTGCCGTCCGCATCGGTCACCGTGACGGCGAGGTCCGCCTTGCGGTGCTGGTCGATGCGGCGATGGGCGGCCTCGCGCCAGGCGGCGGAGGCGTCGCGGCCGTCGTACGAGGCGGCGCGCGGCGCACCCCGCGGGGCGGCAAGGACCGCGGGAGCGGCGGTGGCGACGACGGCGGCGCCCGCCGCGGCGCCGGCGGCGTTCGTCAGGAATCGGCGGCGCGAGAGGGGACCCAGCGGCATCGGAAACTCCTTTCGCCGGTGCGCCCCGGGCGCACGCCGAGGTTCGGTCGTCCCCGCGACCTTCCGGTCGCGGCTCGAAAAACGCACGCGGCTCGAAAAACGCTCGCGGGCGGCGGCGCGCGTCGCACGGTCACAGGTTCAGGCGCTTGCGCAACTGGGCCAGCGCCTGCACGTGCCCGTCGGGGATCCGGCCGTGCTTGTCGGGCGGGACGTTCAGCAGGACGTTGACGCCCCGCTGCCGGCAGGCCGTGACCTGTTCGGCCAAGGCGTCGACGGGCCGGGCGGCGTCGCCCTCCATCCCGAACCAGTATCTGCTGATGGGGTCGCACACCTCGCCCGGCACATAGTAGCGTTGCCCCTCGATGGTTCGCCACGTTCGGTGGCCGGTCTCGGGCGGCATGCGGCGTTCGATGGCGATGAGGTCGGACGGCCAGGCGTAGGCTACGTCGTACTTCTCGCCCGAGCCGATGCCCGAGTTCATCATGATGACCGCCTCCGGCTGGAGGCCAGCCAAGTGCTGATACAGGAACGTCCGGTACCCGCGGCCGAGGACGCCGGGGATGTCGATCCAGATCTCGGCCAGCGGCCCGTAGCGGGCGATGAGTTCCTCCAGTTGGGCCGTCTGAAACGACTGGTACAGCGACGAGGTGAACGGCGCGAGGGCCTCGCCGGGCTTCGGGAACCGGTTCATGATGGGCGACCACTTGACGACCGCCGGCGTCTGGCCGCCGAACATGTGGTGGTCGTCCCACGAGCAGTAGTACAGGCCCGGCAAGAGGCCCGCCCGCCGGCACGCCTTGACGAACGCTCCGACCACGTCGGTCTTGACGGGGCTGTTGGCCACCGTGTAGTCGGTGTGGTCGCTGGGCCAGAGGCAGTGGCCGGTGGTGTGCTTGGCCGTCAGGACGGCGTACTTCATGCCGGCATCGCGGGCGACGGAGACCCACTGGTCCACGTCGAGACGGTCGGGGGCGTACGCGGCCGCCGGCGGGTCGGTCCGGGGGATGTCTTTGCCGACGAACGTGTTCAGGCCGAAGTGGATGAACATGCCGTAGCCGAGCGATTCCCACCGGCGAAGCGCCTCGAGGGTGAGCCGCTGGGCGCCGCGCTCGTCGGCCTCCCCAGGCGGCGGCGCGGCGGCGGGAGCGGCGGGAGAGGCCGGAGCGGGCGGTGCGGGTGCTGCGGCCCGAGCGGCCAGGCTCGCGGGGGCGGAGGCGGCCAAGGCGGCGCCGGCGGCAGCGCCCGTCAGGAAACGCCGGCGCGACAGGTGACTGAGCGGCATGGGATACTCCTTTCATGGATCGGGCACACTCGGTGGGCCCGCAGCGGCTATTGTGGGTGGTGAGGCGCGGCGTGTCCAGCGATTCCGGCGCCCGGGCCGCGCGGCACGCCGTTCGAGCCGCGACCGTGAGGTCGCGGGTACGTTGGAATGGCGCGGGAGCATCGCACGGCAAATCGGACGTACCCCGCTGCTTACACAGCGGGCTCGAGATCGGCCCGGCGCTGCATGGCCGCGCCGCTACGAGTCGCACCACGCCGCCGTGCGGACCGCCGCGCGGGGGCTGGACACTCGGCCGGCTCTGTGTATACTGAGCCGTTCACCGCCCGACGTGCTTCGCCTCGTGACAAGAAAGGGACGGTCGGTCATCGTGCCAGGACGAGCCATGCGACGCAACATCGTGCACCCCGGGGCCGGGAGCCTGACGTACGCCATCCGCGAGATTGTCCAGGTGGCGCACCGGTTCCGCGACCTCGGCGTCGACATGACGTACGAGAACATCGGCGACCCGGTCCAGAAGGGCGAACAGATCGCCCCGTGGATCCGCGCTATCATCCACCAGGTCATCGACGAGAACCTGGCGTTCGGCTACTGCGACACGGCCGGCGTGCCCGAGGCCCGCCAGTTTCTGGCGGCCGAAGTCAACAAGCGCGGCGGGGCCCGCGTCACGCCCGACGACATCGTCTTCTTCAACGGCATCGGCGATGCGGTGGCCAAGGTGTACGGCTTCCTCAGGCGCGAGGCCCGTGTCATCGGCCCGACGCCGGCCTACAGCACGCACTCCTCCGCCGAGGCCGCCCACTCCGGCTACGAGCACCTGACGTACGAACTGGACCCGTACAACGGCTGGATGCCCGACCTGGACGACCTGCGCCTGAAGGTCAAGTACAACGATTCGATCGCGGGCATCCTCCTCATCAACCCCGACAACCCGACCGGCGCGGTGTACCCGCGCGAGGTGGTCGAGGGGATGGTCGAGATCGCGCGCGAGTTCGGCCTGTTCGTCATCTGCGATGAAATCTACACCCATATTGTCTACAACGGAAATGAGACGCTCCATACCTCCGAGGTCATCGGCGACGTGTGCGGCCTGGTGATGCGCGGCGTCTCGAAAGAGGTGCCGTGGCCCGGCGCGCGGTGCGGATGGATCGAGGTCCTCAACCGGCACCGCGACCCGATGTTCGACACGTACGTCAACTCGCTCGTGGCATCGAAGCGGCTGGAGGTGTGCTCGACCACCGCCCCCCAGATGGCCGTCCCGCGCATCATGGGCGACCCGCGGTACCCCGACCACCTGGCCCGGCGGGCCGTCATGTTCGAGGGGCGGGCCCGCGAGGCCCACGCGGCGCTCCAGGGGCTGCCCGGCGTCCTCGTCAACATGCCCAGCGGCGCGTTCTACATGACCGCCCTCTTCGAGGAAGGCGTGCTGAACGACCGGCAGACGCTGCCCATCGCCGACGCTCGCGTCCGTGAGATGACCGAACGCATCGTCCAGGCCGTGCCGAACGACCAGCGGTTCGTCTACTACCTGATGGCCTCGACTGGTATCGTGGTCGTGCCGCTGACCGGCTTCTGCTGCAAGCGCGAAGGGTTCCGCGTGACGCTGCTGGAGACCGACGACGCCAAACGCCGGTGGACGTTCGAGACACTGGGGAAGGCCATCCGGGAGTACCTGGCGAGTGCTCAGTGAAGATCGCGCGTCATGGTAATGAGGAATGACGAATTCCGAATGACGAGAGAATGACGAATGAGGAATGACGAAGCGCCGGCGCGCCTTTCGTCATTCGTCATTTACAGGAGCGCCGTCGAGAAGTAACGTTCCGCCCGGTCCGGCAGGACCGTGACGATGTTCCCCTCGACGTGCCCCGCCAGTTGCCTGGCCGCCCACACGTTCGCCCCGGACGAGATGCCCACGAGCAGGCCGAAGTCGCGCCCCAGTTCGCGCGTGGTCTCGATGGCGGCCTCGTCGGTGACTTCGATGATTTCGTCGATGAGCGAGGTGTCGAGGATGGCCGGCACGAACCCGTCGCCGATGCCCTGAATCTGGTGCAGGCCCGGCTCGTGGCCCAGCAGGGCCGAGACGTTCTTCGGCTCGACGGCCGCCAGGTGCACGTCCGGCCGGTGCTCGCGCAAAAACTTGCCGATACCTTGAAGCGTTCCCCCGCTGCCCACGCCGGCCACGAAGCAGGCGATCTCGCCGGTCGTCTGCCGCCAGAGTTCGCGGGCCGTCTGCTCGTAGTGGACCCGCGGGTTGTTCGGGTTCTCGAACTGCTGGCACACGAAGACGCGCGGGTCCTCCTGGGCGATTTCGCGGGCCCGGCGGACGGCCCCGTCGATGCTTTCCCCGGCGGGCGTCAGCACGAGGTCGGCCCCGAGGGCCAGGATGAGTTTCTTCCGCTCGGCGCTCATCCCCTCGGGCATGACGATGCGGACCTGGTACCCTTTGAGCCGCCCCACCAGCGCGATGCCGATGCCGGTGTTGCCCGAGGTCGGCTCGACCAGGATGGAGCCGGGCTTCAACTTGCCGTCGCGTTCGGCCCCTTCGATCATCGCCAGGGCCACGCGGTCCTTGATGCTGCCGCCCGGGTTCAGAAACTCGGCCTTGCAGAAGACGCGTTCGCCCTTCAGACGCACGAGCGGCGTGTTGCCGATGAGGTCCAGGATGTTGTCCGTGAGCATGGGCGTTCCCGCGGTCGGGGCGCGTTCGTGGGCCGGCCCTGGATAAATCGGACATCACAGACGGGAATCTCCACGAAAAGGCCTTACGGCAACCCGGCCGGCCCCGGTGCTTCGCCGGCCATGGCGTCGAGCGACTCCAGGGCATAGCCGACCGCCCGCTGCACGTCCGGGTCGGTCACGCCGTCGCGGGCCGTCTCGAGCGCCTCGCGGGCCTCCGGGCCGCCGAGGTTCGCGATCGCTTGCGCGGCGCAGATGCGCAGATTCGTTGGCGCCTCCGGGTCCAGCAGCATCGCCCGAAGGCCCGGCACGGCCGCCAGGTCGCCCTTTGTGCTCAGGGCGCCGACGGCGAACTGGTCGTGTTCCTCGTTGGCCAGGCGCAAGAGGTCCTCCACGCTGCGGTCCGGGTACGTGGCGCGCACCGCGTTCCGGTGCCGCTCCCAGGCCACGTGACCGGCCATGCCGAGGATCGGCAACGTGGCTGCGATGGCGATGACGGCCCCCGCGATGACCGGTCCCCGCCGCCGCCGCGTCCATCCGACGACCGCCAGCACGCCGCCCGCCGTCAGCACGACGCCGCACGCCACGAGCGGCACCAGCCGCACCAGCACGATCAGGCCGTACATGTCGCCCACGAACGTGTTCGGGCACGCCATGTCGTAGAACTGGTAGGCGACGGCCAGCGTGGCGACGACGATGGCCGCGACGGCCGCGCGGTAGAGCCCCCGCGGCACGGGCCTCGCGCCAGCGGCGTTTCCGGGCACCGGTGACGGCTGCGTCGTCATGGCGTCTCTCCGTTCCTCCCGCGCGGCGAGCGGGTGCGCAGGCACGGCTCGGTCATCACGTGGTTCATCGCCGGCGTGACCTCGTCGAACACAGCCAGGACGGTCGCGACGATCTCGTCGCCGGTCATCCGGTCGAGTTCCTTCTCCGGCGTGGGGTAATAGACCTGGAACCATCCCCAGTCGTCGTCCGGCACGGCCTCCAGGGCCCGCCGGACGGCGGCCGGTCCGCGCCAACCCCGTCCGCGGAACGTCGCCCGCCGGGCCGGCGTGTTGCCGACGTACACCGTGAACCCCTCGTCGACGGCCAGGCGCCTGAGTTCCCTCGCCAGCGGCGTGCCGCTGCGAAGATTCGCCATGAGTCGATGATAGTCCCAGTCGTCGCGCAGAGTGACCTCGCGCGCGGGTCCCCTGCCCCGGTGGACGGTGGCGCGTTCAATCTGGAGACCCGCCTGCAACTCGCGCCGGTCGCGGTCGAGGGCCACGAAGAACTTCGCGCACGAGAAGTTGTAGCCGGAGGACCGCGGCTTGGCGTCGCGGTTGGCGCGCGGCAGCCAGCAGATCCACTGCCAGTACCGCCCCCGGCCCCACTTGTCGATGACGAAGTCCTGGGCGTGCCGGTCCTTCAGAAGCATCTTGATAATTTGCGTGATGCGCTCGTTCGGCGCCAGGCCGCCCATCCGGATGCCGCGCTCGAAGTCCAGAAAGGACCGCCGGAACGCCGGCCGCACGGGCAGCGGCAGGTCGTGCGTCGCCGTCGGTTTCGCCCTTCGAGCGGACATGGTGGACCCCTTCGCCGTTTTTCGCCGGTCGTTGGCCGGGTGCGGACGTTTCATTTTACCGCGCCGCCGGCCGTTGGCCGGATGCGGGCGCTTCGCGTTGCCGCGCCGCCGGTCGTTGGCCGGGTGCGGACATTTCATGTTGCCCACGGCGCCACGGCCGAATACGCGCGCTCCTCGCTTCGCCGGCACCGTCTACCGCCCCTCCGGGGCTCGGGTTCGTGGCGGCGCATCCTGACCCACGGCTCGGGCCGTGGGCTATTGTCTCCGGCCCCCTTCGGGGGGCCGACCGTCGCTCACTTCGGGGGCCGACCGTCGCCATGTCCGCCCCGAAGGGGCGGCCGATAATAGCCCACGGCGTCAGCCGTGGGAACCATGGCCCACCCCAGACCACCAAGCCCCCGAAGGGCACGGCAGAGCTGTATCCGCCCCGAAGGGGCGGGCGATAATAGCCCACGGCGTCAGCCGTGGGAACCGCGGCCCACCCCAGACCCCCAAGCCCCCGAAGGGCACGGCAGAGCCGTATCCGCCCCGAAGGGGCGGCCGATAATAGCCCACGGCGTCAGCCGTGGGAACCGCGGCCCACCCCAGACCCCCAAGCCCCCGAAGGGGGCGGCAGAAACGCCGGAGCGTTACACCCAGATATATCGCTCATCATATGCAATCTTGTGCTTTTTCAGAAGCGCCAGGAACTCCTCCTGAAACGTCAGCCGCCGGTGGTGTCGCTCCTGCTCCCGGATGTACCGGAGAACGCCTTCGCGGTTCGATTCGCTGACGCTGAACGCCCCGTAACCCGTCTGCCAGGCGAACGCGCGGCGATCGGGCCACGTTTCGTGAATCCATCGCGAGGAATTCGCCTTGAGGTCGCGAAGCGCGTCCGCCACGCAGCACGTGGGCGGCAGCGACAGGAGCAGGTGCACGTGGTCGACCGTGCCGCCGATCGTCAGGGCCTTGGCCCCCTGTTCGCGGGCGATGCCGCCGAGATACGGGAAAAACCTCCCGCGGCATTCGTCGGCAATCAGCGGCGCGCGGTCCTTCGTGCTGAACACCACGTGCGTCAAGAGGGAGGCGTAGGAATGGGACATGGTCTTGCGCCCCTCCGGGGCTCGGGTTCTCGCGGCGCTTCCTGACCCACGGCTGACGCCGTGGGCTATTCTCTTGGGCCCCCTTCGGGGGCCGATTGGCGCGCCCCTTCACGCACCGCTCGTCTCACCCCCCGAGGACCGGTCATCGCCTCCGCCCCGGCGCCGGGTGACACGCCGGCACGCAACCTGCTATAATACACGCCGCATGAGCCTTTTCAACGAAAGCGAAAAGCGGGCCCTCCGCGAGCGGGCACCGCTGGCGGTCCGCATGCGGCCGAGGACGCCGGAGGAGTTCGTCGGCCAGGCCCATTTCTTCGGCCCCGGCCGGCTGCTGAGGCGGATGCTCGACGCCGACCGCCTCCAGTCGGCGATCCTTTTCGGCCCGCCCGGCACCGGCAAGACCACCCTCGCGGAGGTCATCGCGGGGCGCCTGAGCGCCGCCTTCGAGCCGATGAACGCCGCCCTCGTCGGCGTCAAGGAGGTGCGGGAGGTCCTGGAGCGGGCACGCGACCGGCTCCTGACGACCGGCCGGCGCACGGTGCTCTTTCTGGACGAGGTCCACCGCTTCAACCGGGCCCAGCAGGACGTGCTGCTGCCGGACGTGGAGGACGGGGTCATCATCCTCATCGGGGCGACGACCGAGAACCCGTTCTTCGCCCTGAACGCCCCGCTCGTCTCGCGGAGCCAGATCTTCCGGTTCGAGCCGCTCGCCGAGGACGAAATCCGCACGCTCCTTCGCCGCGCGATGGCCGATGAGGAGCGCGGCCTTGGCCGGTACGACCTCCGCGTGGCCGACGAGGCCCTCGACCACTGGGCCACCACGAGCGACGGCGACGCCCGGCGGGCCCTCGCGGCCCTCGAGGTGGCCGTCCTCTCGCAGGTGCCGGACCCGAACGCCGCGCCCGAAGACGCGGGCCCGATTCGCATCGACCTCGCGGTGGCCGAGGAGAGCATCCAGCAAAAGGCGATCGTCTACGACGGCACCGGCGACGAGCACTACGACGCGGCCAGCGCGCTCATCAAGAGCATGCGCGGCAGCGACCCGGACGCGGCCATCTACTGGATGGCCCGCATGCTGGAGGCCGGCGAGGACCCGCGGTTCGTCGCCCGGCGGGTCGTCATCTGTGCGGCGGAGGACGTCGGCAACGCCGACCCGGCGGCCCTGATGGTGGCGGTGGCGGCGATGCAGGCGGTCGAGTACGTCGGCATGCCCGAGGCCCGCATCCCCCTGGCCGAGGCCGTCACGTACATCGCCTGCGCCCCGAAGTCGAATGCCGCGTACCTGGCCATCGACCGGGCCATGGAGGACGTGCGCGAAAACCGCACCGTGCCCGTCCCGATGCACCTGCGAGACGCCAACTACCCCGGGGCCAAACGTTTCGGCCATGGCGAGGGATACAAATATGCCCACGATTACGACGAGGGCGTGGCCCCGCAGGAGTACCTGGGCGTCGACAAGACCTACTACGAGCCGACCGATCACGGCCGCGAGGCCCAGTTGAAGGAGCGCCTGGAGCGGTTCCGGCGGCTGCGCAAGGCAGGCAGCGGCGACGAGCAGCCGGACAAGCAGCCGCCCGAATGAACGCAGGAGACGCGCGTGGCTGAGCCCGGGTCGTGGCAGAGCAAACGCTGGACGGTGCTGGCGTCGATGGCCGTCCTGGCCAGCCTATATATGATCATGTGGTACCTAACTGGCGGGTGCGAGCGATCGCCCGAGCGGTCGCCCGGCACGGGCACGGTCGCGCCCGCCGATCCCGCCTTTAAGGCCATCCAGGCGATGCAGGACGAGGCGGTGGCGGACCTGTCGCGCCACGTGGCCTGGTTCTACGCCCAGCGTGGCCGGCTGCCGAAGGATGTGGCCGAGATGCGTGAGACGGCCCCGCCCGACTGGCCCGCCCTGCCGACCGCCACGCGCACCGGCCGGACCATCACGTACCGGCCGACGGACCCCGCGCAGTACGACCTGGTGCTCGCGCCGCCCAAGGGCACAAGCGGGGCCGGGCCGATGGTCCTGCCGATGAAGGTCCCGCCGGGGCTGCCGACGCAGATGACGCCGCCGGCGTTCCGGGCCTGGTGGGACATCGAGCATGTCCGCGGCATGACGGACAAGTTGCAGGAGCAGATCGAAGGGTTGCTCCGGCCGCACGGCGGGTCGGATTGACGGCGGGTGGCACGGCAGCGGCGCAGGCGCCACCGTGGTTTCCCTCTCCCCTGGCGGGAGAGGGCAGGGTGAGGGGGGTGTGGGCTTCCTTCGCGGCGTTTCACCCTCACCCCATCCCTCTCCCATTGAGGGAGAGGAAGGCCCGCGGATCACCCGCGCAGCGGGGCCGAGAGGTCGGCGCAGAGGTCGGCCACGGCCTCGGCGATGCGGGCGGGCGGCGCCTGGCCACACTCGGCGATGCGGTGGATGATGGCGCTGCCGACGATGGCGCCGTCGGCCACCTCGGCGACGGCCTTAACGTGCTCCGACCGCGACAGGCCGAACCCCACGCAGACCGGCGCCTTGGCCTCTTCCTTGATGCCGCGCACGTACGCATCCAGATCCTTCGGAAGTTCAGGGCGTTCGCCGGTGATGCCGGTCACCGCCACGCAGTAGATGAACCCGGTGGCGTGGGCGACGACCTTCTCGCGGCGGGCGGGCGTTGTGGTCGGCGCCACCAGCGGCACGTACACGAGGCCGGCCGCCGTCAGGGCCTGCTCCAGCGCGCCGGCCTCGTCGGCGGGCAGGTCGGGCACGATGAAGCCGTCCACGCCCGCCCGGGCCGCACGCTCGATGAACCGCTCCATCCCCGGCCGATAGACGAGCGAGTACGAGACCATCAGGCACGCGGGCATCTCCAGGCCCCCGCCCCGCAGGTGCTCGACCGTATCGAGGATGGCCTGCGGCGTGACGCCCCGCGCCAGGGCCCGCTGGTAACTGGCCTGGATGGTCGGCCCGTCGGCGATGGGGTCGGAGAACGGGACGCCCAGTTCCACGAGGTCGGCCACGCCGCGGTCCTGGAGCGTGCGGAGGATGGCCTCGGTGGCCTCGAGGCTGGGGTCACCGGCCGCGATGAACGGCATGAAGGCGGCCCGGCGTTCGGTGCGCAGGCGGCGGAAGACGGCGGTGACGCGGTTCACGCCGAGGGTCCTTTCGCCAGCCCGTCGCCGAGAAGGCGTGCGGCCTCTTCCACGTCCTTGTCGCCCCGGCCGGAGAGGTTCACGACGAGGACGTCGCGGCGGTCCATCTCGGGGGCCATCTTTTTGGCCTCGACGAGGGCGTGCGACGACTCCAGGGCCGGCACGATACCCTCGGTCCGGGCCAGTTCCACGAATGCCGCCAGGGCCTCGTCGTCGGTCGCGCTGGTGTAGCGGACGCGGCCGGTGTCCTTCCAGTAGGCGTGCTCGGGCCCCACGCCGGGGTAATCGAGGCCGGCACTGACGGAGTGGACGGGCAGCGTCTGGCCGGCGTCGTCCTGGAGGACGTACGAGAGCGAGCCGTGCAGGACGCCCGGCTTGCCGGCGCAGAGCGGCGCGGCGTGCTGGCCGGAAGCCAGACCCCGGCCGCCCGCCTCCACGCCCACGAGGGCAACGTCCTCGTCGTCGAGAAAGGCGAAGAAGGCGCCGGCGGCATTCGAGCCGCCGCCCACGCACGCCACCACGGCCGTCGGCAGGCATCCCTCCTGCTTCTGGCACTGGCGGCGTATCTCGCGGCCGATGACCGACTGGAAATCGCGGACCATGACCGGGAACGGATGCGGCCCGGCGGTGGTGCCGAAGCAGTAATGCGTGTGCTCGACGGTGGCCATCCAGTCGCGCATCGCCTCGTTGATGGCGTCCTTGAGGGTCCGCTGGCCGGTCTCGACGCCGACGACGCGGGCCCCCAGGGCCTGCATGCGGAAGACGTTCAGGCGCTGGCGGCGCATGTCCTCAGTACCCATGTAGATATCGCACTCTAGGCCCATCAGGGCGGCCCCGGTGGCGGCGGCCACGCCGTGCTGGCCGGCCCCCGTCTCGGCGATCAGGCGGGTCTTGCCCATGCGGACCGCGAGCAGCGCCTGCCCGACCGTGTTGTTGATCTTGTGGGCGCCGGTGTGGGTCAGGTCTTCGCGCTTCAGGTACACGCGTGCGCCGCCCCAGGCCTCCGTCAGGCGTCGGGCGAAGTAGAGCGGCGTGGGCCGGCCCACGTACTGCTTCAGCAGGTAGTCGAGTTGCTGCTGGAAGTCGGGGTCCTCGCGGGCCTCGGCGTAGGCGTCGGCGAGTTGTTCGAGGGCGGCCATGAGCGTCTCGGGGACGTACCGCCCCCCGTAGGGGCCGAACCGGCCGCTCGCATCGGGCACCGTAGCCATGGGGCGTCCTTGTCGCATCAGGCGGAACGGGCACTTTACCGCGCCGCGCCGGCGGGTTCAAGCGCCTGCGCGGGCGGGGGGCGGCACGGCAGCGGCGCTCGCCTGCAGCGAATGTCATTCTGAGGAGCCCGCAAGGGCGACGAAGAATCTCGCTGTCACACCCGGCAAAAAGTGAAACAGCAACGAAAACGGCCCGTACGGGCTGCGCTCGCTCAGAATGACAGCCCTTGTCCCACGCTTCCGCTCGGGTACGGTCACATGCACGGCCCAGGCGGCGCGAATAGGCAACTGCCGGGGTCGTCCGTACTTACGGCCGAATGGCGCTTGATTCCAACACCCGCCGGCGGTACACTGACGCGGTTTGTCCGACAGGGTCATCGTGCGGAGAGTTCGGAGAGTCCAATGTACGCCATTATCGACGACAGCGGCACGCAGCTGCGTGTCGAGGAAGGCCAGACCATCCAGATCGACACCCGCGACGCCGAGCCTGGCGCCAGCATCACGTTCGACCGGGTCCTGCTGGTCGCCGACAAGAAGGGCGCGCGGGTCGGCAAGCCCCTCATCGAGGGGGCCAAGGTGACGGCCGAGGTCATCGGTCCCGACAAGGGGCCGAAACTCGAGGTCGTCAAGGTCCGCCGGCGAAAGAGGTCCCGGACCCACGTGGGGCACCGGCAGTCGTACCTGACCGTCCGCGTTACCGCCATCGAGGGGTGACGGCCGGTCGGCGGCTGCGGCCCGCTCGCACGCGTCGCGCGTCCCGGGACGCTCGAAGAGCGAGGGCCGAACCATGAGAAACGATCGTCCGACATCGTCGGTGCGGCGGCTGGTGCTGCTCGCGGCCGCGGCCGCTGTCCTGATCGGCAGCGCCGCCGGCGCCCGCGCGTACACGCGCGAAGGCGACACCGAGAGCGAAAGCGAGGAAATCAGCAAGAAGATCCAGGTCATCGACGAGCGGCTCTCGGCCCTTCAGCAGCAAGAATTCGCCCTGATGGGCAAGATCATGGAGATGCAGCAGAAGGCCAACAGCCTCGTCGACGACCCCAGCAAGGTTCCCGGCCGGCTCGCCAAGGGCGATCGGTCCGGCGACCTGATGAAGTTCAAGGCGTTCATCGTGGCCTCGGCCCAGCAGGTCCAGCGGTTCGACGCCCAGTTCCTGCCGCTTATCAAGCAGGTCCAGCAACTCCAGCAGAAGACCCAGGACGCCCCGGAGCCGATCAAGGTGCAGGTTGAGGGCGTGGCGTCGCGCGTCATGGGCAAGCACCGGACCAACCTGGAGAAGATCGCGAACCTGTACGAGCAGGCGGGCGAATGGCGGCCGGCCCTCGCGCACTACCTCCAGGTGTACGCCATGATCCCCGAGAGCGAGCGGCTCAAGGAAAACGAACTGACCGAGTCCATCGCCGACATGTACCACCGTCTCGGCGATTACAAGCACTCGCTGGCGCTGTACAAGGCCTTGTTCGAAGCCAAGCCCGAGAAACAGCGGTACAGCGACACCAAGTTCGCCGAGAAGGTGGCCGATGCCTTCCTGCAGGGCGGCGACCCCAAGACCGCCCTGGAGATGTACCGGCAAGTGCACGACAAGATTTCCGACAAGGACGAGAAGGGCAAGCGCGAACGCGCCCGGATTCTGAAGAAGATCGAACAGGTCAAGGAGAACGTCCGGGAGTAGCGGCCGCCTCTTCGGCCGGCACGGCGTCGGCCAGACCGCCCGGGCACCCCACCAGGACGCGCTGGATTTCCTCGATCGACGTGATTCCCGCCCGCACCTTGTTGATGCCATCGATCCACATCGACGGATGACCCGCCTCGCGAATCGACTGCCGCAGCGCCTCGGGGGAGGCGCGGCGGCGGACCAGGTCCGAGAAGCCGGCGTCCATCGGCGCCAGTTCAAACAGGCCGATGCGCCCCAGGAACCCCGTCTGGCCGCAGTTCGAGCAGCCCCGCCCGTTGACATACTCCTCCACCGGGCCGAAGGTGCGGCCGACGCGCCGCCTGAGCGCCGCCGGCGGCTCGTGGCTGACGCGGCAATGCAGGCAGACCGTCCGGGCCAGCCGCTGGGCCAGGACGCCCCGCAGCGCCTCGGCCAGCAGGTCCGGCGGCACCAGGGCCGACATCCGGGCGACGGCGTCGGCGGCGTCCATCGCGCGAATCTGGGCCACCACCAGCCGCCCTTCCAGCGAGGTTTCCAGCACGTGCGGTGCGATGCGGCCGTCGAGCACGCCGTCCAGCGCCAGGACGTCGGGCTGCTGGCCCAGGAGCCGCGGCAGCACCTCGGCCGCCTCCGCCGTCCCGCATGTCGCCGGCGAAAACTGGTTGACGCCCGGCAGGGCGAAGTGGACCGACGACTCGAACGTGCAGACGTTCAGCCGGACCGGGTCCAGCGCCCCCAGCGTGCTGTAGAGCGTGGTGGTGACGCCGCTTTCGCGTGGTCCGGCCAGCAGGACGAGGCCGCGCGGCTCGGCCAGCAGGTCCTGGTAGGCCGAGAGCAGGCGGAAGTCGCAGCCGAGTTTTTCGAGCGGTCGGGTGGCCTCGTCCTCGCGAACCAGCCGGACCACGGTCCGCCGGCCGAACGCCCCGCCCAGCCCCGTCACGTGCAACTGGACGGGCTGGCCCTGGACAAGCAACCGGGCGCTGCGGTGATGGTCGGGGACCTGGCTGCCGCTGGCCGAGACGCCCAGCATCTCGCAGAACGCCGCCGCCAACCCCTCGGCCAGACGGGCCGGCGGACGCATCACCACGTGCAGCGTGCCGTCGATCCGGAACCGGATCCGCAGGACCTTCTCGTCGGGCTCCAGGTGGATGGCGCTGGCCCGGGCGCGGACGGCCTCGCGGATCAAGAGCCCCGCCACCTTTTCGGCCGGCCAGGTGCCGTACATCGTCTCGTAATCGTCCGGCAGCAGGATGCCGTCGGCGAGCGAGAGGCCGGCGGCCGGTTCGTCGGCCATCGCCGCGGTCTCCTGGCCGTCCGGACGCGTCTCGTCGAGCATCCGGTAGATGTTCTCGGCGGTGGCGGCCACCACCTGGACACTCAGGCCGGCCGCGTGCGCAATCTCGTCCACCAGGAAGACGTTCGACGGCTCGCAGATGGCGACGGTCAGCACGTCGCGCACGCGGAACAGCGGCAAGACACAGTGCTTCTGGATGAACGAGGCCGGGAGCGCGCTGCGGACCGCCGAATCGACCAACTGCGGCACAAGTCGTGCAAACGGCACGCCGCACGCCTCGGCCACGGCCGAGAGGACCTGCTCCTGGCTGGCATAGCCGAGGTCGACGAGGATTTCGCCAATCAGGCGGTCCTGCTGGCCGCCCTGCTGGACCTCGAGGGCATGGCGAAGTTGCTCGTCGGAGATGACGCCCCGGGCGACCAGAAGGTCGCCCAGCCGGGCCCGCCGACGCGTCGTCGCATTCGCACTCATGGCTGGATTCCTGCCATCGGCCCGCGTCCTGCCGCCGGTGGGCCGCTCCCCGCCCGGCGCCGGCGCGGGGCCGGTCAATGGAAACTCTTCACGGCTTCGTGCACGTTGGCAAAGACCTCGAATTTCTTATCGAACCGGACGATCTCGAAGGTCTTTCGGGCCAGACCCTTCAGACCGGCCACCTTCACCATGCCGGCCACCGACGCCACCTGCTCCTGGAACCAGACGAGGGCCTCCAGGCCCTGGCTATCGAAGAAGCCGACGCCCGAGAGGTCGAGGACGAACCACCGGCCTCCCGAGCGAATCTGCTCGCCGGCGGCCTTGCGGAACGCTTCGTGCTCCTGGCTCGTCAGGGCGGGCTCCACCGACAGGACCATCATGCTGCCGTAGGCATCGGCGATCGTGGTCATGGCGTGTTCAGCCTTTCTTGGTTTCCGCGCGCCGGGCCGCGGCGTGCTCGGCGAACTGGTCCATCAGGTTCTCGATGTCGAGGCGGAAGAACGCCTCGACGACGGCCGGGTCGAACTGCGTGCCGTTGTGCTTTTCGATCTCGCGGATGACGGCGTCCAGCGGGAGCATGGGCCGATAGGGGCGGTTGCTCGTCATGGCGTCGAAGGCGTCGGCCAGGCCGACGATCCGGGCCAGCGGCGGGATGGCGTCGCCTGGAAGATTATCGGGATAGCCCGACCCGTCTATGCGTTCGTGGTGGTGGATGACGGCCTCGCGGATGGTCTCCAGTTTGCGGATGCCGTGGATGATGCGTCCGCCGATGCCGGGGTGCTCGGCGACGATGCGGCGTTCGTCGGGCGCCAGGCGGCCTTCCTTCGAGAGGATGGCCTCCGGCGTGCCGATCTTGCCGATGTCGTGCAGGAGGCCCGCCATGTACGCCTGCTCGACCTGGTCGTCGGGCAGGCCCATCTCGCACGCCAGGGCGTGGGCCGTCAGGGCCACCCGCTCGCTGTGGCCGCACGTGTACGGGTCTTTCGCGTCGACGCTCGAGACCAGCGCGCGGACCAGGTCGAGCATCATCGCCTGGAGTTCGTTGTAGAGGCGGCGGTTCTCGATGAAGACGGCGCCGGCGCCGGCGCTGGACCGGATGAGTTTGACCTCGGGGCTGTCGAAGTCGGCGCCGGCCCGGTTCAGAATGGCCAGGGCGCCGGGGGGCCCGTCGCCTAAATCCAGGGGGACGACGGCCATCTGCCGAAGGTGCGGCGAGAAGGCGGCCAGCGCGGGGTCTTCCTGACAATGATTGTTGATGAGCACATGCTCGGCGGCGGTCTCGGCGACGTGTCCAAACAGGGCGGGCAGGTCCTGCTCGGCGAGCGGCAGGTCGCCGCGGACGACGATGTTCGCCTCGCCGCCGGAGGCGTCGGGCACGTAGGCGGCGGCGGCCTCGGCCCCCGTGATCTCGCACAGTTCCGCGCACAGGTACTCGAGCAACCCCCCGATGGGCCGCGTGACCCGCAGAACCTCGCCCACGTTGTGCAGGAGCGAAATTTCCTCGAAACTCTGCGTCAGGGCCTCGGTCAGCGAGTCGCATTCCCGGGTCCGCTCGGCCTCGTCGAAGCGGGCGCGGACGGCCTCGGCGACGGCGGCCAGGCACTGCCGGCCGACCGCCGTGTCGGCGGCGCCCCCCAGGTCAAGTTCCGCCGCCGCCACGAGGACGGGTTTGCCGCGAATCCGGATTGGCCAGGCGGCGGCCAGGCCGGCCGGCGTCTCGTCGCCCTGATCGGCGTCGTCGGCGATCGCGGCCCGGGCCAGGAGGCTCAGGGTCTCGACGTCGGCGGGACCCGCCGGACCGTCGGCGACGCCGGCACCCCCCGCGAGCGGCGCACCCTGGAGGTCGAACAGGTGGACCGCCACGCCCGTCCGCGCGCGAACGCCCTCCACGAGCCCCTTCGGAACGGTGAGCGGTTTGGCGGGCAGCGTGGTTGTGAGCGAGGGCGGCATGTGTTCCTCACGGCGCGCGAAGGTCCTGGAGCGCCTGGCAGACCTTGTCGCGCAGTTCGCGGGGACTGAACGGTTTTGTCATAACCGCCAGGATGGGCAGACGGGCGATCTCGGCCGGGTCGAGTTCGAAACCCTTGGCGGTCAGCATCAGGATCGGCACGGGCTCGGCGAGTTCGGCGGCGAGGCGGACGCACAGTTCCAGGCCGCTCATCCGGGGCATCTGGAGGTCCGTGATGATGAAGTCGGGGCGTTCGGCCATGGCGAGTTCGTACGCCTCCTGGCCGTCGGCCGCCACAATGACCTCGAACCCCTCTTTGCGCAGTTTCCGCGACACCACGTCCGTGATGCAGGGCTCGTCGTCGGCTATCAGGACCCTTGCAGCCATTGCAGCCTCCAGGACAGCGTGTCAGCGGACGGCCGGCAGATAGAGCCGGAACACCGACCCCTTGCCGACCTCGCTTTCCACCGCCACACGGCCCCCGTGTATGGTCTCCACAATCTGCTTGACGAGCGGCAGCCCCAGCCCCGTGCCGGCCGCCGTGTCGGCCGACCGGCTCGACCGGTAGAACTTCTCGAAGATGCGTTCGATTTCGTCGGCGGGCACACCCATGCCCGTGTCGGCCACGTCGACGACGACAGCACCGTCATCCAGGTACGTCGAGATGGCCACGTGGCCGCCTTCGGGCGTGTACTTGACGGCGTTGGAGACGACGTTCAGGATGGCCTGGTACAGCATGTCGCGGTCGCCGTGGACGTGGAAGAAGAGGGGCGCGAGGTCGGCCTCGAGGCGGATGCCCTTGGCCGCAGCCTGCGGCGAGACGACCTCGGCCACTGCCCGCAGCAGTTCCGTGACGGCCAGGTCGGCCTTGTTGGCCGCGATGAGGCCCGATTCCAGGCGGCTCAGGTTCAGCGTTTTGTCGATGAGGCGGGTCAGGCGGTCGGTCTCGCCGGCGATGATGACCAGGAACTCGCGGGCCTCGGCCGGGTCGTCGGCGTCGCCGTCGACCAGCATCTCGGTGTAGGCCTTGATGCTGGCCAGCGGCGCCTTCATCTCGTGCGACACGCTGGAGACGAAGTCGCTCTTGGCCCGCGCGATTTCCTTTTCGCGCGTAACGTCGTGCAGAACCGCCACGACGCCGCTGACGCGGTCGCGTTTGCGGCCCTCGAAAACGGTGTTCAGGATGACGCGGTAGGCGCGCTCGCATTCGCCCGCGCCCCGCTTCCACTCGGCGGTCCGGTGCGGGACGAGCGACCCCGACTCGCGCATCTCGCTGAGGAGGTCCAGGAACGTCGCATCGGTGATGGCCTCTTCCACGGGCACGCGCGACCCGGCCTCGAACTGGAAACCGAAGATGCCCTTGGCCGCTTCGTTCGTCAGGACCAGGTCGCTGAACGAGTCCATGACCAGCACCCCGTCGCTGATGGCGTGGATGACGGCCTCGACGTGCCGCTTCTCGGCCTCCAGGACCTTCATCTGGATCTGGCGTTCCTTGACGGCTATCTGCGACTGCTCGACCTCGTCCTTGACGAACGCCAGGTACCGGTTGACAGCGTGGCCGAAACGGCCGAGGGCGTCGGCCTCGGCGTCGCTGAACGCCATGCCCACCCTGCCGCGACGGACCAGCACCTCGAGGCGGTCGGCCACGTCGCGGATGCGCTCCTTGGGGATGCGGGCGATGAGATACCCCCCGATGGCGCCCAGCACCGCCAAGGCGGCGCCCGCACCGAGCGTCAACGCCTTGTCGGCGGCGCCCTGGCCGGCGTTGCGGAGCGGGTCCAGCAACAGGTGCAGGCCCGCTCCGACGCCGACACAGAGCAGAATAACGGCCGCCACGCGCCGCAGTTCGATCACACCAACCAACCTCCACCGGACGCCCGCGCCGCCGCGACCCCTCGGGCGCGGCGACGCGCTTAACGGCATCCGAGACCCCCTATCCTTTTTGCTCCTCCGGCCAAGTGCAGCCAGGCCCTAGGGCGTGCGCGTGACCGCCTGTTCGGCATGGACAAGCCACTGTTCGATCGTCTCCCGGCCGCGGCCGGGCTGGGTGTTCCTGGCAAGTTTGAGGTGCGGCACGGCTTCGCCGGGCCGGCCGGTGGCCAGCAGGACGTAGCCGAGCAGGCCGTTCGCTTCAGGATGCTCGGGCTGACGGACCAGCACCTCTTCAAGATGGCGTTGGGCCTCGGTCAACCGGTCAGCCAGGACGTCGCACCGTGCCAGGCCGACCCGCGGGGCCACGTCATCGGGCGCCGCGTCGACGCCCCGCTGGTACAGGGCCCGGGCCCGGTCCACTTGCCTGAGGGCCAGAAGACAGTCGGCCCGCGTCAG
The DNA here is from genome assembly GCA_016782785.1 of Planctomycetota bacterium. Classification (GTDB taxonomy): domain Bacteria; phylum Planctomycetota; class Phycisphaerae; order FEN-1346; family FEN-1346; genus BS750m-G62. The sequence continues at coordinate 8,026 of JADHXV010000005.1, read as the reverse complement.
GCGGATCCATCCGACGGCGAAGTCGGGCTCGGACACCTCGAGCTCGGCCAGGATCGGTTCGGCCTCGGCGTACGCCCCCGCCTGGAACAGCGCCACCGCCAGGCGCTGGGTGGGTGCCGTGTTCTCGGGGTTCAGGCGAAGGGCCACGCGGTAGCGGTCCGCGGCCTCGCGGTACCGGCCCTGGCGAGCGAAGACATCGCCGAGGGCCGCATGCACCTCGGCCGCCCCAGGCATGCGGTCGGACGCGGCCTCGAGGCCGACGGCGGCGGCATCGACCTGGCCGGTGGCGACGAGCATCTCAGCCTCGGCCAGGGCGTAGCGCGGGTCGGTCGGCGCGAGGCGCGCCGCCTCGGCGAATGCCGCCAGCGCCTCCGGCCGGTGCGAGAGCGTCTGCTCAATGGTGCCGAGGACGTAGTGGGCCTCGGCGACCTCGGGCTTGACCTCGACGGCGGTGCGGGCGCAGTCGCGGGCCTCGTCCAGGCGTCCCTGGTCGGCCGCCAGCCTGGCGGCCAGGACGTAGGCGGGCGCATACGGGTTGGCGGCGCGGAGCACGGGGTCGAGTTGCTCGCGAGCGCGGCTGAAGTTGCCGCCCTCGTAGGAGCGGCGTGCCAGGGTCGTGACCATCTCGGCTCGCGACTCGGCCCACCGCTGGCCGGCCTCGTTCCGCTTGCGGGTCATGTGATTGTCGCACCCCGCCGCCAGGAACACCGCGACGACGGCGGCCCAGAGGATGGCTCGTTTAACTCGCATGGTTTCCCTCCCTCGTCTTGGTCGTGCGGGACGTCTCGGCGCTGGCCTTCTCGTTAGTCGGGCGGGAGCCGGCTTGCGGGGCATCCTTCGCGGGGGCGGTCGGCGCGTCGGTCTTGGGTTTGTCCTGGCTGGGGACGCGGAAGTACGGCAGGCGAGGCATCGTCACGCCGCGGACCTCGTCGATGGCCCGCAGCCGGTCGTGGAGCCTGTCCCAGATGGTGACGTTGGGCGGGGCGTACGGCTCGCCGGTCCGGGCGGTGAGGATCTTATCCTTCAGGCGCAGGGCCTTGAGATTGTTCGGGGCCACGTTCAGGGCCAGTTGCATGTTCCAGTGAGCGTCGTCGAGGTCGGCCTTGGCGCCGCTCTGCTGGTACCGGGCCCAGGCCTCCTCGGCCTTCTGGACGTAGCCGACGGTGATGCGTTCGCGGGTGAAGAAACTGAAGCCCTCCCTCAGACCCAGGCACCGGCGTTTGGCGTCGGAGAGGATGCTTTCGCCGAGGGCGGCGGCGTCTTCCTCGTCGGCGATGATGTGCGGCGTCAGGAGAACGATGATCTCGTTGCGCGTGGTGGAATCTTCCTTGCTGCGGAACAGCCAGCCCAGGCCGGGGATGTTCCCCAGGCCCGGCACCTGGCTCCGGCCGACCGAGACGTCCTCGTCGAACAGGCCGCCGATGACGATGGTGTGCCCGTCCTTGACCATGATGTTGCAGGTGACCTCGGTGGTGGTTTCCTGCGGCAGTCCGGCCACGACGACGCCGGACGAGACCTCCGGGTGGACTTCCATGCGGACGTACCCGTCGTCGCTGATGAACGGCCGGAAGATCAACTGGGTGCCCGTGTCGAGGAACTCGACGGTCTCCACGTTGGCCGTCTCGGTCACCGTGGTGGTCTTGTAGCCGAGGCGTTGGCCGACCATGACCTCGGCCCGCTGCTTGTTCAGGGCCAGGACCTTGGGGTTGCTGAGGATGGTGGTGTCGGTCACCGTTTCGAGGGCGTGGATGAAGAACGAGACGTTATTGGTGATGACGCCGATGTTCAGGCCCGTGCCCTGCGTGGCGAACCCGACCTGGGCCACCTGGCCGTACGGCGCCTGGGCGGCGTCCACGGTCGTGGCGTTGTTGTTGGGGATGATGGTCGGGTCGGTGATGGGCGTGGCGGTGTTGGAGAGGTCGCGGAAATCGACACCGGCCAGGGCGTTGAAGTCGACGCCCAGGCTCGTGGTGTCGTCCAACTGGACCTGGATGATGGTGGCCTCGACCAGAACCTGGCGGGGCCGGCGGTCCATCTTCTTGATGATCTCGCGCATCCGCTCGACGTTCTCGGGGAAGTCGCGGACCACGGCCGTGTCGGGCAGGCAGAAGGTGTTGCCGCCCGTGCCGCCGCCCGCCCCGGAGGGGATGCCCTCTTCCGGCGCGCTGCTGACGGCGATGGTGCCCTTCTCGCTCTTGACCGGCTCCAGGAGTTTGGCGGCCTCGGCCGACGAGAGGTAGTTCAACTCGAAGACCTCGGTCACGAGGCGCGACTCGTCCTTGGCCTGGGCCTGGAGTTCCTCCTTGCTGTAGATGAAGATGCAGTTGGCCTCGCGGACCCAGCCGAGGCCGGCGGCCTTGCAGACGGCGTCGAGCGCCTCCTCGACCGTCACGTCGTAGAGGTCGGCCGTGACCCGGCCGGTGGCCTGCTTGCTGGCCACGATGTTCAGCCGGTACTGCTGCGACAAGAGTTCCAGCACGTTGGCCAAGGCATCGTCCTTGACGTGCAGTTCAATCTTGCCGCTGCCGCTGACGGCCGAGCCCGGCTGGGCGGCCGTCTCGGCGGGCGGTGGCGTGGGCGCAGCCGCAGGCGGTTCGGCCGCCAGGACCCCGGCGGCCGACGCGCCCACGAGGAGCGCGGCCGTCAGGAACAGTCGCCATCGCATGGTCGGTTGTTGGGGTCTCTCCCTCCCCATGACACATCCTCCTCAGTCCATTTTCAGGACACACGTGACATCGGCCCGGCGGAGCCTGGCCCGGTCTTCCCGGACCTCGACAAGCGTCAGACCGGCCACCTCCTCCCCCTCCTGGTACGTGCTGCCGTTGATGACCGCCCACCGCTGGCCGTTCGGCCCGAGGACGGTCGCCTTAAGTTTCAGGTCCTTGACGACGTCGGCGATCTCGCGGGGCGTCGGCGCGACGCCCAGCGCGTCGGCCTCGCCGCCGGCTGTCGGCGGCTCGGCCGGGGCGCCGGCCGAGCGGAACGGGTTCCGGCTAACGAGCCTGGGCACCAGCGGGGCCGGGGCGTCGAGCGCGCGGCTGGCCGCCTCGGCCGCCTCACGCATCCGGTCCGGCGTCAACTGCCCCTTGACGGGCACGATGCCGGGGTCGGCCGCGCGGACCGTCCAGGGCTGCACGAGGGCCAGGACCCAGGCGACCACGCCCGCCAACAGAAGGGCCACCGTCAGGCCGCCGTTCAGCCAGCGGCTCCGCGCCGACCCCCACCGCCGGAGCCGGCCGCCGAAGAACCAGGCCTGGAGCGTTGCCCCAAGGCCCGCGTGTTTCGACGGTGTCGCCATCGTTCGTGGTTCCCTCATGCCGGCCTCAGGTGCGCGTCTCGCCTTGCGTCTGGGCCAACGTCTGATTCGTTGCCTCGCTCTGGTCGGGCAGGTAGTAGATGAGGATCTCGGCCTCGGCCACCACGTTGCCGCCTGCGTCGGCCTGGCTGACCCGCAGCCGCCGGAACCGGCTGAGCCGTTCAATGCCCTCGATGCCGGCCACGGCGCGGTACACGTCGAGGAACGGCCCCTTGAGCATCAGGCACAGCCCGATGGCCGGCGTGCCCCCCGTGTACGGGACGGCCGACCGGGCCACCTCTTGCGTGACCGTTGGCGTCCGGGCCACACACACGTCCAGCATGCGGAGGAACTCGGCGACGTTCGGCTCGCCGGGCAGGCGGCGCTCGATGCTGTCGCGGGCCTTGCGCAGGCTCGGGATCCGGGCCGACACGAGGACGCCCTCGTGGCTGGCCGAGACGCGCTGCGTCAGCAGGCACCGCTCGTTTCCCACGGCCATGCCCAGGCGCGTCAGTTCCTCGTGCTTCGGCCACAGGACGAACAGGCCGAAACTGGCGAGCATGACGGCGGCCACCAGCAGGATGAGCAGTTGCCGGCGGTCGACGGCCCAGCGTCGCCGGAGCCCGGCGTTCGTCGACGGCTTCCGCGTTGCGTTGGTCTCGGCCACGGTTCGTCTCACTCCTTGGCGGACGGCGCCGTTGGGGCGGCCTCCGGGACGACCTCCGCCTCGATGGCGAAAGCCCGCCGGCCGTCCGGCGTCTCGTCGACCAGTCTCGATTCCACCAGGATCGTCTGCGTGAAACGCGGCAAGGCGTCGAGTCCGGCCACCATCGCGGTGACGCCCTCCTCGCTCCGGGCAAGGCCCTGGACGCGCACCGTCAGGCTCTCGCCGCACTCAGCGGGCGACGTGCTCACGTCCAGGCACTCCAGGACCACCGCGTCGGGAACGGCCTGGACGACATCGGCCAGGATGTTGGTGACGGCCAGGGCCGGCCGGAGGGCGTCGAGCCGCTCGAGCCGTTCGTTGTACACGCGCGCCTCGGCCCGGAGCATGCGGACCTTGGCGACGTCGGGCGCCACCGCCGCCCCCGACCCGCGCAGTGCCACCAACTCGGCCTGCGCGTCGCGGACCCACGTCCCCATCTGGAAACTGTAGAGCACCATCGCCAACCCGATCGCCAGCAGCAGCCAGGAGCGCACAAACCCGATCCGCCGCTGGAAGCGGGCCCGCAGGTACTCTTCCGGCAAGAATTCGAGTTCGCGCACGGCACGATCTCCGTTTCGTCAGGCGGCGTACTGGCCCGCGTGGTCGTGGGCCAGGTGGAACCCCTTCAGGCTCAGACCGAACGCCGTCGCCCACTCGGCGCGAATCCCCCGACGGTCCAGCACCGGGCCCAGGTGGTCCGTCCGCACGTTTCGGAACGGGTCGGCCACGGCCGCTTCCATGCCCAGGCGGTCGGCCAGCGTCGCCGTCACGTGCGGGTGATGGGCCTCGCCCCCGGTGAATGCAATTTGTTCCGGACGCGCGCCGCGGAACGTCACGCCGTAATAGCGCAGGCACAGACCGATTTCGTCGGCCAGGTCTTCCAGGTGCGGCCGGATGGCATCGGCGACGGCCCGGGCGGCCCGGTCGTGCGGGTCGGCCTCGCCGGCGGCCGTACGCGACGCGATGCGCCGGCGGAGGGCTTCGGCCTCGGCCGGCTCCAGGTCCAGGCACTCGCCCACCACCCGGTTGAACAGCGTGCCCCCGATCGGGATGGTCTTGACGAACACGACCTCCCGGCCGCGGGAGATAGCCACCGCCGTCTCGGCCCCGATGTCGGCGAATACGCTGACCATGTCCTCGTCCTCGCGCCGCTGGAGGAACCGCTCGAACCCGCGAAAGACCGCGCACGGGACCGTGTCGACGCTGACCAGTTCCAGCCGGGCCTCGGCGGCCAGTTCGATGCGGCTTTCGACCTCGACCCGCGGCGAGGCGAACACGATGATCTCGTCCAGCACCTCGTCGCCCTGGCGCACCCGGCCGGCCTCCAGGTACTGGATGACTGCCGTGGCCGTGTCGAACGGAAACTTGTTCTGGGCCTCCCAGGTGACGGCCTGGGCGATTTCCTCATCGTCCAGGTCGGGCATGCGGATATTGCGGACAGCCACCTGGCTCGGCGCCAGGGCCATGACGGCCTCCCGGCCGCGGAACCGGCGTTCCTTGACGAGGCGGCGGAGATGCTCGACGATGAACGTCCGCTGCCGGCTGTCGCTGGCCATCGCCTCGCGCGGAATGACGAACTTGGCGGCGTCAACGACCCGCAGGTCGCGCCGGCTGCCCGACAGTTGGACCAGCCGCACCGCCGTGCTTCCGATGTCTACGCCGATGGGCAACTGGGCCATCGTCGTCCCCTTCCCGGCTAGTTCGTCACCCGGTGCGTCGAGACGCTGCCCGTCAGGCCGGCGACTGAGACTTCCATTTGCATGCCGGCGGTCTGGAGCGTGATGGTGCCGGCCGATGACGGGTCGCCCAGGGCGTCGAACGTCACGCGGGCGTCGCCGCCGAACGAAACGTTCGTGACCTGGACGTTCCCCATGCCGTTGTGCTCGGCCAGCGTCACCTCGAACCTCTTGCCGACCACCACCGGGTGCGGAATGGCCTGCGTAGCGGCGTACGTGCCGCCGCTGTAGTCGGCCACGATCTTGTAGGACTGCCGTGTCGGGCTGAACAGCACCGTATGCGGGCGCTGGGTCATCAGGGCCAGGTTCCGGGCCATCTCGAGGTCCGAAGCCAGGGTGCGGGCAGCGCTGGTCGCCTGCGTGTCGGACGCCGTGCCGATGTTTGGAATCACCACGGCCGCCGCAATCATCAGGACGATGATGACCACGATCAGTTCAACCAGGGTGAAGCCGCCCGCGCGGCCTGTGCCGGCCGCCGTGCAAGTGCCGTTCCGCATTATCGCGCTCCTTGATCCGCCTTCGCGTCGCCCTTGGCCTCCAGCGTCTGGATGCGGTACGTGCCGCCTCGCAGCGCCGAGTCGATGGCTTCCAGCCGGCCGTTGATCTTCTGGAGTTCGGCGATCATGTCCATGCGCTGGCGGCCGGAGTCGGGGATGCCGCCTTCCTTCTCGGTTGATACCCGCCGGACTTGCGCCGACGCCTGGGGCTCGAGCCCTCCGCCGCGGAGCCACAGGGCGGCCGCTATGAGACCCAACATGAACGCCACTAGGATAAGGGCGTGTGATATGGTCCGAAGATCGCGAGATGCCATTTTCCAAACCCCCTAAAACCCCCAGATTCACAGGCATGGCCCAAAAAACGGGACGCTCCGCGTCCGTCGGTGGCCAAGCGTACGGTTTATCGGCATGGCCGGCGGCCGGCCTTAAGCCATTCGTGCCTGCCAAGACGGTAGAAACGAGGCCTCTTGGGGGACCGTGGGCCTGTAGGGGCACGGCCTGGGGCGGCTGGGCGGCATGCCGTGTCCCTCTGCGGCCGCCGATAAAAAAACAACCGGAGGCAGAGATCGCTCCAAGCGTCCCTGCCTCCGGATCCAAGCCTCTTCGCCCCTACACGAAGAGGCTGGCGGTCACCGCTGCGCACCCACAGCGATTACAGTTCGTTCAGTAGTGTGCCGTCGGTCGTGGTGTGGGCATCGACGAGGTCGGCCCGGAATTCGCCGGTGGCGGCGTTGAAGTACCATCCGCCGTTAGCCGCAGGCGCCGCGAACACCGTAGCCGCGTTGTTGACCACCCGGACCGTGTTGTCGCCCGAGAGCGGGTTGACGGGGACGCTCGTCAGATACGGCCCGAAGGGATGGTCGGCATCGAGCGTAGCGTTGGTGGCCCCGTCCTCATCGCTGTACGAGCACATCTCGTCCTCGAACTCGTCGTGGCCCTCGCCGGCACCGTCGGCCGCGTAGTTCTCGAGGTGCTGGGTCTTGTAGAGCAGCAACTGGCTTCGGATGGTCTGGAGGTTGGTCATGAGGTTGCTGACGCGGGCCTCGCTCGAGGCCGAGGTGAACTGCGGGATCACAATGGCCGCCAGGATGCCCAGAATGATGACCACAATCAGAATCTCAACCAGGGTAAAACCTTGTTTCGCCGCACGCTTCATACCTGGATCTCCTTCATGCGATGCTTCGCCCGGGACGGGCAAATGACCTTGTCTTACGTACCCCTCTGACACACGGTTCTGTCCGGCCTTTCGTCTCGCCGCCCACCGAGAGCGGCGGCTAGCAACAGTCCTCCGACGCCACGCCCCGCGTTGCATCACCCCCTTTGTCGGCGCGGATCACCAGGCAGCGGCACGACAGGCCGGACAGATTCCTTGCCAACTGCCAACCTCGATTCATTCCCAAGAATCCCATGGATAGGTTCCCGGCTGGGTTCAAGGTGGTACTTGTATCGGCGAAATCACAACCTGCCTTCACAGGTTTTCCTACAATTTCCAGAGTGCCCATATTAACAGGCAGGGCCATAGAGCGACGATGGCCGCCGCGGCCATCGTTTTCTCCCGCCGGCAACATACTACAACATACAGGGGTACGCCCGAATGTCAAACGCCTGGAGGCCGGCGAACGGACCTCCCGGCCATGACGTGAATGTAACTCCTTCGAAGAAAAGAACTTACAGCATCACGCGTCCGGTCGGATCCTCTGCGGCTCAGGCCCGCAGCCTTCCGCACCACACCGAGATTCGGTGAGGTTTTTCTGACAGGCTACCCCTCCCCTTGGGCCACGACGTGGGTCGT
>JADHXV010000115.1 GCA_016782785.1 Planctomycetota bacterium | reverse complement strand
TGCGCAGGCGTGCTGCCCCAAGGATGCTGCTGGGGTTCGAGGCCCACGTGCGTGCCGGCCGTGCCGTACTGGTTCAGCCGGCCGAAGGTGTACACCGACGCGTCGTCGGCCACCATGATGCGTCCGGCGGGGACCTCGGATCCTGCGCGGCCCCATCCGCCCCAGCCCGTCTGCATGCGAGTGCCCCACATCCAGTACGTCCGGTGCCACCAGGCGCCGTCGAGGTAGCCGTTGGCGCTGAAGAGGTGCGGGACGTCGGGGCTCTGCGCGTCGAGGCCCTCGTCGAAGCAGTGATGGCGCATGTAGATATAGGATCCATCGCTTGCGAAGACGTCGGGCAGCGCGCCCGGCATGGACGTGCCGCGCACATCCTTCTGCGGCTCCAGGCCCGTCTCGGCGTCCCGGTCATTGACGACCCGGCGCGCCTGCACCTCGCCGGTGGCCGGGTCCACGCGGTACAGGACCATCCCGCCGTCGATGTACGAGGACCGCCCGGCCGCGAAGTACGCCGACCCCTGGTGCACCAGGATGCTGCCGTGGACCGGCCAGACCGATTCCAGCCGGCCGTACGCCACGATGAGGCGGTCCCAGGGTGCGGCCCGGAGGCGCCAGACGAGTTCGCCGTCGTCGGCCCGCAGGCAGTAGACCCAGCCGTCGCGGCAACCGAAGAGGCACAGGCCGTTCCAGATGGTGGGCGGTGAGTCGACCCGGCCGCCGACCGTCCGGCTCCAGGCCTTGGCGCCGGACGCGGCGTCCAGCGCGTGGACGGTGTGGGCGTCGGTCTCGGCCACGAAGACTTTGCCGTCGGCGATGACCGGGCTCGAGAGCGGCGCGGCCAGGTCCGTCTGCCACGCCTTCGCCAGGCGCGCGGGGACGGGCGAGGGCGTCCGGCCGGTGCGGGCGGCGTCGTGGCGATACGTCGGCCAATCGGCCTCGGAAATCTGGGATTTCGAATTGGAGATTTCAGATTTCAGATTGGCCGAGGCCGCACCGTACGCCGGGCCGCGCTCCAGCAGGCTCTTCGCCTGCTCGATGGACGGCTCGTTCTTCCGCGCGGGCGCCAGGGCGTTGTAGCCGTTCAGTTTCGCCTCGATGTAGCACGCGCACGAGTGCGACGGGGTGTACAGGAGGCCGTTCGCCGGCACCACGCCGTACTGGCACGCCCCGCGGACCCAGTGGTCGGCCACGCCTTGGCCGGTCTTCAGGTCGATCCACGCCACGCCCGACCGGCCGAGCACGAGGTACCGCTCGGTGGCCTGGTTCCGATGGCACCGGTGATGCCCCATGCCGACGGTGAAGAACTGGCTATCCGGCGGCCGGGTGCGCTTGACCTCGCCGGTGGCCGGGTCGAGGCCCTGGGTGATGCCGGGCTCGCTCGACTTGACGAGGACGCCCGTCCAGACGAGACCGTCGGCCACGAAGACGTCGACGGGCGAGTTGTAGGCCTCGCGGGCGCTCGATTCCCACAGCCGTTCGCCCGTCTTGGCCAAAAAGGCGATGAGTTTCCCCGGCGGCGCCTGGCCGCCCACGGCATGAACGACCCACAGGACCTTGCCGTCGCCGCCTCCCTTCTGGCTGACCTTCGAGTCGGCGTCGCGGTCGGCCGAGAGGACCACGTCGCCGTGGGCGACGAGCGTCGGGGCCGACCATGCCCAGCGGTTGGTGGCCACGGGCCGGTCGGCTCGCCACGCGGGCCGGCCGGAGCGGGCGTCGAGGCAGACGAGTTGCTTCGGGTTCTGGAAGTAGAGCCGGCCGTCGGCCACCGCCAGGGCCGTGGGCATGACGTCCGCCGTGTCGGCGTCCTTCTTCTGCCAGAGGACGGCGCCGGTGTCGGCCGCCAGGGCCATCAGCCCTTTGCCATCCGGCGACACGTACTCCGCCTGCACCAGATTCTCGTGATGCGGCAGTTCGGCCCCGTGTGCGACGGCCGGGCCGAGGACGAGGTACAGGACGCCGTCGGCCGCCACGATTTCCAGCGCGTCGTCCGTCCCGCGGTACGTCCGCACGGTCTCGCCGGTGGCGGCATCGAGCGCCGTGACGGGTTTGCCGTAGCCCAGCGTCACGTACACGCGGTCGCCGACGGCGACGAGGCGGCGCGAGATGGCGGCCGGGCCCGTCCGGAAGCCGCGCAGATGGTCCTCCCACGGGGCGACGTCGCGTTTCCAGAGGACGACGCCGCTGAAGGCGTCGCGGGCCACCAGCCGCCACTCGGCCGGCAGGGCGACCGCCGCCGCCGGCGCTTCGTCGACGATCGAGAAGAGCCGGCCCCCGCTCGTGACGGCCACGCTCACGCTCGAGAGGTGGTCGTGGCTGCGGGCCCACTCCGGGCTGCCCACCCACTGAAGGTGCTGCGGCGGGCCGACCACCGTGTCGCGGGCCACCGCGTTGTTGTCCGGGCCGTGCAGGGCGTGCGTCCATTCGTCGATCTCGGCCGGCACCGGCTTGACCGTCTTCGTCCCGCCCACGTACGCCACGCCGCCCGGGCAGAGGACCCGCATGACCTCGGCCATCGGCACGGGGCCGAGGGCATCGGCCACGACGAGGCGGACGGTGTTGTCGGCGTACGGCAGGCCGGCGCCGACGAGCGTGTCGACCGACACCCGGCCGTAGACGCCCTCCTGGCGCAGCCGCGCGCGGGCCCGCTCGACGGCGGCCGTGTCGGCGTCCAGGCCGTGGACGAGGTACGCCGGCGTGGCTGCCAGGGCGGCCGTCAGCCGGGCGTCGCCGCAGCCCACGTGGGCGACCAGGCCGCCTTGGACGCCGGTGGCGTCGAGGATGGCCCGGGCGTCATCGGCCGGCCCGGCCTGCGCCAGGCCGGCGGCGGCCAGAAGGACGACGGTCGCGAGGACGACAAGACGGGGGCGGCGGCACCGTGTGCGTGGCATGCGTGCTCTCCTGCACGAGGACATCGGGGCCCGCGCCGTGGCGGCACGGGGCAGCGCGTGCCGCGATTATCGCGATTCGGCGCCCGTTTGGCAACCGGTACCCGCGGCGCTACGCGCGGGCCGGCGCGGCGGCGCCGGCGACGCGCACGGCGATGCCGCGCTCGCTAGCCACGCGTGCCAATGCGTCCATGTGCTCTGCCGAGGGTCGCTCCAGGCCCTCCAGCGGGCACGGCATCCCCAGGCTCCGGTACTTGGCCGTGCCCAGGGGATGGTACGGCAGAAGTTCGTAGGCGACGAGGTTCGGAAAATCGCGGACGGCGTCGGCGACGGCGCCGATGGCCTCGGCGGTGTCGTTCACGCCCGGGATGACCGGCGTCCGGACGATCATCGGCCGGGCCTCGCGGGCCAGTCGGCGGGCGTTGGCCAGGATCGCCTCGTTCGCCGCGCCCGTCCACCGCTTGTGTTCGGCCGCGTCGATGAGTTTGATGTCCACCAGGAACAGGTCCGTCAGGGGCAGGAACTCGGCCAGGTGGTCCCACGTATCGGCCAGGTTCGTTTCGACGGCCGTGTGGAGGCCCTCGCGTCGGGCGCCGCGCAGGAGGTCGAGCGCGAAGCCGCGCTGGACGAGCGGCTCGCCGCCGGAGAGCGTCATCCCGCCGCCGCTCGTTTCGTAGAACGGGCGGTCGCTGAGGACCTCGGCGAGCACGGCCTCGGCCGACATCTCGCGGCCGACGACGGTCAGCGCCCCGGCGTAGCAGACGTCGGCGCACCGGCCGCAGACCGTGCATCGGTCGCGGTGGACGATGTGCTCGCCGCCTCGCACCTCGTGGGCGCCGGCGGGGCAGGCCTCGATACATGCGCCGCAGCCGATGCACCGGGCCGGCAGGACCTGGAGTTGCGGCTCGGGCCGCAGCGTCTCGGGGTTATGGCACCAGGCGCACCGCAGGTTGCAGCCCTTCAGGAAGACGGTGGTGCGGATGCCGGGGCCGTCGTGGACGCTGAACCGCTGGATATCCGTGACGATGCCGTTCACGGGGGTATTTTAGGTGCCCGAGAGGGTGGATTCAAGCCGCCGCCGGCCGCGGGGCGGCGGCAATCCGCGGCAACCCAAATGTCATTTCGAGCGGAGCGAAGCGGAGTCGAGAAATCTCGCCGTTCGGGCCACGGGCGCCAACGACGAGATTTCTCCGCTCGGCCTCGCTACGCGAGGCCTCGGTCGAAATGACAAACATGGCGCCGATGGTGCTTTGCGCCCTGGCCGTACAGGCCGCGCGGGGCGGTCGGGATTCGCCGGTCCCCCGTTCCGCGCGCCCCGGTTCAACCCTCTGCGGCGGCCGGAACCTTTTCATCCCGCTGGGGCCGGTGTATGATCGCGGCGGCGGTGGCGGTCTGCCGGCCGCTCAATCGGAGAACGTCGAACCCGAAAAGAAGGAGGAGGCCCTATGAAACGCTTTATCCTGGTGGTCGTCGTTGCATCGGTTGCGGCCATGGCGCTGGCGGCCGGGGCGGTCCTGTCGGGCGAGGAGAAACCGGCTGCCGAGGCCGCCGAGAAGGACGGCTTCACGCCGCTCTTCAACGGCAAGAACCTGGACGGCTGGACGACCAAGGGCAACTGGTTCGTCGAGGACGGCGGCGTCCTGAGCATCCTGCCGCGGCCCGGCGAGAAGGGATGGCAGCGCTACGACGCTTACCTCTGGACCGAGAAGCCGTACGCCAACTTCATCCTGGACCTGGAGTTCAAGATTCCCCCCAAGGGCAACAGCGGCATCTTTGTGCGCGTCAAGGACCGCGCGGACCCCGTCAAGACGGGCATCGAGGTCCAGATTAACGACACGCACGGCAAGGCGAAGGTGGGTCCGCACGATTGCGGCGGCGTCATCGGCATCGTCGGCCCGACCAAGAACATGGCCAAGCCCGCCGGCGAATGGAACCGCATGATCGTCACCTGCCAGGGCAGCCGCCTCAAGGTCAGCCTGAACGGCGAAGAGGTGGTCGACACGAACCTGGCGGAGGCCGCCGGCAAGGAGGTCCCGCCGACGGGGTCGCTGAGCCTGCAGGACCACGGCCTGCCGCTCTCGTTCCGCAACATCCGTATCAAGGTGCTGGACTGAGGGCGGGCGGCGCTGCCGCGCTCGGCAAGATACCTTCGGCGGGCGGGCGGGTTTAGTGGGTGTGGTCCGGCGTGCGGCAAGCGTCCGCATAACTTCCGCGTGGTGGCCTTCCCAGGCCACCACGCCCGGAATGACCCAGAGAACCGCGGCGGCCTGGGCCGGCCGCAGGCGGTCCGCCGTCATCGTCAACCCGTGTCACGTGTAAGGAGATGGATGTGTCTACATCCGAGCGAGGGATGTCGCGCAGGCAGTTCATCGGGAGCACGGGGGCGGCGCTGGCGGCCGTCACGGTCGTGCCGGCCCACGTCCTGGGCGGCGCCGCCCGTCCGGCGCCGAGCGAGAAACTGGACCTGGCGTTCATCGGCATCGGCGGCCGCGGCGGGTCGAACCTGGGCGGCCTGGGGGGCGAGAACGTCGTCGCCCTCTGCGACGTGGACGACCGCCGCGCCGGCAAGGCCTACGAGAAGCACGCCAAGGCGAAGAAGTTCACCGACTTCCGCAAGATGCTCGACGCCATCGAGAAGGAGATCGACGGCGTGGTCGTCTCGACGCCCGACCACACGCACGCCGTGGCGTGCATGGACGCCATGCGGCGCGGCAAGCACGTGTACTGCGAGAAGCCGCTCGCCCACTCGGCCTGGGAAGTCCGGGCCCTCATGGACGCCGCCCGCAAGCACAAGGTGGTCACGCAACTGGGGAACCAGGGCCACTCGTCCAACACGATCCGCATGTTCTGCGAGTGGATCTGGGACGGGGCCATCGGCAAGGTCCACACGGTCCACGCCGGGTGCCGGGTGGTCCACTGCCGCATCAGGGACCTGCCGAAACTCAAGGAGCAGCACGAGGTGCCCGCGGGCGTGGACTGGGACCTGTGGCTCGGCCCGGCCGCCTTCCGGCCGTACCATCCCGCGTACATGCCCAACGCGTGGCGCGCGTGGAGCCCATTCGGCACCGGGACCATCGGCGACTGGGTCTGCCACGTGGTCGACCCGGTCTTCTGGGCGCTGGACCTCGGCGCGCCGGCCACCGTCCTGACCCAGGCCGACGACTACGACCCCGTCAAGCATGCCGATACGTTCCCAGAGGGCTGGACCGTGACGTACGAGTTCGCCGCCAAGGGCGGCCGCGGGCCCGTCACGCTGGTGTTCTACTGCGGCAGCACGGCGATTCCCCGGCCGAAGGAACTGGAGGAGAATCGCAAGGGCGTCGAGACGGGCGGCGTGGTGTACGGCGACAAGGGGACCATCACGTACGGCTCGCACGGGGCCGGGGGCGTGCGGATGATTCCGGAGGCGAAGATGCAGGAGTACGCCAAACATCTGCCGCCCGAGAAACTGCCGCGCGTCCGCAGCCATCACGCCGATTGGGTCGACGCCATCCGCGAGGGCCGCCGCGCCGGCTCCGACTTCGCCGACTACGGCGGCCCGCTGACGGAACTGGCCCTGCTGGGCATCATCGGCCTCAGGATGCCCGGCCGCAAACTCGCCTGGGACGGCGCCCGCGGCCAGTTCACCGACTGCCCGGAGGCGAACCGGTACCTTAGACCTGAGTTCCGCAAGGGCTGGACGCTCTAGACCGACAGGAGAAATCGCGATGCCTCAATCGAACCGACGCACGTTCCTGCACCGCGCGGCCGTGGCGTCCGGCGCCGCCGTGGGCGGCCTGGCCGGGTCGTTTGCCCCGTCCCGCGCCCGGGCCGTTGAACCGGTCCAGCGCGAGGGCAAGATGAAGGTCAAGTTCACCCTGGCGGCATACAGTTACCGGAACCTTCTGAGCGGCAAAGACGCCTCGATGTCGCTGGAGGATTTCGTGCGCGACTGCGCCCGCTTCGGCCTGGAGGGCACCGAGCCCACGTCGTACTACTTCCCCGAGCCCGTGACGAACGACTATTTGTGCCGCCTCAAGGCCCTGGCGTTCCGGCTGGGGCTTGGCATGTCGAGCACGGCGGTGCGCAACAACTTCTGCCTGCCGCCCGGCGAAGCCCGCGACAAGGACATCGCGCACGTCAAGCAGTGGATCGACCACGCCCAGGTGCTGGGGACGCCCGTCATCCGCATCTTCTCGGGCGGGCAGATCAAGGGACAATCGCCCGAGGAGGCCCATCGGCTGGTCGTCGAGGGCATCGAAGAGTGCTCCGCCTACGCCGGACAGAAAGGTATCTACCTGGGTCTGGAGAACCACGGCGGCATGACCGCCACGGCCGACGGGCACCTGGCCATCGTCCGCGACGTCAAGAGCCCCTGGTTCGGCGCGTGGATGGACTCCGGCAACTTCCACGAAGGCGACCCGTACGCCGAACTCGAAAAGATCGCCCCGTACTCGCTGCACGTCCAGGTGAAGGTGGTGACCCGCGAGAAGGGCAAGGAGCCCCAGCCGATGGATTTCCAGCGCCTGCGCAAGATCCTCGAAGGCATCGGCTACCGCGGTTGGATCTGCCTGGAATACGAGGAGAAGGAAAATCCCCGCCAGGCCTGCCCGCGGTACCTGGACCAGTTGCGCGAGGCGTTCGCGTAGCATGAGGCCGTGGCGAGCTGCGGCAATCCATGTCCTTGGGCGGCCCGGATGGGCCGCGCCCCGCTCTAGCCGTCCGTGTACTCGGCTGTGTGGCCCGGCCGGCTTGCCCGGCCGGGAAATCCCGCGCTCAACCGTCCGTGTACTCGTCGTCCGGGTCGAAGGGGGGGATAACGCAGTTCAATATCTTGAGCCGACCGATGCCCCGGTGCCGGCAGCCGGGCCGTATCATGACGGCCGTCATCGGTCGCACCGGCACACGCCGGCCGTCGAGTTCCACCGCGCCCTCGCCCTCCAGCACCACGTAAATCTCGGTCATCCGCTTGTGCCAGTGCGGCTCGGTCTGCTCGGCGATCTCGACCAGGTGGACCGAGGCGGTCTGGTTCTCCGGCACGGCAAACGCCCGCCGCGACTCACCGCACGGGCACGGGTTCGGCACGAGTTCGTCCAACTGGGCGACGCTGTAGTTGGCCATGCGAGATTCCTTTCGGTGCCGGCTCGGGTATGAAAGCGGGGGCTAGAACAGGCGGCCGGCTGGGGCGACCTCGGGCATCTCATCCCACGTCCGGCCGTCCAGTTCGCGGCCGGCCTTCTTCTTGTTCGTGCCGCCCCATTGCTTAAAGAAGAAGGGGACGCCTGTGGGCCGGCACTGCTCCCGCAGGTCCCTGGCCCACGCGGCGTCCATCGGCCGGGCGTGCGGGCCCGACTCGCCGCCCACAATCACCCAGTCGATGCCCGCCAGGTCCAGTGCCGGCATCGGGCCGAGCAGCGGCTCGAGCGAGAGAAACTTCACCCGCGCGCCGGTGGCCCGGAGGTCGCCGATCCGACCGACGTAATCGGCGTGCTCGACGGTCACGCCCATCCACACGTTCCCGGGCCAGTCGAGGCGCGGGGCCAGGTCCGCCAGGCGTTCGGACCGCTTCGTCAGGACCTGGAACGTGTGATGGCCTGCGCGGCGCATCACGTCGAACATGCGACGGATGAAGTCCGCGGGCACCGCTTCGTGGAACAGGTCGCTCATGGAATTGACGAACACGATGCGCGGCTGCCGCCATTTCAGGGGCAGGCTCAGCATGTGCTCGTGCAGCGTGACCTCGAACCCGTTGGCGTAGTTCGGGTTGCCCATGGCCTGGAGCCGCCTGGCCAGCCGCTCGGCGTAGCAGTGCCGGCACCCGAGGCTGACCTTGGTGCAGCCGGTGACCGGGTTCCAGGTGGCTTCGGTCCACTCGATGGCGGATTGCAGCGCCACTACGTTTCCCCTCGGTTGCGGTACTTCTTGAAGATGTCCCTAACGATCTTCGCGGCCACAGGTTTGTGAGCGGCGAAGTACAAGTAGTATAAGGGACCGCCCTTGGTATTGCGCATAAGAATTGGCTCAGGCACGTACGTGAAACAAGCCACCTCTTTCAGCCGTCCACGGAAAGCCTCAGCCACGACCTTCATACTGGCTTTCTTCTCAATGTCCTCAAATAGACCGGGCTCAGTAGAGTAGGCTATGTTACGCCAACTGTCATCACCCCAGAATCGAGTCATTCGTCTTGATTGCTTGGGTGACACATTGTCGGGATTGCGCAGCAGCACGTTGCGGTTCATGTCTGTCACTGGGAAGTTAAGGAAGATTTCGATGCTGCGTGACTGCCCGGCTGCTGCGATGACCTGCCAATCCAGGTGCAGCCCGTAAGGATCCAGCAGACAGAGGCCTCTCCTGAAGTCTTCCCAACGCACCAGCGGGAAGACTTTCTCGAGAAGCGCCTTGTTGCAGTCCTCGCGAAACACGCCTACGTCCGAGCGTTGGCCGGCGATCTGTTCCAGTTGCTCAATCTTTGTGCTTTCAATGTCGATGAAGTAGTAGTGCTTGAATGGGGGTTCGACTCGCAGAGCGACCAACGGACTCCCCGCAACGAACTCGCCCGTCGTCCTTGATACATGCTGACCAGATCCTGCAAAGCCGTCGATGTATACGTGCTCCAGAC
>JADHXV010000114.1 GCA_016782785.1 Planctomycetota bacterium | reverse complement strand
CCTTCCGCTTCTTCCGCGCCGCCCTCCGCGCCTATCTCGCCCACACCCGTGCCCCCTCACTGCTGCCCGCAAATCCGTGAACGGTTACAAAAGCCCTGGACATTCAGGAGCAACTGCGGAAAGCGATCCTCGACGCAGAGGTATCTCGGTACGCCCTGTCGAAGATGACCGGTGTTAACCAGGGCGTTCTTTCACGCTTCGTCAACCGTGAGCGAAGCATCACGATGGACACGGCCGCGAAACTGGCAACGGCGTTGGGGCTGGAACTCAAGCGTACCAGACAGCGGAAAGGCGGGTAAGGCAATGGCGAGCGTCTCCCACGACAAGAAGACCGGACGCCGGACGATTCAGTTTGTCGGCACAGACGCCAAGCGCCGGTCTATCCGGCTCGGCAAGGTAAGCAAGAAGCAGGCCCAGACGGCGCAGCGGTTCGTTGAGGACCTCGTGGCCTGCAGGGTGACGGGAGCCGCGCCAAAGACGGCAACGGCCGAGTGGCTCGCCAACCTGCCAGCCGTGATGCGAGAGCGCATCGAGCGGGTAGGACTGGCGGAACCGCGGGAAGACGCCCACTGCCCCATGCTGAAGGAATGGCTGGACAGGTACATCGCCAGTCGAACCGACGCGAAGCAGAGCACCCGCACCACCTGGGGGCAGGCGCGTCGGTTCCTGATCGACTACTTCGGCCCCCACAAGCGCCTGGATGCTATCACCCCTGGCGATGCGGACGAATTCCAACTTTACCTTAAGGAGCAAGGCCTTTCGGAGAACACGGTCCGCCGCCGGACGGGGCAAGCCAAGCAGTTTTTCAACGCGGCAAAGCGCAAGCGGCTCATCGCGGGAAACCCCTTTGACGACCTCAAGTCGTGCGTCGTGCCCAATACCTCCCGGTACTACTTCGTGTCGCGGGAAGAGGCCAAGAAGGTGCTCGACGCCTGCCCCGACGCCCAGTGGCGGCTGGTCTTTGCCTTGTGCCGCTATGGTGGCTTACGCTGCCCGTCTGAGGTCGTTCGGCTGGAGTGGAGTCACGTCGATTGGGCGAACGGCCGCATGACCGTCCCCTCCCCTAAGACGGAGCATCACCCCGGCGGCGAGTGCCGGCAGATTCCCCTCTTCCCCGAACTGGTGCCGCACCTCCAGCAGGTATTCGAGCAGGCCGAGCCGGGAACGGAGGCCATCATCACACGCTACCGCCAACCCAACCAGAACCTCGGGACGCAACTGCAGCGGATCATACGCAAGGCAGGGCTCAAGCCGTGGCCGAAACTGTTCCAGAATCTCCGCAGCACGCGCGAGACGGAACTCGCCGAGCACTTCCCGATGCACGTGGTGTGCGAGTGGATCGGCAACTCCCAGCCCGTCGCTGCGAGGCACTACCTGCAAGTGACCGACGAACACTTCCGCCGGGCGGTGCAGAATCCGGTGCAGCACCGAACGGGAACGAAGTACACGGAGGCGCACGGGCAACAGCAGGCGGACGCCGAACAAGGCGTTTATGGCTCAGTGCAGGCAAGTGCAGAAAAGCAAGCGCATGGAGATATGGCCGTAGTGGGCGTTACAGGACTCGAACCTGTGACCTCCTCCTTGTAAGAGAGGCGCTCTAGCCAACTGAGCTAAACGCCCACGCGGCCGTCGCGGCAAGTATAGACGCCCCGCCGGGCCGATGCAAGGTCTACGGACGCAGCCGAAAACCACACGGAACACAACGTTGACTTCCCTCCACTCGGCCGCTACAGTATCCGCCTTGCGGCAGGAACTGGAACGGGGCACGGGACAAGCCATGGGAGATGCGGCGTGGGCTTTGATCTCGAAGGGCTGCTGCTGAGGCTGCCCGTGGTCCTGTTTGCCCTGACCGTCCACGAGTTCATGCACGGCTGGGTAGCCCATAAGTGCGGCGACGACACGGCCTTGCACGCGGGCCGGCTCACCTTCAACCCGCTGGCCCACCTGGACCCCATCGGCACGCTGTGCCTGATGTTCGGCCCCATCGGCTGGGCCAAGCCCGTGCCGGTGGACCCCACGAACTTCGCCTACGAGACGCGGCGGCGCGACGAAATCCTCGTCAGCGGGGCCGGCGTGACAGCCAACTTCGCGATGGGCATCGGCTTCGCCCTGATTCTACGATTCTTCGGCGAAACCCTGTACGCGACGTCGCAGGTCGGCCCCATTCTGTTCGAGATCGTGCTTATGGCCACCTACATCAACTTTGCCCTGGCCATCTTCAACCTGCTGCCGATTCCGCCGCTCGACGGCTCGCACATTCTCCGGAACCTGCTGCCGCTGAACGCCGCCATCATTTATGCCTCGTACAGGCGCTACGGCATGTTCGTGCTGATAGGGCTGATCCTCGGCAGCCGCTTTGTCGCCCAGGCGACGGGCGTCAGCCTGCTCGGGTACCCGATTCTGAAGTTGCTGAAGTTCTTCTCCGGCTATGAGTTCTGACGAGGAAGGACGCACGATGACCAAGACCACCGAGGGCCGCAAGCGCATCCTCAGCGGCATGCGGCCGACGGGACGGCTCCACCTGGGCAACCTCGTCGGCGCGCTCGCCAACTGGCGCGACCTCCAGGACGACTACGAGTGTTTCTTCATGATCGCCGACTACCACGCCCTGATGAGCGAGTACGAGGCCCCCGCCAAGATCGCCGCCAACGCCCGCGAGGTGCTCCTGGACTTCGTCGCGTGCGGCCTGGACCCGGTGCGGAGCGTCATCTTCCGCCAGAGCGAGGTGCCCCAGCACGCCGAACTGCACCTCATCCTCTCGTGCTACACGCCCATCGGCTGGCTCGAGCGCAACCCCACCTACAAGGAGCAGATGCGGGAACTGACGACCCGCGACATCCACAACTACGCGTTCCTGGGCTACCCGGTCCTCCAGGCGGCTGATATTGTTGTCTACAGAGCCCACTGCGTTCCGGTCGGCGAGGACCAGTTGCCGCACCTGGAACTCACGCGGGAACTCGTCCGCCGATTCAACAACCTTGTGGGCGAAGACGCCCTCGTCGAGCCCCACGCCAAACTCACCGCCAGCCCGCGGCTGCTCGGCACCGACCGGCGGAAGATGTCCAAGAGTTACGGCAACCAGATCGACATCGCCGACGATCCCGACACCATCCGCAAGAAGGTCATGTCGATGATCACCGACCCGAAGCGGATCAGGCGCAACGACCCCGGCCACCCGGACGAGTGCAACGTCTGCGACTGGTACAAGACCTTCAGCCCCGGCGAGGCCGACGAGGTGGCTCGCAAGTGCCGCGAGGCCCTCTGGGGCTGCACCGACTGCAAGAGCCGCCTGGCGGAGGTCCTCATCGCGTACCTGGCCGAGCCGCACCGCCGCCGTCAGGAACTCGAGGCCGACCCCGACCGGCTGCACCGCATCCTGGCCGACGGCGGCGAACGGGCACGCGCCGTCGCCGCCGACACGCTCGCCGACATCAAGCGCCTGACGGGCCTCGGAGCCATGTAGCCGCGGCGAAGCGATGTAGGCCGCGGCGTGCTGCGGCAAACACTGTCATTCCGACCGAGGCCCGAAGGGCCGAGCGGAGGAATCTCGCCGTTTGAACAGGCAACCACCCAGGGCCGTCCCATGACGTACAAAGTTGACCTCGACATCTACAGCGGGCCCATGGACCTCCTCCTCTACCTCATCCGCCGGGAGGAGGTCGACGTGCGCGACCTGCCGGTGGCCCGCATCGCCGACCAGTACGTGGCTTACGTCGAGCACTTGCAGGCCCTGGACATCGAGTTGGCGGGCGAGTTCGTGGTCATGGCGGCCACGCTCCTGGAACTGAAGAGCCGGGCCCTGCTGCCCCGCCTGCCCGAGGCCGAGGACGAGCAGGCCGAGGACCAGGAGGACCCGCGCGAAACCCTCATCCGCCAACTCATCGAGTATCGGCGATACAAGGGCGCCGCCGGGCTCCTGTCGGACCGCGGACGCGACATGGCCCGCCGCTTTCCCCGCCGCTTCGACGACGACCTCCTCGCCCACCTGGAGGCCGGCGCCGACGAGGTCCCGCCCGAAGACCTCCTCGAAGGCGTCGAGGTCTGGGACCTCATCAGCGCGTTCTCCGACGTCATCCGTACGCTTGGCTACTCGGAGCCGCGCGAAGTCGTTTACGACGACACGCCCGTCGAGGAGGCCGCCGTCGAACTCGTCCAGCGGCTCGAGCGCGAGCGGACCGTCCGCTTCGTCGACCTCTTCACCGGCGGCCGGAGCATCAACTATTGTATCGCCATGTTTCTCGCCCTCCTGGAACTCGTGCGCCGACGCCGCATCGGCGCCGAGCAGGACGAGGACTTCCAGGACCTGCGCCTGTACCTGCGCGACCCGGAGGCCGAGGAACCCGTCAAGCGGCGCCGGCCGAAGGGGGCGGCCAAGTCAAAGGAGGCGATGGCGCGCAAGCGGCCGCGGCGCCCCTCCGGCCGGTCCATCCTCGACGACGCCGCCGACACCGCCGAACTCGAAAAAACCGAGTTCGACGAAATCCTCGACTCCGTCCACGTGCCCGACGTCGAGGCGTTCCGGCCGCTCTACTCCGACACCGAACTCATGGGACGTGGGCCGGACGATACCGACGAGGCGTCGGCCGAGGCGCCGGATGCTTCGGCCGAGGCATCGGACGAGGCAGCCGATGATTCGGCCGAGGCGCCGGACGAGGCGTCGGACGAGTCAACCGAGGTCTCGCGCGACCCGCCCGCCGAAGACGCCGCAGACGCCCCCGACGCCGACGAACCGGCCGACGGTGATGACGCCGTCGAACCCCACCCGTAGCCGCCCGGAGGCACTCACGCTACAATAGGCAGAGCCCATCGCGGACAGAGGAAACCCATGAAGGTCAACTTCCCGGTCATCGACGCCCACACGCCCGAGACGCTCCCCCTGACGGAGAACGCCCGCCTCGTCCTCAAGAAGCGGTACCTGAAGAAGGACGACAAGGGCCAGCCCATCGAGGGCCCCGAAGAGATGTTCCGCCGCGTCGCCGCCAACGTCGCCCAGGCGGAACTGACCTGGGGCACCATCCGCGAGGTCCGCCTGGCCGAGGAAGAGTTCTACGGCATGATGGCCCGGCTCGAGTTCCTGCCGAACTCGCCCACCCTCATGAACGCCGGCCGACGACTCCAGCAACTCGCCGCGTGCTTCGTCCTGCCCGTCCCGGACGACATCGAACGCATCTTCGACGCCATCAAGTACGCCGCCCTCATCCACAAGTCCGGCGGGGGGACGGGCTTCTCGTTCAGCCGCATCCGGCCGTCAGGCGACCTGGTCGAATCCAGCCGAGGCCGCGCCTCCGGACCCATCTCGTTCATGAAGGTCTTCAACTACGCCACCGGCGCCATCAATCAGGGCGGCTTCCGGCGCGGCGCCAACATGGGCATCCTTCGATGCGACCACCCGGACGTCGAAACCTTCGCCCGCTGCAAAATCCAGGAAGGCGAACTGGAGAACTTCAACATCTCGGTCGCCTGCACCCAGGATTTCATGCACGCCCTCGCCAACGGCCGCCACGTCGACCTCGTCAACCCGCACGGCGGGCGCGTCATGACCCGGGTCCCGGCCGCACGCATCTGGGAAACCATGGTCACGGCCGCCCACGCCGGCGGCGACCCGGGGGCAATCTTCCTCGACCACATCAACGCCGCCAACCCCACGCCGCACCTCGGCCACATCGAGTGCACCAACCCCTGCGGCGAGCAGCCTCTCTTGCCGTACGAGGCCTGCAACCTCGGCTCCGTCAACCTCAACACGGTCGTCGATAAGGACCGCATCGATTACGACCACCTGGGCCAGATCGTCCGCCTGGCCGTCCGCTTCCTCGACAACTGCATCCAGATGAGCCGATACCCCCTGCCCCAGATTGCCGAGATGGTCATGGGCAACCGCAAGATCGGCCTGGGCGTCATGGGTTTCGCCGACATGCTCCTGCGGCTGGGCGTCCGGTACGATTCCGACAAGGCCGTTGAAATCGGCCGCGACGTCATGAACTTCATCCGCAACGAGGCCGACCGCGCCAGCGCCGCGCTGGCCGACGACCGCGGCCCGTTCCCGAACATCGCCGGCAGCATCTACGACCGGCCCGACTCGCCCGCCTACCGCAACGCCTGCCGCACCACCGTGGCGCCCACCGGCACGCTCTCGATCATCGCGGGGTGCTCCAGCGGCATCGAGCCGATTTTCGCCCTCGCCCTGGAGCGCCGCGTCCTGGACGGCGCACGCCTGTACGAGGTCCATCCGCTCTTCGAGCAGGTGGCCAAGGACCGCGGATTCTGGTCGCGGGCCCTGGTGGACCGCATCGCCAAGGCCGACACGCTCCGCAAGGTCCGCGGCGTGCCCAAAGACGTGGCCAACCTCTTCGTCACCGCCCACGAGGTGCCGCCCGCCCGACACGTCGAGATGCAGGCCGCCTTCCAGGACCACGTCGACAACGCCGTGTCCAAAACCGTCAACCTGCCGCAGGAGGCCACGCCGGAAGACATCGACCAGGTCTACCGCATGGCCTACGAGAGGCGCTGCAAGGGCATTACGGTCTTCCGCGACAAGAGCCGGTCCGAGCAGGTCCTGAGCCGGGCGATTCCGGAAGGCGACGAACTCGAACCCGCGCCCCTCTCCTGCAACCGCCCGGGCGTCTGCGGCACGTGAGGACACTTGTGTGGCCCGGCCGGGGGCTGTGTGGCCCGGCTCGTACGGGCCGGGAATGTAGACCGCGGCGCGCCGCGGCAATCTGTCCATGGAGCACGTAGGTCGGGTCAACAGACCCGACAATCGAGCACGCAGATGAAGGCGTCCGGTCTGTTGACCCGACCTACCGCTCTGACGACTTTTCAATCGCCCCTACGGGGCTCTGTGGATTGCGGGTATCTCCGTACCACGGGCTTGCGCCCGTGGCTAGAGAACAATCGCCCCTGGCGGGGCTCATGGGAAACCAACCGCCGCGCAGCGCCACGGGCTACTTCTTCTTCCCCGCCCGGCCGAGGTTGCCGCCCACGCGCGCCACGCCCGCCACGGCCAGAGCCGTCAGGCGCTGGACCACGTCCGGATGCGCGTCGGCCACGTTCTTCTCCTCGCCGATGTCGGTCGCCAGGTCGTACAGTTCCATCGTGCCGCGCGGCTGGCCCTTCTCGGCCCCTTCGAAGACGATGAGTTTCCACGTCCCGGACCGCACCGCCTCCAGCCGATTCCCCTTGTAGTAGAAGAACGCCTCGTGCGGCGTCTTGGCGCCCGGCCGGCCCTCAAGGACGGGCCGCACGTCGCGGCCGTCCAGGTCGTACCCCGTGGGCAGCGTCGCCCCGGCCAGGCCGGCGACGGTCGGCACGAGGTCCATCGAGAGGACCATCTCGCGGCAGACCGAGCCGGCGGGAATCCGCCCCGGCCACCGCATGACGGTCGGCATGCGGAACCCGCCCTCGTACGTCGAGAATTTGCCGTCGCGGAGCGGCTTCGCGCACCCGCCGTTCTTCCCCTTCGACAGCCACGGCCCGTTGTCGGACGTGAAGACGACCAGCGTGCGGTCGTCCAGACCCAGGTCGCGGAGCGTCTTGAGGATGGCGCCCGTGCTGGCGTCGATTTCCTCGATCACGTCGCCGTAGAGGCCCCGCGGCGATTTGTCGCGGAACGTCTCGCCGGCCGCCAGCGGCACGTGCGGCATCGTGTGCGGCAGATACAGGAAGAACGGCCGGTCCTTGTTCGCCCGGATGAACCGGACCGCCTCCTCGGTGTACCGCTGGGTGAGCGTGTCCTGCTTGGCGGGTTCCTCGATGACCTCGGTGCCCCGGACCACCGGACACGGCTTCATGTCGTTGGAGTACGGGATGCCGAAGTACATGTCGAACCCGCGGCTGGTGGGCATGAACTCGGCGTGCTGCGGCAGTCCGCCGACGGCCTGCGTGCCGGTGCCCAGGTGCCACTTGCCGATGCAGGCCGTGGCGTAGCCGAGGGGTTTCAGGATCTCGGCCAGCGTCCGCTTCTCCAGGCTCAGGCCCCCCTTCTGCGGCGGGAAGAGGACGGCCGTGACGCCCGTCCGGATCGGGTAGCATCCCGTCAAAAGGGCCGCCCGCGACGGCGAACACACCGGGGCCGCCACGTAGAAGTCGGTGAACTTCATGCCCTCGGCGGCCATGCGGTCGACGTGCGGCGTACGGATCTGGGGCGACCCGAAGCAGCCCAGGTCCTGGTACCCCTGGTCGTCGGTGAAGATGATGACAACGTTCGGCTTATCGGCCTGGCCGGCCCGCGCGTCGCGTCCGAGCACGGCCGCGGTAACACCCGCGGCCACGGCGCCGCCGAGCGACGCCAGGAACTGCCGGCGATCCATCCTTGCGCTAGCCATAGGCGTGTCCTTTCGCTACGTGGTCAAAAGAAAGCCCCCTCGCCAAACGAGGGGGCGGGAAAACACTTCCGGTTTGGGCCGCTGTCACCGCGCGTACCACTGACTCAGGTGCGACGGCCGCTCTGTGAGCAGGACCGAGGCGTCGAAATCGTCCTGGATGCCCAGCGCATCCATGTCCGCCGCCCGCCGGTACGTCATCTGACGGTACCGGTCGTGCGCCGATGGCTGGCACCCCGTCGCCAGAACGCTCACCATCATCACCGCTGCCAGAATCAGGCACAGACGTTTCATGCCTTGGTTCTCCTTCCAGGCCGTGCGAGCACGGCTACCCCGTCGATAGGCCAATCCTAGGACGCCGGCGGCGGCCTGTCAACAAGAAAACCGGCTTCGTCGGCGCCAAGGGCCGAGGGGATTGTTCCACCGCAGCGTGCGGCGGCAGCCGCTGGGTGTCTGGCACCTTTGCGGCGAATGGCGAAGGTGCCTGACACCTCTGCTTGTCATTCCGACCGAGGGCCTTCGGCTCGTGGCCTATGGTGTCATTCTGAGGAGCCCGAAGGGCGACGAAGCCTGCCCTGAGCGAGGACCGAAGGCCCGAGTCGAACGGGAATCTCGCCGTGGCCGATGCCGTTGAGCCGCTGGCCTGCGGCTTGGGGCTTGACGCTTGTGGCATACACTAAACCATACCGGACTCCGCCTCTTGAGCGCATTTTGGCGCGCCGCGGGGGGCAAATCGGCGTTTTCGAGGCGCCAGAGGCGTTGTCCTGCCAAAATGGCCGAAAAACCACCCCTGAAACGCGCGGAAACTTACCCCTTTTTTACCCCAACTTTTCGGATATTTTCAGTTTTTTTCGGCTTTTTTCGGCTTTTTTCAGGGGCGGATATACGCTTTACTTTATGCGGGCCGCCCTGGCCGCGTCCCCCTGGCCGCGTCCCGCCGCACAGCGTCGGCCCCGCGCCTCGGGCAGGCGTGCTGCAACGCGGCTCCCTGGCCGTGTCCCGCCTCTGAGCGTCAGAAGCGCGGATCGGGCAGGCGGGCGGAATGGCCAGGGCGAGCGCCCCGAAGGGGCGACAAGAGAGTAGCCCACGGCGTGAGCCGTGGGTGAGCCAGAACACCACCCTCCCCGCCTTTTCCAGCCCCGGCGGGGCGATAGATTCTGTCGCCCCTG
>JADHXV010000113.1 GCA_016782785.1 Planctomycetota bacterium | reverse complement strand
CGTGGGCCGGGCGAACGCGGCGATGTTGTCCAGCAGCCGGCGGCCCTCATCGGTCGAGAGTTCGCCCTCGTACGGCTCATTCCGCGCGGCGGCCCGGCAATGCCTGCACGCGAGCGGGCACGAGCGGGTGACTTCCCAGGCGATGAGGCGCGGCAGAAAGACCTCGCCGCCCGGAGCGGGCCTCTTCTCATTCGTCATTCGGACTTCATCATTCATTCGTCATTCGTCATTCGGATTTCGTCATTTCCGGATCTCGTCGTCCGTCAGATAGCACGCCGGGTCGGGCGCCCAGAGGTCGCCGGTGGCGGCCTCGGCCCGGACGCGGAAGTTGCCGCCGCACACGTCCAGCCACCGGCACGCGGCGCACCGGCCCTTCACGTGCGGCCGCTTGTCCTTCAGTTTCGCGAGGAGCGGCTGCGACGTGTCGGTCCAGATTTCGGAGAACGGCCGGTCCCGCACGTTCCCCAGCACCGTGTGCCGCCAGAACTGGTCGGGGTGGACCGAGCCGTCCCAACTGACGCACCCGATGCCGCGGCCGGACTGGTTGCCCTGGTTCATCCGGAGGAGTTCCATCGCGGCGTCGGCGAGCGGATGGCCTTCGCGCTGCATCCGAATCGCCAGGTACGGCCCGTCGGCGTGGTTGTCGACGGTCAGGACCTCCGGCCCGTGGTGATGGGCGTGCAGGTCGGCCGTGCGGTCGATGATCGTGTCGACCACGCGGCGCGTCTGGGCGTGGTCCAGGTCCTCCTCCATGAGCGACGTGCCGCGCCCCGCGTACACGAGGTGGTAGAAGCAGACCCGCGGGATGCCCTCGTCGCGCACGAGGTCGAAGATGCGGTCCACCTCGTCGGCGTTGCGGCGCGTGATGGTGAACCGCAGGCCGACCTTGACGCCGGCCGCCAGGCACCGGCGGATGCCGGCCAGGGCCCGCTCGAACGCCCCGGCGACGCCGCGGAACCGGTCGTTCACGTCGCCCAGGCCGTCGAGCGACACGCCCACGTACCCGAGCCCCGCGTCGCGAAAACGGGCCGCGGCCGCGTCGTCAATCCGCGTGCCGTTGGTCGAGATGACGGCCCGCAGGCCCCGCCCGACGGCGTATTCCACCAGGTCAAAGAGGTCGTGCCGCAGGAGCGGCTCGCCGCCCGAGAAGAGCAGGACGGGGGCGCCGAAGTCGGCCAGGTCGTCGATGAGGCGGCGGGCCTCGTCGGTCGAGAGTTCGCCGCCGTAGGCGCGGTCCTCGCTCCGGCTGTAGCAGTGGACGCACCGCAAGTTGCATCGGCGGGTGGCGTTCCAGACGACGACGGGCTTCTTGTCGTCGGCGAACTGGAGCAGGTGAGCGGGCAGGCGCCGGCCCTCGGCCCGGTATCGCAGGACGTCGCCGGGCTCGACCGTGCCGCAATAGAGTTTCGAGATTCCAATCATGATTCCGCAGATACCCCCTTGCCCACGCGGTTTCGCCACACAGAGTATTATTGGTGCCGTGCGGCCGTCCGACTACCCCCGGGCTAGTGACTCCGGCTAAACCAATGTCACGGCCGTAAAGGTTGTCATTCTGAGGAGGCCCGGTAGGGCCGACGAAGAATCTCGCTTTTTGTTGTTCGAACGGCGAGATTCTTCGGCCCCGGACGCGGGGCCTCAGAATGACATCCTGTGTCGTCCGGCGACATTAGAATCACCCGGGCTAGGCGTCGTCCGCCGCGTCGGTTTCGTCGGCGGCCTCGGCCTCATCGGCGGCCTCGGCCTCGCCGGCGGGCGCCTCGGCTTCCAGGGCGTCGAGGTCGAAGAGGCGGCGGACGAGGTCGACCGTGGCGAGGCGTTCGCTGGTGGCCCCGTCGGCGGCCAGGTGCTTCAGCAGGGCGATGGGGTGGTGGAGGATGCGCTTGGCCATCGACCGCGTGAACGCCTCCAGTTGGTCGCGGTCGGCGCCGGCGAACTGCTTGCCGTAGCGGTCGATCTGCGCCAGCCGGATGCCGCGCAGGCGCCTGCGCAGGAGGCGGATGGTCGGGGCCACCTGCCGCGAGGCCAGCCACCGCTCGAACTCGGCCACCTCGTCGTCGACGATGGCCTCGGCCCGGGGGATTTCGCGCCGCCGCTCGGCCATGTTCCGCTCGACGAGCCGGTCGAGGTCGTCGATGTCATATAAGTACACGTGTTCGAGCCGGCCGAGACGCGCGTCCACGTCGCGCGGCACGGCGATGTCGATGATCATGAGCGGGCGGGTCCGCCGGGCCAGCACCGGGGCCAGCGCGTCGTACGTCAGCACGGGCTCGGTCGCGCCCGTCGAGGCGATGACCAGGTCGGCCCGGGCGACGGCCGGCGGCAGGTCGTCCAGGCCGACGGCCTCGTGCGTGGATGGGCCGGCGCTCTCGCCCGCCAGGTCGAGGGCCAACTGCTGGGCCCGGTAGAGCGTCCGGTTGGCGACGATGAGCCGGCCGGCGCCGCGCGCCACGAGCGCCCGGGCCACCGCCTCGGCGGTCCGGCCCGCGCCGACCAGGAGGACGGTCTTCTGCGCCAGGTCCGCGAAGACCTGGGCGGCGAGTTCGACGGCGGCCTGGGGCACGCCCGCCGAGCCCTGCCCCAGGGCCGTCTCGGTCCGCACGCGCTTCCCCACGCGGAACGCCCGGTGCAGCAGGCGGTTCAGCAGGAACCCCGCCGTCCGGGCCTCGACGGCCTGGTGGTAGGCCGTCTTGACCTGGCCGAGAATCTCGCTCTCGCCGACGATCTGCGAGTCGAGCGAGGCCGCGACGCGGAACAGGTGGCGGACGGCCTCGCGGTCGTCGAGGCGGTAGAGGGCGCCGTCGGGCAGCGCCGGCGGCGGGGCGGGCCTGACCCGGCCGAGGCGCGCCACGAGGTCCGCCGCGGGGTCCGCGGGGCCGGCCGGCCCCGGCACGGCGTAGAACTCCGTCCGGTTGCACGTCGAGAGCAGGAGGGCCTCGTCCCAGGCGTGGTCGGCGCGGACCTGGGCCAGGAGGCGACGGACCGCGTCGGGCGCAAGGGCCAGCCCTTCGCGCACCTCGACCGGGGCGGTGTGATGGCTCGTTCCGATGACCAGGAGTTCGGGCATAGGTCCGGTTCGTTCATCACAACGGCACGCGCCGGGCAAGCCCAGCGGCTAAATGTGACATCACCGCAGCGCTGATGTTACGACAGCACACCGCTGACGGCCAGCAGGGCCATCACCAGCAGGAACCCGATGACGGCGACGGCGCTGGTCCGGGCGGGCGTCCATCGGCCGAGCCAGTGTCCGAACACCCCCGCCGCACACACCGCCCACGCGACCGATCCGGTGACGATCTTGCCGACGATCCTGGCCGACATCGTGCCGCCGCCGTCGCCGAACATGAGCGGCGTGACGGCAATGGCGATCGTCATGGCCACGAACCCCGTCAACAGGGCGTGCCAGGCCATCGGGCCGAGCGCCTCGAGCGGCGGCAGCCGGTCGAACAGCATGCCGAACCGGTGCCCCCGAAGGTTCCGCCGGGCCGCCAGGTACAGCGTTCCGAACACGCCCGCGAACCCCAGGGCCGTGTACGCCACCAGCGCGGGCAGGACGTGGACCCGCGTCCACAGGCCGCCCGCCGCGGGCCCGGCGGCGTCCTGGGCGTGGCCGACCATCGCGAACGACCCCGCGTACTGGAACAGGAACGCCAGCAGCAGGACGAAGACGCCGGTCCGGCGGTCGCGGGTCGCCAGTTCCACCCAGCCGTACACGGCCGCAGTCGCAAGGGCCAGCACCGACAGGACCTCCGGCGTGCTCGTGACCGGCGGATGGCCCGCGTGCATGCCCCACAGCGCCAGGTACCCCAGGTGCAGGACCACGACGGCCAGCAGGTGCGGCGAGCGGGCGTGCGTCCGCGTCCGCAGAAAGAACGTGGCCGCGTAGTCGACCAGCAGGGCCAGGTACAGCAGGGGCAACATCGCCCCCGCGACGGCGATCAGGCCGGGCATCGCGGTCTCCTCTGTCGGTTCAACCGATGATTATACGCGAGGGCGGCCGGCAGGCTAAAGGCGATTCTGGGCGAGGTATCAGAACATAGGCCGGAAAGGGTTGCGCGGCGGGTCTCCGCACCCGCCGCGCGGGGGCGCCACCGGTGTCTTGAGCGCGGCCCGTACGGGCCGCGCGCCGAGCCGCCGCCGTAAGGCGGCGGGTACATTCGCGCGCCGAGCGTGTTTGGTGGTGCGAGAGTACCCGCGACCTTACGGTCGCGGCTCGAACAGCGCGGCGCACGCGGCACTGGCGGGCAAGCCGCCAGTGGCACCCGGCGCTTTGGCGAGGGTGACGGTTGCCGTGGGGCGCCCGCCACGCTACCATATCGGTGGCCGGTGGCGGGGCGCCGTCGGCCGGAGCGTTTTATGCGGCGCGTGCGGACCATCCTGATGTGGGCGGCCCAGGGCGCCGTCGCCCTGCTGATCGTCCTCTCGATCGTCGGGGCGTTCCGGGGCGACGACAAGGCCCGGGCCCTCTTCAATTCCCCCCCGCTGGTGGTCTTCTGGACGGCGCTCGGCCTGCTGCTCGCGGCGGGCCTGGCGGTGTATCCGCGGCTGCTGCGTCGGCCGGCGGGACTGGCGATGCACCTGGGGGCTCTGCTGGTCCTCGGCGGCGCCATGTGGGGCTCGGTCCCGGCCCACGACCTGCGGCGGACATGGTTCGGCAGCGAGAAGATCGCCAAAGGGTACATGGCCATTCACGAGGGGACACGCGAACGCCGCGTCGTCGACGCGTCGCTCCGCCGCGTGGTGGCGGAACTGCCGTTCGACCTCGCCCTGCGCGACTTCTGGATCGAGTACTACGACCAGCCCGGCCGGCCGTGGCATCTGGTCGTGGTGGCCCCCGTCCGGGACGGCGCCGGCCACGCGGTTGACGAGCAGCAGGCCGAAATCGAGTGGGAGGTCGGCCAAACCGTGCCGGTGCCGCACACCCCGGCCTCGGTGACGGTCCTCGACTATTTGCCGCACGCTCGCCCGGCGTATGCCGAGGGCGCCGAGCCGGGCGTCCAGGTGACCGCGGCCGACGGCCAGACGGTCCTGCTGCCGGCCCGCGCGGGGGCGGAGGCGCACCTCCAGGACCCGCCGATGACCGTCCGCGTGGTCCGGGCGTTCACGTGCCTGAAGGTCCGCCGGACCGACGAGGGCCTGGAGCCGTACGAGGCCGAGGGCGAGGGCGTCAACCCGGCGGTTGAACTCGAGTTCATCCGGCCGGACGGAACACGCGACCCGCGGTTCGCGCTGGCGCTGGCGCCGGGCCACGGTCGGCGGTCGGGCGACCCGGACTTCCGCTACGTGTTTCCGGAGCCGACGGGCGCCCGGGCAGACGCCGACAGCCGCGTGCCGGCCATGCACGTCCGCGTGTCGGCCGAGGGGCGCGAGATGACGCGGTGGCTCCTCCCGGGCAGGGAGGACTCGTACGTGAGCCTGGACCTTGCGCCGGTGCTCCCGCCGCCGGAGCGCCGGCCGGAGGGTGCTCCCGCTGCGCCGCCCGACGAAACGCCGGACGCGCCGGCGCCGTCTGCGTCGCCCGATCCGCCGCCCGAGTCGTCCGCGGCACCGGAGCCGCCGGACGAGGGCGACGAGGCCGCCGCCGCACCGGCCCTCTTCCTGGTCCGGCCCACCGGCCCTATCCGCGATTATTTCAGCGACGTGGCGGTGCTCGCCGACGGCCGGCCGGTGGCCGAGGCGGTCGTCGAGGTCAACCATCCGCTGCATTGGCCCGAGCGTCCGCCGCTGTGGCGTCCCGTGGAGTTCGCGAAGTGGCTTGTGGGGTCGGGCGGGTACCACTTTTACCAGGCCGACTACGACCACGAGGCGGGGCGGTACACGGTGCTCCAGGTGGTGAGCGACTCCGGCCTCCTGGCGGTGTGGGCGGGATTTGTGCTGCTGGCGGGCGGGGCGTTCTGGCGGTTCTGGGGCGAGGCGATCGTTTCGAAATCGGAACGCGGAATGCGGAGTGCGGAATGCGGAGTGCGGAGTGCGGAGTGCGGAGTTCGGAATGCGGAATGAACGACGTGACATTTAGCCGCCCCGCTTGCGGGGCGCGTGTTTTAGCCGCCGAGCCTGCTCGGCGCGATAACTTGCACGCATAGCGAAACGCGCATGGAAATCAAGTGGACCATCCTGGGCCTCGCCATCTACACGGCGATGACGCTATATGCCGGCGCGGCAATCCTCTTTGCCGTGAGAGTCCGGCGCGTGGCCTGGGCCGTGTACGGCCTGGGGTTCGCGGCCGCCGCGGCCGGGTGGGGTCTGCGGTGGGTCGAGGCCGGCCACGTGCCGCTCCAGAACCTCTTCGAGGTGTTCCTGACGCTCGGGGCCCTGATGTTCCCGATCACGCTCTTCGGCCGGCGGTTCCTGGGCGTGGGGTTGGAGTGGGGCGACGCCGTCATCGGCCTCAAAGTGCTTATTCCGGCGGGGCTCGTTTTCGGCGCCGAGCCGAGGATGCTCCCGCCCGCCCTTCAATCCTCGCTTTTCGTGCCGCACGTGACCGCCTATATGGTCGCCTACGTCGTCATGTGGAAGGCGATGTTCTCGGCCTTCGGCGTGCTGGTCCTCGGGGGGGAACGGCGGCTGCGGGCCGAACGCGATACGCACGTCATGGTCCGCCTGGGGTTTCCGCTGCTGACGCTTGGCCTCGTCCTGGGGGCCGTGTGGGGCAAGATCGCCTGGGGCGATTACTGGAACTGGGATCCCAAGGAACTGTGGTCGCTCGTCTCGTGGCTCATCTTCCTGGGGTACTTCCATTTCCGGTACCAATACGGTAAGAAATACCCGCGGGCGAACGCGTCGCTGGTGCTGACGGGGACGGCGGCGATTTACCTGACGCTCCTGTGGGTGAACCTGGCCCGCCTCTTCGCGGGGGGGCTGCACAGTTACGCGTCGTGAAGCGATTTCGGATTGCGGATTGAACGGCAACGACAACGGCCTTGAACCGCAGAGAACGCAAAGGACGGCAAAGGCGGGTTACTGATTGAAAAGCAACAACAGCAACAACAACGGAGGCCTCACGCAAAGACGCAAAGCCGCAAGGAACTGCAACGGATTTCGGATTGAACGGCAACAACATTTAGCCGCCGGGCTTGCCCGGCGCGTGTTTTTAGCCGCGACGCGCAGCGGAGCGCGTAGACATACGACAACCGCAAGCCGCCTTTGAACCTTGACCCTTGACCCGTTGCCGTTCGACTTTCGACTTTGGACTTTCAGACAAAGGAGCCACACGCATGAAACGTTTCGCCCTCGCGGTTGTCGCCCTGGCCCTCGCGGCCGGCATCGTCCTGGCCGCCGGCGCCGCCACGGACGCCCCCAAGCCCGACAAGGACGGCTGGTATCCACTGTTCAACGGTGAAAACCTCGATGGATGGAAGGCCAGCGAGAACAAGGACTGTTTCAAGGTCGAGGACGGCTGCATCGTGGCCAACGGCAAACGCAGCCACCTGTTCTACGACGGCCCCGTCGCGGACCACGACTTCACCAACTTCGAATTCCTGGCCGAGATCAAGACGTTCCCCCAGGCGAACTCCGGCATCTTCTTCCACACCGAGTACCAGGAGACCGGCTGGCCCGCCAAGGGCTACGAGTGCCAGGTCAACGCCACGCACAAGGACCCCAAGAAGACCGGCGGCCTGTACGCCGTCCGCGACGTCATGGACACCGCTCCGCACAAGGACGGCGAGTGGTTCACCTATTACATCAAGGTCGATGGCAAGAAGATTACCATCAAGATCAACGATAAGGTCACGTGCGAGTTCACCGAGCCCGACGACTGGAAGGGCGATCCGAAGTTCACCGGCCGCAAGGTGAGCCACGGCACGATCGCCCTCCAGGGCCACGACCCCGGCAGCAAGGTGCTGTACCGGAGCGTCAAGATTCGGCCGCTGCCGAACTGACGCCGGCGCGGCGGCGCGGGCCTTCGTGGAGCGCGGCCCGTACGGGCCGCGCGCAGCCGGTCGTGGCCTGTCGGTGACTGGCACCTTCTCCTGCCATTGGGAGAAGGTGCCTGGTATCGTTTCCGACGCCCCCTCCTTTTTCCGTCCGCACCGGCCCCTTGCGGGGTTAGACTGTGTGACCGGCGTGCCGTCGACGGCCGCAGGTACGGAGGGCGAGCGATGCGCATCCATTTGCTTGCAGTCATAGCCATGAGCCTGGTGGCGGCGCAGGCGCTGCCAGCCGGGGAGGCGCCCGCGGTTCCCGCAGCCGAGGCCGCCGAGGACGGCCCCATCCCGTCGCCCGAACCCGGGTGGCCGCAGTGGCACGGACGCTGGCGCGACGGCATCTCGCGCGAAACGGGCCTCCTTCAGGTGTGGCCCGAGGGCGGCCCGAAGCTCCTCTGGACGGCCGAGGGCCTCGGCCGCGGCTGGTCCGGGCCTATCATTACGGGTGGATATATCTATCTGGCCGGCGACTTCGGCCAGGACTGTTACGTCCTCTGCCTCGACAGCCAGGGCCGGGAGCGCTGGCGGACCCTCAACGGCAAGGCGTGGAC
This sequence comes from Planctomycetota bacterium, assembly GCA_016782785.1. Classification (GTDB taxonomy): domain Bacteria; phylum Planctomycetota; class Phycisphaerae; order FEN-1346; family FEN-1346; genus BS750m-G62. Next base: position 1,057 of record JADHXV010000113.1, on the reverse strand, counting down.
CCGCAATCACCAGGGGGCCCGGGCCTCGTGCGCCTACGCCGACGGCCGCGTCTACCACATGAACGGGCACGGCCGGCTGACGTGCCTGGACGCCGAGACCGGCAAGGAACTGTGGGCGCAGGAGGTGCTGGAGCGGTTCGGCGGCAAGCCCATCACGTGGGGCCTTGCCGAGTGCGTCCTGGTGCACGAGGGCAAGGTGTTCGCCACGCCGGGCGGGCAGCAGGCGTTCATGGTGGCCCTGGACGCGAAGACCGGCCGGCCCGCCTGGACCAGCCCGCCGCTCGACGACGCGGACGCCCAGCGCACCGGCTACGCCTCGCCCATCCTCATCAACTTCGGCGGGCGGAAACTGCTCGTCAACCTGGCGCTGCGGGCCATCGTGTGCCTCGACGCCGACACGGGCAAGATCTACGACACGTTCCCCATGCGCACGAAGTACGACGCCTCGTGCGCCACGCCCGTCTATCACCGCGGCGGCATCTTCTACACGCTGCCCACCAAGAGCGGGGCCGTGTTCCTGGACCTCGCCCCCGGCGACGACGGCGTCCGCTTCCGCAAGAAGTGGGACGGCCGCATGGATAACTGCAACGGCGGGGCCGTTGCGGTGGATGGCTATATCTACGGCAGCGGATGGGATGACACCGGCTGGATCTGCTACGACGTCGCCACCGGCGCCCAGGCGTACGAGAGCCGCGACCTGGCCCGCGGCGCGCCCACCTGCGCCGACGGCCGCCTGTATTGCCTGGGCGAGGACGGCACGATGGCGCTCGTCCGGCCCGGCCCGAAGGCGTTCGACATCGTCAGCCGTTTCCGCCTGGTCGAGAAGAAGTGCAACGATGCCTGGACCCACCCGGTCATCCTGGACGGCCGGCTGTACCTGCGGTACCACGACCGGCTGACGTGCTACGACATCGTCCAGCCGAAATGACGCGGCGGCATGGCCGCGGCGGACGTGGAAGGCACATGCCCGTGCCACGGCCGGCCTTGCCCGGCCGTGCGGAGGAAGGCGTGGCCGTGCGAGCGTGGCCGTGCCACGGCCGGCCTTGCCCGGCCGTGC
>JADHXV010000112.1 GCA_016782785.1 Planctomycetota bacterium | reverse complement strand
ACCGTGCTGCCGGCGTACACCTGGGTGAAGCGGACGCCCTCGGCGGCCAGGCGGTCGATGTGGGGCGTCAGGATGTGCGTCCCGCCGCAGCACCCGAGGTCGTACTGGCCGAGGTCGTCGGCCATGATGTAGACGATGTTGGGCTTGGCGGGCTTGGGCGTCGCGGCCCCGGCGGCAGCGCGGGCGGCGGGTGGCATGGTCATCCCCCGCAGGGGGTGACCATGGCCCACGAGGCCCGTGCCGGCGGCGAGGGCGGCGGCGCCGGCCACGGCCGAGCGCGCGAGGCGCGAGAGGAACGTACGGCGGTTCATGCGGCATCTCCTGGGAAGGCGCTTCGCGTTGTCCTGTTCGGGCTGGTGGGCCCCGTGGTTATGGGCCGGCCGGGTTCATGGTTTCTGGTTCGGCGCCGGCCAGGCGTAGTCGCGTTTGCCGGCGGCCGCCTCGACCGGCCCCTCGGGCAGCGTGTCTTGCCAGGCCATGAGTTGCTTCGCGAGGCGGTCGACCACCTCGGGGTGCTCCGAGGCCCGGTTGTCGACCTCCGACGGGTCGGCCGGGATGTCGTAGAGTTCCATGCGGCTGCGGTCGGGGTTCATCAGGAGTTTCCATTTCCCGTCGCGGACAGCCAGCATGGGGCTCTGATGGATCGTGTATCCGAAGACGCGGAACCGCCACTGCCAGAAGATAGGCCTGGTCCGCGAGCGGGACTTGCCCAGCAGGATGTCGCTTACGTCCTCGCCGTCGAGATTGTGTTGGGCGGGCACGGGGACGCCCGCCAGGGCGCAGAGCGTGGGGAGGACGTCCACGGCCGTCAGGACCGCCTCGGTCTCGATCCGCCCTGCGGGCACGTGGCCGGGCCAGCGGACGATGAACGGCATCCGGACGCCGCCCTCGTACAGGCTGCGTTTGCGGCCGCGGAACGGGCCGGGCGTCCCCACGCCGCTGTGGGTGGCGTTGCGGATGTGGATGTCCTCGGGGCCGTTGTCGCTGGAGAAGAGGACGAGGGTGTTCTCGGCCTGGCCGAGCGCCTCCAGCCGCTCCAGCAGCCGGCCGAGGTCGCGGTCCAGCGCCGTAATGGTGCCATAGTAGATCTGAAGGGCGCCCTTGTACGGCAGGTTTGCGCCCGGCGCGAGGCGCTGATACGGTTTCATGTCGTCGTCGGTCGGATGAAGGGTGGCATGGGGGACCAGCGTCCAGAGATTGACGTACCAGGGCCGGCCCTTGTTGGCCTCGATGAACCGCAGGGCCTCGTCCGCGAAGAGCCCGGTGGACTTGGCCCAGAAGTACTCGTCCTTCTGGGCCTCGGCGAAGTCGGTGGCGTTCGAGACGAGCGTGCGGTGGTCGTCGATGCCGTAGGCGCCGGGGTCGGGCGCCCCCGGACCGCTGCCCAGGTGCCACTTGCCGAAATGGGCGGTGGCGTAGCCGGCCTGCTGGAGCAGGTGCGTGAGCGTCGGCACGGCGGGGTCCAGCCAGTCGGGCATGCCGCGACTGGCGTTCAGCGCGTGGCCGGCCAGATGACCGTGGATGCGGTGGCGGGCGGGATACTGCCCCGTCATGAAGGCTGTCCGGCTGGGGGAGCAGACGGCCGAGTTCACGTAGAATTGCGTGAACAGCATGCCCTGGCGGGCGAGCCGGTCGAGGTTCGGCGTCTTGATCTGGGCGTGCCCGTAGCAGTGCAGGTCGCCCCACCCCAGGTCGTCGCATAGGATGAACAGGACGTTGGGCGGGCGGTCGGTGGCGGTGCCCGCGGCAAGAGCGGCGCGCCCGGTCGCGCCGGCCCCGCCCAGGGCGGCGGCCGCGCCCAGCCCCGCGCCCGCCAGCGTCCGGAGCAATTGACGACGTCTCATGGCGCGGTTCCTTCCTGGGAGGCGTCCCGCCATTCTATGGACGCAGGGGGCGGGGGGCTAATGCTTTTCGCGGGCCAGCGTAGCGCCGGGGTTCATCCGCGGCGTTCTTTCGCGCGGCCCGTACGGGCCGCGCGTCCGCGGCGTCAGCGCTTCACCTGCTCGGCCGCGAAGGTGAAGGCGTCCAGCAGCAGCGCATCGGCCCGCGGCGTGGCGAGGAGGGCGAACCAGACGTAGAGCACCCGGCCGCCGGACTTCGGCTCGGCGTACGCCACCGCGTCGCCCAGGGCCTTGCCTGCTCCGTCCCGGAGGACCAGCAGCGGCACGTGCCGCTTGGGGTCCGTCGGCAAAAAGGGGCGCCATCGGAGGTCGCCGGCCTCGGGAAACGGGAACTCGGCCGGCACGTGCGGCAGCCGCCGCTCGGGCTGGACGAACCGCAGGGCCCGGCCTTCGGGCGGCTGCTCCCAGCCCATCCGCAGCGTCAGGCCGAACCGGGCGCTGTGGTTGACGGCTTGGCCGTCGGCGTCGCGGTAGAACGGCCACGTGCCCGCCGGCATGGCGACCAGAAACCCGCCCGCCGCCAGGTACCGCCCAAGGGCCGCGTCCACGTCGCCTTCCGTCCGGACGGTCGCGCGGTACGTCTCGTCGGCCGCGTAGAGGAGCAGGGGATACCGGTCGGGCGTGGCGCGCCCCTCGGCCACGTCCTGCCAGGTGAGCATGCGCACGTCGGCCCTGGCCTGCGTGACGAGGAACCAGAAGGCGGGCGACTCGGGGCCCGGCAGGACGCCCACGGTCCGCCCGCGCAGTTTCTCGCGAAGCGGCGCCAGGTCGGCCTCCGACAGGCCGCCCGGCGGCGCCGGGTGCGGCGAGCGCGGGCGCGACTTGAACCGCCGGGCGTACTCGGCCGTCAGGTCCAGGTACGCGCGGCCGTCCTCGGCGCTCGGCTCGATCTCGCTCCCTTCGTGCCACTCGTTGAAACTGGTGATGAGCACCCAGTGCGGGTCGGCGGCGATGGCCTCCTCCCACTGGATGCGGTACGACTGCCCGTCGTGCCGCGGCACCGCCAGGCCGGGCGTGCGGATCTTCGTGTCGTCGTAGCCGGGGATGAGCGTCAGGGTGCTGATGCGGCGGGCCTTGTCGGCCAGGGCCACCCACTCGGGAAACCGCGTGCGGGCCCACGCGCGGACCTCGTCGGGCGACTTCTGGCGAATCTGCCCCGCGGTGTTGTACGCGTGCAGGCCGTCGAAGACGTACGCCGCCGCGGCCGAGAAGTTGTCGCCGATGAGGGCGACGCCGGGCGGGACCTGCTCGGCCAGAAGCGCCGCCACGCGCAGCCACTGGCCCAGGTCCAGTTGCCCGACCGCCCGGCCGTAGATGAGAACGACCGGCCGCCCGTCCACCTTCAGGAAAGCGGGATGGCCGGCGTACGTCGCGAGGGCCCGGGCGATGTCGCGGGCGGTGGCCTCGGCCGTCTTCGGGTTCGGGCACGTCTCGTAGTAGAGCGTGGCCGAGAGACCGTGCTTCCGGCAGGCGTCCAGGATGAGCGGCACCGCGCGGTCGGTGTAATGGCCCCGGCCCCACCACGAGATGATGAACGTGTCGACGCCGGCCTCTTTGGCCCAGGCGCAGTGGCGGTCGATGAGGGCCGGGTCGTGCGAGTCGTACGCGCCCAAGGCGGGGTAATGCGTGCTGGCCTGGATGTCCTTCTTCTCGGGGTCGATGCGGCCCCAATGGACGCTCTTGCCCTTGCCGCCGGGACCGTCCGGTGTGCCGTACCATGGGTAATAGAACGCCATGACGCGGCGGGGCGTGGCGGTGTAGTCGAGGTCGGCGCGCTGCTTGAGGAGGGCGGCGAGGTCGGGCGGCTCGGCGCCGGCGGCCAATGGCGCGACGATCACCACGGCCAGGGCCGCGCAGGCGATTGCCCAGGCCTTGGCGCAAGACGGCCTTCGGACGATGTCATTTCGACCGAGCCCTCGCCGGAGGCGAGGGCGAGCGGAGAAATCTCGTCTTTGGAGCAGTGATAACAGCGAGATTCCTCGACTCGCTGCGCTTGCTCGGAATGACACGCGTAAGCCCACGCCGGCGTCCTTGTCACTGCTGCACGAGACGGATCACTCCTGCACGAGCACGTGCACGCCCTTCTTGTTCGACGCCACGATGTCGATCTTCCCGTCGCCGTTCAGGTCGCACACGGTAAACTGCGTGCCGACGCCCGAGTCGTCGTCAATCTGGTGCGGCACATACTCCCACTGGCCCTTCTCGGGCTGCTTCAGTTCGAACCAGGTGACGACGGCGGGCTCGTTGCCGCCGGGGTCCTTGCCGTGATGGGCGTGGTAGCGTTTGCCGGTCACGAGGTCCGGCAGGCCGTCGCGGTTCACGTCCACCAGGTGCAGGGCGTGGGTCTGGCTGAACGCCTTGAAGAACTCGTGCCGGCGGAACGTGATGCCCTCCGCCGTCTTGACGTGCTCGTGCACCCACATGCCGTAGTCGTGGGCCGAGGACGTGATGATATCGTTGTCGCCGTCGGCGTCCACGTCAAAGATGATCATATCGGCGCACTTGGGCCCGAGGTCGACCTTGTGGAACGTCCAGGGCGTCTGCGAACGGTCTTCCGGGGCCTCCCACCAGCCCTCGATGATGGCGATGTCGTTTCGGCCGTCGCCGTTGATGTCGCCGATGCCCAGGCCGTGACTGTACTTGTCGGTGCCGGGCGAGCCCTTGATGCTGACGACGTGCATGTCCCACGGTTTCGTCGGGTCGGCCGGCGGCGTCCAGTAGGCCACGACCTTGTCCGGGCAGAACGCGGCCAGGAGGACCTTGCGCCCCGTGCCCAGGAGGTCGGCGAAGACGCTCGTCTCGTTCCCCGCGCTCGACGTGATCAGGTGTTCCTTCCAGGGACCGGGCTTGTTCTGCGGGTTCTCGTACCAGAAGCACTCCTTGCCGGGCCAGTTGACGATGATCGAGTCGACCCAGCCGTCGCCGTTGACGTCGTCGGCGAAGTTCTGGAAGCACTGGCTGTAGCCCTTGGCGGCGTCGTACGTGCCGGCCTTGCGGACCTCGTGCATGGTCCAGTCGGGAGCGGCGTACCAGACGTCGCCGGCCAGGACGTCGAGTTTGCCGTCGTGGTTCACGTCGGCCGCGGCGGCGCCTTCGCTGCGGAACGTGGTGTCGAGGACGGTCTTGGCGAACCGGACCTCGGCCCGGGCGGGAAGGGCGCAGGCGGCGGCCGCGATGGCCACCAGGGCGAGAAGGGCTGGGCGTTTCATGGTTCCCTCACGGGTACGGGTGCGTTGGTGGGTCAAGCGATGCTCTATCCTATGCCGTCGCCGCCGATAATCAAGGTCACGGGCCAGGGGTGCTGCCGGCGGCTTGTGGGTCGCGCGGCCCGTACGGGCCGCGCGGTTTCAGGCCCTTGTGCCACGGCCGGCTTGTCCTTGTTCTATGAGGACCCGTATGGGCCCGGCCGTGCCACCTCAGCCGGACGATTCCGCCCGAACGTCGTAGCAGAAAAGCAGGTCGCCGTGCCGCAGATACAGCCGGCCGCCGCACACCACCGGATGGGGCCACGAGAGGCCTTTGCCGCCCTCGGGAATCTGGAACTGGCTGACGAGTTCGTGGCTCTCGGGCGTGGCCTTGACGAGGCCCATCAGGCCCTTCTCGCTGTAGGTGTAGAGCATGCCGTCGGCGTAGGTCAGCGACCCCTTGCCCACGCCCTTGGCCGTGTAGGCGGGCTCGCCGGTCTTGAAGTCGAGGCACACCCACGTGCCCCGCACCTTGGTGCCGTAGAGGTACCCGTCGAGGGCCAGGATGCCGCCGTGATGGTTGTCGAGCGCGGCCGTGTGCCAGACCTGCTCGACGGTGGCCGTCTGGCCGTCCACGATCAGCCGCAGGCACCGGGCCGCCCCAGGCCCGAGCGTGGCCACGGCGATCAGGCCGTCGTGGAAGACGGGCGTCGAGACCGTCTCCTCCTCGTAGGCCTTGTGGTCGTGCCGCCACAGGAGGGCGCCGGTCTCGGCGTGGACGCCGACCACGGAGGCCGACATCATCGTCACGATCTGCCGCAGGCCCTTGTGGTCGATGAGGATGGGCGATGCGTAGCCGGGCTTGTCGCCCGTGCCGGGGCAGGTCCAGGCGGGTTGGCCGGTCTTCTTGTCGAGGGCCGCCATGGCGACCTTCTCGCCGCCGGGCACACAGATGACGCGGTCGCCGTCGACGAGGAGCGACTCGGCCAGGCCCCAGCGGATGTTGCGCCCGCCGAACGTCTCCAGCATGTTCAGGCCCCACACGCGGCGGCCGGTCGCGGCGTCGAGGCACACGATGTCGCCGTTGGGGCTCTCGTGATACAGCCGGTCGCCGTCGAGCGTTGGCGTGCCGCGCGACCCCGGATAGTCGTGGCGGCCGGCGGCGCCGTTGGGCGTTCGCCAGAGCGTCTTGCCGGCCAGGTCGAGGGCCGTGATGACCGTGGCGTCGCTGAGGTTGCCCGCGGTGTAAATCCGGTCGCCCGCGATGGCGACGGTGGCAAATCCCTCGCCGAGGCCGGTGGCGGTCCAGAGCAGTCGAGGCCCGCCCTCCGGCCATCGCTTCAGCAGGCCCGTTTCGGCGGAGCGGTTGTCGCGATTGGGGCCGTGGAACTGTGGCCACGCGGGCGTCGCCCCGGCGCAGGCGCCGGCCACGGCGGCGATCAGCACGACGGCTAGCAGACGGTTCATGGTCACCTCGCGGATACGGGTGCACGACAACGCCCGGAACCTCTCTCCCGCGTCAGTCCGGGCGGCCACGGGTGCGGCGGACGCTGAAACCGCCCGCCCCGCGGCGCATTGGTCCCGTAGGAAGCGCGCGGACGCCCGGGAGCGCGGAGGCCATGCCATGAAACCGTCACTTTTCGCGATGGTTCCCGTCCTTCTCGTCCTGGCAGCCGGTCCGGCCCCTTTGGAAGGAGCGGCGCCCTCGGCCGCGCCCGTGCCGTGGGACGAACAGAACCGGGCCATGGGTTACCTCATCCTCCACCTCTCGAACATCAACGTGGTGAACGGCCTGAACCTGTCGCGCGACCAGGCGGTGGCCCTGCGCGACGTGGCCCGGCAGGTCCAGGCGACCTCGCCCGCGCTGCCCGATTTGACGGGCCCGTACCGGCCCGACCTGGCCGAGGTCCGCGACGCCTACCTGGAGGTCCGCCGCCGGTTGCTGGCGGGCGAGGAAATCGACGACGCCCTCCGGCAGCGGGTCGCCCGGGCCCGCACGACCGAGTCGGCCGTCGTCCGCCTCTCGATCACGGCGCCCGACGCCGCCCGCGCCGGCTGCGCCCACTGCCACCAGGCGCCCGAGGCCCCGGACGTTCGCACCCTGGGCGCCGACGCCTACCGCGGAGGTGTCCAGCAGGTGGCCCGCGACCCGGCCGACCGCAAGGCCGTCTTCGTGGCTCACAGCGAGGGTCTGCTGGGCAAGCGCGGCCTGGTGACGGTGGCGCTCCTGGCCGGGAAGGTGGACGGCATCCTGACCGGCGCCCAGAAGGCCGGCCTGGCCGAGTTCTCGTGCTGCATCATCCCGCCCAAGGACATGAGCGACCCGTCCCGCATCGGGCAGGCCGAGAGCGGCGAGCAGACGGTCGAACACCTCCGGCAGGCCCGCGAGATTCCGGACGCCCTCTGGCCGGCGGTCCGGCGGATGATCCTGGAGCGGGCCGAGGCGCTCACCGTGGCCGTCGCGCCGGGCGCCGACCAGGACCGCAAGCAGGCCGTCCGCGACCGCGTCGGCGACGTGTATGACCGGGCCCGAGCGGCCGGCGACGTGGACTTCGAAATCGACAAGCACGCCCTGGCGGCCGAACTGGCCGACCTCCTGCGGCCCGAGACGCCGCAGGGCGACAACCAGCGCCGCTTCATGGCCGCCTATTTCCTGACGGTCCCCGGGGCGGTGGAGGCGTACGACCGGCTCATCGAGCGGCTCGACGCCCAGGCCGCCGCGCCCACCGGGCCGTGAAGCGGCCCACCGCGCGGAGTAATTCGCCCGTCCAGGCCGCCCGCAAATACTTGACCCGGAACCGCTCTCCCCCTAGACTGGTTCAACGTGGCGAAGGCCCTGCGCCGCCGGCGCCCGGCGTGTGCATGCGGCGCGCGTGCGCGGCGTCGGCGCGGGGAGCATTTTGTCGGAGGACGGACCATGGCGGATGCACGTTTCACGCGGCGGGGGTTCATCGGAGCGACGGCTGCGGCCGCCGCGGCCTCCGGGCTGGTCGGTTGCGAACCGGCCGCCCCGGAACAGGAAGGGGGTAAATCCTTGAACGTTCGATTCGGCCTCAATCTTCTCGTCTACACCGCGGCCTTCACGAAGGACCAGGTGGACCTCATCCCCAAGGTGGCGGACATGGGGTTCGACGGCGTCGAGGTGCCGTTCAACGACCTCAGCCTGCTCGACGCCGCCGCCACCCGGCAGGCCCTCGAAAAGGCCAAGATGGGCATGACCGCCTGCTGCGTCATGATGCCCGGCACGAACCCGTGCAGCCCCGATGCGGCCGAGCGGGCCAAGGGCATCGAACGCCTCAAGGAGATGGTCGACATCACCGCCGAGATGGGCGGCGAGGCGGTCGCCGGGCCGCTGTATTCGCCCTGCGGGCACCTGACCGGCAAGGCCCCCACCGAGGAAGAGTTGAAGTGGTGCGCCGAGGCGCTCTCGGCCGCGGCCGCCCACGCCGAGAAGGCGAACATCCTCCTGGCCATCGAGCCGCTCAACCGCTTCGAGACCTACATCATCAACACCGTGGACCAGGCGCTGAAGGTGGTCGCGACGGTCGGCAGCGACCGTTTGACCATCCAGGTCGATACGTTCCACTCGAACATCGAGGAGAAGAACACGCCCGCGGCCATTCGGAAGGTCGGCAAGCACCTGGGGCACTTCCACGCCTCGGAGAGCGACCGCGGCGTTCCCGGCACCGGCCAGGTGCCGTGGCCCGAGGTGTTCGCGGCCCTGAAGGACGTCGGCTACAGCCGATGGGTGACGATCGAGAGTTTCGCCATGGGCATCCTGGACCTGTGCGCCGCCGCGAGCATCTGGCGGCCGATCTACGATACGGCCGACGGCCTGGCGAAGGACGGCCTGGCGTTCCTCAAGAAAACGGCCGCCCAGGCGTAACGGCAGGCAAAAGGCAACGGGCAACGGGCAACCACATTTAGCCGCCGGGCAACGGCAAACCACATTTAGCCGGCGGGCTTGCCCGGCGCGTGTTGTGCGCACGGCCCGTACGGGTCGCGCAGGGGCCTAAGAAGGAGCACGATGATGGGCCGCAATCTTGGCAGACGCGAATTCCTCGGCACCACCGTCGCGGCGGGCGTAGGGGCGGCCGTCCTCGGGCAGCGGGCCTTCGGCCAGACCGGCGGCAAGAGCATCGTCGTCAAGGCCGTCAGGCCCAACGCCGTCCAGGGCACCACGCCCGACCCGAAGGTGGTCCGCGAGATGGTCCACGCCGCCGTCTCCAAACTCTCGGGCAAGTCCAGCCCCGAAGAGGCGTGGAAGTGCTACATCAAGCCCGACGACGTCGTCGGCGTCAAGATCAACTGCCTCTTCGGCGTGGGCGCCTGCACGCACCCGTGCGTGACCGACGCGGTCGTCGAGGGCATCCGCATGGCCGGCGTCCCCGCCGACAAGATCATCGTCTGGGACCGCGAGGACGAGCACCTGACGAAGAGCGGCTACACGCCCGGCAAGAAGGACGGCGTCCTCTACACCGGCGTCAACGGCGACTGGGAGGACGAGCCGACC
>JADHXV010000111.1 GCA_016782785.1 Planctomycetota bacterium | reverse complement strand
GCTTCTGACGCTCAGAGGCGGGACACGGCCAGAGCGGCCCGCATAAACTAAAGCGTATATCCGCCCCTGAAAAAAGCCGAAAAAAGCTGAAAAAAACTGAAAATATCCGAAAAGTTGGGGTAAAAAAGGGGTAAGTTTCCGCGCGTTTCAGGGGTGGTTTTTCGGCCATTTTGGCAGGACAACGCCTCTGGCGCCTCGAAAACGGCGATTTGCCCCCCGCGGCGCGCCAAAATGCCCTCAAAAGGCGGGGGCCGGTATGGTTTAGTATATCCTCCCGAGGCCCAACAGGGTCGCCCTTCGGGATGACCATGCCACCCGCCGCCGCATCTGCCCCATGAGCCGGCCGTGGGGCTACCCGCCCGCTTCCCCGGCCAAGGAGCGGACCTCGTCCACGAGGGCGTCCACGAGGTCCTCTTCGGCCAACTCGCACAGCGGCCGGCCGTGCCGGAACAGCACGCCCCGGCGCTACAGGCCGTGTGGCCCGGCTTGTCATTTCGACCGAGGCCTCGCGCAGCGAGGTCGAGCGGAGAAATCTCGCTGTTCGAACGGTAACGGCAAACGACAGCGACAACGGCGAGATTCCTCGACTCGCTGCGCTCGCTCGGAATGACAACGTACGCCGACACCACGTTACTGTCCCGCGCGCCGCCCCGCCGCGCTCCGCGTCGGCGCAACCGCGCGACACGCGCCACGCCGCCCCGTCGCACCGCCCCGAAAATGCTTGACAGGCCCGGCCGGCGCCACCTATAAAGGGCGTCTGCAAGCGTAGAGGGCCTCTGCCGACGGCCCTACCGGTGGCCGGGCGGGGAACTGGGGCGCGACGCCTCGGCCGCTCGGCGGTGTTCTACGGGCATTCCCAAACAAGGAGAGAGTGCGGATGGCCATCAACATCGGCATCAACGGGTTTGGCCGCATCGGCCGCATCGTGTTCCGGGCCATGTGGGAGCGGAGGAAAGAGTTCGCCATCGTCGGCATCAACGACTTGGCCGACGCCGAGATGCTCGCCTACCTCCTGAAGTACGACAGCATCTACCGGATGTTCCCGGGCGAGGTGAAGGCCGACGGCACGAACATCGTGGTCGACGGCACACGCATCCCCGTCACGGCCGAGAAGGACCCGGCCAACCTCCCGTGGGCCGCCCTGAAGGTGGACGTGGCCCTGGAGTGCACGGGATTTTTCCGCGACCGGGCCGGCTGCGAGAAGCACCTGAAGGCCGGGGCCAAGAAGGTGATCGTGTCGGCCCCGCCGAAGGGCGAAATCGATGCCGTCATCGTCATCGGCGTCAACGACGATATTCTGAACGCCAGCCACAAGATCGTCTCGAACGCCTCCTGCACCACCAACTGCCTTGCCCCCGTGGCCAAGGTGCTGCACGAGACGTTCGGCCTGACGCGCGGCCTGATGACCACGTGCCACGCGTACACGAACGACCAGAAGATCCTGGACCAGATTCACAAGGACCCGCACCGGTCCCGGGCGGCCGCCCTCAACATTATCCCGACCACCACCGGGGCCGCCAAGGCCGTCGGCAAGGTCATCCCCGAACTGGAGGGAAGACTGAACGGCTTCGCCCTGCGGGTCCCGACGGCGGTAGGCAGCATCGTGGACCTGACGGCCAACCTGGAAAAACCCGCCACGGTCGAGTCCATCAATGCGGCCATGAAGAAGGCCGCCGAGGGCAGCCTCAAGGGCATCCTCGGCTACACCGAGGACCCGATCGTCTCGTGCGACATCATCGGCACAACCTGGTCCAGCCTGTTCGACGCCACCGGGACGATGGTGATCGACGACGGCGCGCTCGTGAAGGTCACGTCGTGGTACGACAACGAATGGGGCTTCTCGCAGCGGATGGCCGACCTGGCCAAGCGGTTGGCGGCGGTCTGAGCCGAACCGGAGTGCACACGCGGGGGCGGGCCGCCCGGCTCGCCCCCGACCCTTGTACGCCGACAGGAGGTGTCCCGTGGCCAAGAAGACCCTCGATCAACTCGCTATGAACGGCAAGCGGGTCCTTATGCGGGTGGACTTCAACGTCCCGCTCCGGGAGAGCCTCGACGTGGCGGACGACCGCCGCATCCGCATGGCCTTGCCTACGATCCAGTGCGCTCGCAACGCCGGCGCCAAGGTCATCCTGATGAGCCACCTGGGCCGGCCCAAGGGCAAACGCGACCCGAACCTTAGCCTGAAGCCGGCCGCCCTGCGGCTCGGGGAACTCCTGGAGACCGACATCCGGACGGCGCCGGACTGCACCGGCAAGGACGTCGAGAAACTGGTCGGCGCCATGGCCGAGGGCGACGTGCTCGTCCTCGAGAACCTGCGCTTCCACGCCGGCGAAGAGGCCAACGACGCCAAGTTCGCCAAGGCCCTGGCCGCGCTGGCCGACCTGTATGTCAACGACGCCTTCGGCACGGCCCACCGCAAGCACGCCTCGACGTACGGCGTGCCGGCGCTGATGCCGAAGGGCACCAAGGCCATCGGATTCCTCATCCAGAAGGAACTCGAGTTCCTCGGCGAGGCGCTCGAGAAGCCCGAGCGGCCGTTCGTCGCCGTTCTGGGCGGGGTCAAGGTTTCCGACAAGATAGGCGTCATCGAGAATCTGCTCGGCAAGGTCGACCGGCTTCTCATCGGCGGGGCCATGGCGTACGTCTTCATGGTGGCCCGCGGCCAAGGCGTGGGGAACTCGAAGGTCGAACGCGAGGTCGAGAAGAAGGGTAAGAAAAAGGACATGATCGCGGTCGCCAAGGCCCTGCTCGAAAAGATCGAGGCCGCCGACGCCGAGGTCGTGTTCCCCGAAGACCACCTGGTGGCCCGCGAGCCGGCGGCCGACGCCGAGACCGACATCCAGGGCCCGGAAATCGAGGACGGCTGGATGGGCCTCGACATCGGCCCCGAGACGGTCGAAATCTACCGCGAGAAACTCGCCGACGCCAAGACCGTGGTCTGGAACGGCCCGATGGGCGTCTTCGAGATCGGCCCGTTCGCCGACGGCACACGTGCCATCTGTAATGCGCTGGCCCAGGTTGACGAAGTTGGCACGGCCATCGTGGGCGGCGGCGATACGGCGGCGGCTGTCGATAAGTTCGGCCTGGCCGAGCAGATGACCCACATCTCGACCGGCGGCGGGGCCAGCCTCGAGTTCCTCGAAGGCAAGCCGTTCGAGACGATCGAGATCATCGACGACGCGTAGCGAACCGGCCGGTACGGGCCGGGAGCGCGGCCGTAGCGGCGCGGCCATGTTTACCCGCCGGAGGCGGGCCGCGCCGATGCGCCGGGGCATGGCCCCGGCGCTACAGGCTGCCGTGCCACCTGAGGCCGCGAGAAACGCGCCGGGCAAGCCCGACGGCTAAGTGTGGCGTGTCGCCGGGCCGTGCATGACAGGAGCGCCCGCGTGAAACGCTCGATTCACCAGATGCCGCGCCCCGCCATCGCGCCGTCGCTGCTGGCGTCGGACTTCGCCCGGCTGGCCGACGAGATCGCCCGCGTCGAGGCCGCCGGCGCCGACCTGCTGCACGTCGACGTCATGGACGGCCACTTCGTGCCGAACCTCACCATCGGGCCGGTCGTCGTCGAGAAGGTCCGGGCCGTCACCGACCTGCTGCTGGACGTGCACCTGATGATCTCCGAGCCGGGGCGATACATCCAGGCGTTTGCCGAGGCGGGGGCCGACAACCTCACGTTTCACGCGGAGGTCGTCTCCGACGCGCAGGCCATGGCCGCCCGCATTCGCGAACTGGGGTGCACGGCGGGCATCACCATCAATCCGGATGGGCCGGTCGAGGCGATTCGCCAGGCGGCCCCGCACGTCGACATGGTCCTCCTGATGACGGTGTACGCGGGGTTCGGCGGGCAGGATTTTATCCGCGAGATGCTGCCCGTCATCCGGAACGTGAAGCAGTGGCTGACGGCCGGGCAGCGCCTGGAGGTGGACGGCGGCATCCACGCCGATACGATCGGCGACGCCGCCGACGCCGGCGCCGACGTCTTCGTCGCGGGCACGGCGGTGTTCCGCGCGCCCGGCGGCGACTACGTCCGGGCCATCGCGGATCTCCGCCAGACGGCCACAAAGGCGTTGACGGCGTAACGCGACGCGGGTACATGGTGCGCAGCGGCCCATCGGCACGCCGCGCAAACGGGTGATGAAAATGGCCATCAACGGGCGAACCCAGAAGAAGAAGGACATCCCCGAAGGCCTCTGGCTCCGGTGCCCGGGGTGCGAGGAGATGGTCTTCCGCAAGACCATCGAGGAAAACCTGCACGTCTGCGTCGAGTGCGGGTACCACTTCCGCGTGGGGGCCAGGCAGCGGATCGCCATGCTCGCCGACGCCGACAGTTTCGAGGAGTACCTGCCGAACCTCATGTCGCCCGACCCGCTGGGCTTCGGCGACCGTAAGTCGTACATCGAGCGGCTGACCGAGGCCCAGCGCCAGACCAACCTGTACGATGCGGCCGTGGTGGGGCGGGCGTACATCAAGGGCCGACCGCTCGTCCTGGGGGCCATGGACGCCGGCTTTATCATGGGGTCTATGGGGTCCGTAGTGGGCGAGAAGATAGCGTTCGCGGCCGAGAAGGCCACGGCCCTCCGGCTGCCGCTGGTCATCTGCTGCGCCTCGGGCGGGGCCCGCATGATGGAGGGCATCCTGAGCCTGGCCCAGATGGCCAAGACGAGCGCGGCGCTTGCGCGGTTCAGCCAGGCCGCGGGCTTGTACATCAGTATCATGACCCATCCGACGACGGCGGGCGTCCTGGCCAGTTTCGGGTCGCTCGGCGATATCATCCTGGCTGAACCCGGGGCGATGATCGGCTTCACCGGGCCGCGCGTCATCCGCCAGACCATGAAACAGGACCTGCCGGACGGGTTCCAGACGGCCGAGTTCATGCTCGAACACGGCTTCGTGGACCGGATCGTGGCCCGCAAAGACCTTCGCAGCGAAGTGGCGTCGCTCATGGACTACTGCGCCGGGTGACCATGTGTCACGCCCGTAACCGTTTCTTCAGGGCGCCGGCGAGGAATCTTTCTACGCCCTGCGCGGAAAACGTTTGGCGCGGGGCGCCGGTCGCCTTACAATATATCTGTCACGTCTCCGTAGTGGCCTGCGGCGCGCTAGGGCCGCCTTGTTCCGTCACGTCAGGACAAGGAGTGAAGCGTGCTCGACAAACTCTTTCAGAAGTTCCGCAAGGACAAGCCCACCGCCTTGCCGGGCTACACCGCCTTGGGCGTCATCCACCAGGGGAGCATGTCCACCATCTTCAAGGCCAGGCACCAGGACACCGGCCGCATCGTGGCCGTGAAGGTGCATAAGCCCGAGGCCCGACGCAACGTGGAGCGGCTGGAGGCGCACTTCCGCGACTTCACGGAGGGCGAAATTACGGCCGCCTTCGACCACCCGAACGTGGTCAAGTGTCTTGAACACGGCAACCTGGGACCGACGCCGTACCTCGTTCTGGAATACGTGGAGGGGATGACGCTGGTCGGCCTGCTGGGCGGCGACGGCAAACGCCTCGATGGCAAACGCATGGCCGTCATCCGCCACGCGGCCGAAGCCCTCAGCCACGTCCACAAAAAACGGTTCGTCCACCACGACGTGTGCCCGAAGAACCTCTTCGTGACCAATGAGGATGTGGTCAAACTCATCGATTTCGGCCTGGCGTGCCCGCTGCTGGACCGCCCGATGCGGGGCATGCGCATGGGAACCACCGAAATCCTGGCCCCCGAGGTCCTTCGCCGCGAACCGTGTACGTACAAGGTCGACGTGTTCGCATGGGGCGTGGTGGCCTACCAGGTGCTGTCCGGCCACTGGCCGTTCGAGAGCCCCGACCACCACCAGACGCTCAACAAGATCCTGAATGTGCATCCCATTGCGCTGGTCAGGCGTGCGCCGGAGGTGCCCGAGGAGGTGTCGAACCTAGTCATGCGGGCCCTTCATAAGGACCCGTCCGAGCGGCTGGCCAACATGACGTCAGCCCTGAGCGTCCTGCGGCGGCACGGGGACGTGGCGTTGTAGGCGGCGCCCCCGCCCGAAACAGTCTCTTGGGCGTTTGCGTGCCGGCGGACGAGTAGGCCGCGGTTTTCGCCGAGTCCTCGCGCAGCGAGGCCGAGCGGAGAAACCTCTCCGTAGCGGCACTGCCTGCCGTCCCCGCGTCGGAGTTGTGCAGGCACGCCACGACGCGTCCCTACGCTGGGCTTGGCCATGCCGCCCGTGTGCTCCCCGGTGTCCCCTGGCCACGAATCCCACTTTTTCAGTCAGAAAGCGGCATTGTTCCGTCCCAGGTGGCCAGTGGTAGTATGGGCATCGAGCGGGACACCTGGAGCGCAAGAAAAACTGCAATTCCGCTTGACGGGTTGCCGAACACAAGGTATAGTACCATCAGTAGGGGGCGCGAACGAAAGCGTCCGAAGAGCCATGGCCAAAGGCAAGTATCGCCATTCCGAGGTCGCGGCACTGGCCGGGCAGATGACGTACCTGGCCAAGGATGTCCGCCTCACCCAACTCCAGCGCGCCGAGCGCCTCATCTGCCTCGTCGAGCCCGACCAGACCTACCCCTACGAGTTCGTCTGCTACCAGATTACCGGGTACCGGCCGCGCGGCGACATCGGCGCAAGCCTGGCGGGCAAGACGCTGCGCGCGGACCTCGCGGGCCTGGTCGAGCAGGTATCGGGCAGCCTCAAGATGGCCGCCGAGGAGGTGAGCGAGGCGGTCTTTTCCATCGAGGAGGCAGCCGAGCGGTTCAGCGTGTCGCAGAAGACGATCCAGCGGTGGAGGAAGCAGGGCCTCGTGGCGTGGCGGTTCCGCGGGCCGGACAACCGGATGCGGGTGGGGTTCCGGCAGTCGAGCCTGGAGCGGTTCGCCTCGCGGCACGCCGGCCGGGTGGAAGAGGCGGCCCAGTTCAGCCGACTGGGGCCGGAGGAACGCCGCGAAATCATCCGACGGGCACGCCGGTTGAGTTTGTTCTGCCACTGCTGCCTGTTCGAGGTCTCGAAACGCATCGCCCGCAAACTCGGCCGGGCCGTCGAGACCGTCCGCCAGACCATCAAGGAATACGACCGCGCGAACCCGCAGAACAAGTTGTTCCCGGACTCCAGCGAACCTCTTCAGGAAACCGACCGCCGGCGCATCTACCAGGCGTATCAGCGGGGCGTCAGCGTCCACGCGCTGGCCAAGCGGTTCTGCCGGACGCGGTCGAGCATCTACCGCATCATCACCGAAGAGCGGGCCCGGGACCTCCTGGATGAGCCTATCGAGAACATGGACAGCCCGGAGTTCCATCGCGACGACGCCGACCGGCGCATCCTGGAAGACCCGGTGGCCCGGCAGGTGCTGGCCGGCGAAACCGAACGCCAGACCACGCCGCCCAAGGGCCTGCCCATCTACCTGAAGAGCCTTTACAAGACGCCGCTCCTGAAGAAGGAGGAGGAGCAGGCGCTGTTCCGCCTGTACAACTACCTGAAGTACAAGGCGTCGCACATGCGCGAACGGCTGCGCGAGACGCGGTCCCCCAAGGTCGAGGACATTGAAGAGGTCGAGCGGTTCCTGGACGAGGCCAACCGCATCAAGAACCGCCTGGTCCAGGCCAACCTGCGGCTGGTGGTGAATATCGCGAAGCGGCACGTGTCGCCGCACACCAACTTCTTTGAACTCATCTCCGACGGCAACATGAGCCTCATCCGCGCGGTCGACAAGTTCGACTACATGCGGGGCTTCAAGTTCTCGACGTACGCCTCGTGGGCCATCATGAAGAACTTCGCCCGCACCGTCCCCAAGGCCGGCAAGCGCCGCGAACGGTTCATGACCGGCCACGACGAACTCCTCGAAATGACCGAGGACCTCCGCTTCGAGGGCGAAGAGCCGTACCGCGAGCCCGACGTCACCGTCAGGGAGAACATCGAGCGGCTCCTGGGGGAACTCCAGCCGCGCGAACGCGAGATTGTCATGCGCCGCTTCGGCCTGGGCGACGTGGCCGGCCCGCAGACGCTGGAAGAGGTCGGCAAACACTTCGGCGTCACGAAAGAGCGAATCCGGCAGATCGAAACCCGTGCCCTGAGAAAACTCCGCGGCCTGATGAGCCCCGAGGCCGTGGAAGAGGGGGTCCGGTAGCGAGTATAGACGTTGCCGGTGTGGCATTGGGGGGAGAAGTCTTGGCTAACTGTTCATTTGCGGTCAGACCGTGCTTGGCTATCCACGTTCTCTCGATTGCCCTTTTGTTCGGATGTGGCAAGGGGGACGATTCGGGCGCCCTTTCGGGCGCACGGCCACTACCTCCACCCGTGCGGCTTACACTCGCGGAGGAGATGGTCTTCCCTGCAAAACAGTTGAAGGGGGGCGACCAGTACCATTTCGTGAGCGGACCTGACGGCGAAATCTGGGTCCTCCTTCAGGAATTGCTGCAGCCGCTCATGGCGTGTCGGCTTACTGAGGAGGCGCAAGGCGGTTTCCATGCTATCAGCCCGGCGGACTGGGGTTGTACCGACTGCGTAGTGACCCTGAACGACGGGGCTGGTTGCCCTGTGGTCGTCATGATGGGGTCGGTGCAGGATGCCAGGAATACGTCTCTTGTGGTTCGGCGTTGGGCTGGGGCAGAGTGGACAGACCCGGTCGAACTAGACCACTTCGATGGATCAGGCCATTTCGGGCGTATGGTAGGCTTGCTGGACTCGCATGGGCGCATGCATGTTGCCTACGATAGAAGACTGGACAAACCCGAAGCCTACGGTGTCATGGACGGGCAATTCCCCGACAAGTGCTTCCACGCGCTCTACGATGGCCAACGCTGGTCAAGAGGAAAGGCAACGACCGGGGCGGGCAGATACTATATCGACCCGGTTGGTATGGGCGAATTGCCGGACGGCACGGTTTGCCTGCTCGCTGAGATAAGTGCATTCGGAATTCTCGGCGGACTTGAGGGCCGGTATCTCGGGAACCAGCGATGGGATGGCAAGGCATGGTCGGCCGTTGGCCGGGAACCGGTGCCCGAAGCCGTGGTGAGCATTGGAGCCAATGCGAGTTTCTATGAAGACCCAGAGCCGCTGATTGCGCCCGACGACCGGCGCTTCAGCACTATGCACGACTACTGGGGCAATACCATCGCGTGGGTGGGCGACCAACTATGCTTGGTCAGGAGGCACCAAGCCCCCGATGGTTACGAAGCGGTGTCCGTGCTTTCCACCGGGTACACGAGTTGCATGCCGCTGCTTAAGCGGGACCGAAGTGGTCGCATTGCCCTGTGCTCCTGCGACGCCAGTCACGTCGAGGTCCGGTTGTGGAACGGTAACGGATGGGCCGAGCCGCTGACGTTCCCTTCGGCTGGCATCTTCGGGGTTACTAAGGTTCTCTTCAACCCGGACGGGAACATGTACGTCATCGGGAAGGGGAAGGACCGGTTTGTCATCAGGCGGATCAGAATGCTGCCCCTGGAGTAGCCTGGCTTCCGCATTCAGGCGTCCGTCTCGTCCAGCAGGTGGCCCAGTTTGACGCGTTTGGTGTGCAGGTACCGTTCGTTGTCGGCGTGCGGCGGGATGACCAGCGGCACGCGCTCGACGATCGTCAGGCCGTAGCCCGCGAGGGCCACCACCTTCCGCGGGTTGTTCGTCATCAGGCGGACGCGGCGGATGCCCAGGTCGACCATGATCTGGGCGCCGATGCCGTAATCGCGCAGGTCGGGCTCGAAGCCCAGGCGCACGTTCGCCTCG
>JADHXV010000110.1 GCA_016782785.1 Planctomycetota bacterium | reverse complement strand
TCGTCCTTGTGGTCGACGCCAGCGGCTCGATGAACGAGACGGTCGGCGACACGCAGAAACTGCTGCTCGCGAAGCGGGCGATTCTGGCGCTTCGGCCCGCCCTCGGGGCGGGCGACCGCATCGGCGTCGTCGCCTTCGCCGGCAAGGCCCAGGTCGTCTCGCCGCTCGTGCCGATGGACGACTGGGACGCGCTTCGCCGCCGGCTGCTCGCGCTGCAGGCGGGCGGCGGTACGCGGATCACCCCCGCCATTCAGGCGGCCCTCGACCTCCTACCGCCTGCGCCCGGGCCCGCCGGCGACGCCGTCCGCCACGTCCTGGTCCTCTCGGACGGGCGCAGCGAAGACTTCGACGTATCGCGCCTGGTGGCCGCGGCCCGCGAGCGGTCGGCCAGCCTCTCGGCCGTCGCCACCGGCGCCGACGCACGCGGCGACCTGTTCGGGGCGCTCGCGCGCGAGACCGGCGGCCGGCTGTACGCCGGGGCCGACCTCGCCCACCTGGCCGAGACGTTTCTGGCCGACCTGGCCCGAGCCCGCGGCGAAGGGCTCCGCGAGACGCCGCGAGACGCCCGATGGGCGGCCCGCGCGCCCGTCTGGCAGAGCGCTCCGCCGCCGCTGGCGCCCGTCCCCGCGTACAATCCGACGCGGCCCAAGGACGGCGCCGACGTCCACTGGGTCACCGCCCCCGTCGAGAGCGAGCCGGACGCGGCGCCGCTCCTGGCCACGTGGCGGCGGGGGCTGGGCAAGGTGGCCGCCATGCCCTGGCCCGCCGGCGACGCGGCGGAGGACTGGCTCGCCGGGCCGGCGGCCGTCCAGCGGTTCCGCCCGCTGCTGGCGTGGCTGGCGCCCGCGTCGCCGCCGAGGACGTGGTCGGCCCGGCTGGTCCGTCGCGGGTCGGCGTGGGAGGTGCGCGTGGAGGAGTCGGCCGAGGCGATCGGCACGTCCGCCGCCCCGTTTACGGCGCGGTTGCTTGACGGCGGCGCCGCCGAGCCGAAGACGGTGACGCTCGAGCAGGTCCGGCCCGGCGTGCACGAGGCCGCCACCGGCCCGGTGGGCCCGGCCGGCGGGATGGTGGTGGTCAGCCGCGATGGCGAGGCGGACGGCGTGCGGCTGGCGGCGCCGGCCCTTCCGCCGGCGGAGGTTCTGCACCTGGGCGTGGACGGCCAGCGCCTGGAGGACATCGTGCGGGCGGGCGGCGGGCAGGTGCATGCGTCGGTCGCGACGTTCCGGGAGGCCATCCGATGGATCGAAACGCGCGGCTACCGGCCGGTCGGCCTGGACCTGGTGTGGGCGGCGGGCGCCGCCGTGCTCGCCCTGGCGGCGCTGCGGCTGGCCGGGAAGGCGTGACGTTACGTCCGGCGCGGGCCGATCAGCAGGTCCGGTGCGAAATCGTTTTCGGCGATGACCACGATCACGCACTTCCACTTGCCGATGTCGGTGACGCGGCGGATGTACGCCTGGACCTTCAGGCGCCGCTGCTTCGGCCCGGACGCCCCGGCGGTGGGGATCCGCATCTCGAGCCACACGTCCATGCCTTCCGACACCGCGGCCGGCGGCGGGCCGACGACCTTGACGCTGCACGGACCGATGTCGGCGGTGCGGCCGCGAAAGATGATCCGCCCGCCCCTGTCGCGCAGCACGGCCGGCCAGACCCGTGCCGCTCGCCGATGCCGACGCCGATCTTGAACGCGAAGCATAGCGACCCCCGTTGACTTGAACCCCTGGTCCAACCCCACAGGCACCCCATCCCGCAGCGCAGTATCGGCCCGTCCGGCCGGCACGCTTCAGGCAATCTTCGGCGTTGAGCGCGCTGGGCGGCGCCACGGGAAACGCGCCGGGCTTATACGAGTCCGTACTGGCCAAGGACAAGCCCGGCGGTTGAATGTGTCGCGCAGATTGGAGCCACGCGCGGCGGGTGCGGAGACCCGCCGCGCTCTTACGCGCGCGAGCCGAGGTAGATCATCAGGACGGCCTGGTCGGCGGGACCGATGCCGGCGATGCGGCCGGCCTGGCCGAGCGACCGCGGCCGGACGCGGGCCAGTTTCTCGCGGGCCTCGTTCCTCAGGTGCGGCACCTGGCCGTAGTCGATGTCGGCGGGGATGGGCCGGTTCTCCATCCTGCGGGTCCGCTCGATCTGGGCCTCTTGCCGGGCGAGGTAGCCGGCGTACTTGGTTTCGATCTCGACCTGGCGAGCGGCCTCGGGCGCAATGGCCAGGTCGGCCAGGTCGGGCACATCGCGGACGAGGTCCGTCCACGCGACGTCCGGCCGGCGGAGGATGGCCTCGAGCGTCCGGCCGCCCCGTCGAACGGTCTGCAGGACGCGGCGGGCCTCGCCAATCTGCCGCTCCTTCTCCTCGACGCGCCGCCACACCGTGTCCGACACCAGCCCCACGCGCCGCCCGACGGGGGCCAGCCGGCGGTCGGCGTTGTCGTGCCGCAGCAGCAGCCGGTACTCAGCCAGGCTCGTGAACATGCGGTACGGTTCCTCGGCGCCCTTGGTGACGAGGTCGTCGATGAGGACGCCGATGTACGCCTGGTCGCGGCCGAGGACGACCGGCTCGCGGCCCAGGAGCCGTTGGACGGCGTTGATGCCCGCAAGGAGGCCCTGGCCGGCCGCCTCCTCGTAGCCGCTCGTGCCGTTGATCTGCCCTGCCAGGAACAGGCCGCCCACGCGCTTCGACTCGAGCGTGGCCTGCGTCTGCGTCGGCGGGACGAAGTCGTACTCGACCGCGTAGCCGTAGCGGACGATTGTCGCCCGCTCCATGCCGGGGATGCCGCGGACCAGCACGTCCTGCACATCCTCCGGCAAACTGGTGGCGATGCCGTTGCAGTAGACGACGTGCGTGCCGCGGCCTTCGGGTTCCAGGAAGACCTGGTGGTGGCCGCGGTCGGGGAACCGGACGACCTTGGCCTCGATGCTGGGGCAGTAGCGCGGCCCGGTCGATTGAATTTGGCCTGTGTAGATAGGTGCGCGGTCGAGGTTGGCGCGGATCGCCTCGTGAATCGGCGGCGTGGTGCGCGTCAACCAGCACGGGAGCCCGTCGAACGGCCCGTCGGGCGCGTCGAAGGCGAAGCGGACCGGCTCCGGGTCGCTCGGCTGCTCCTCGAGGCGCATATAGTCAAGCGTGCGGCCGTCGACGCGCGGCGGCGTGCCGGTCTTCAGGCGCCCGAGCGCCAGGCCCAGCCGCTCCAGGCCCTGCGAGAGACGGTCGGCGGGCGCCTCGTCGATGCGGCCTCCCGGCCACGTCTTCGGCCCGCAGTGCAGCACGCCGCGCAGGAACGTGCCCGCGGTCAGGACCACGGCCCGTGCCGAGAGGCGGCGGCCGCTTTCGCACACGACGCCGGCCACCTCGTCGCCACGCGCGAGGATGTCCGCGACGGTCTCTTCCAGGACGTGGAGGTTCGGCTGCCGGCGAAGGACAGCCTGCATGGCCTGGGCGTAGGCGCGGCGGTCGCACTGAGCCCGCGGGCTCTGGACGGCGGGTCCCTTGCTGCGGTTCAGCAGGCGGTACTGGATGGCGCTTGAGTCGGCGACGCGGGCCATCTCGCCGCCCAGAGCATCGATTTCGCGGACGATCTGACCCTTCGCCTGGCCGCCGATGGCCGGGTTGCACGACATCTCGGCCACCCGGTCGAAGCGGATGGTGACGAGGGCCGTCCGGGCGCCCAGGCGGGCGGCGGCGAGGGCGGCCTCGCACCCGGCGTGACCGCCGCCGACGACCACGATGTCGAACGTCTCGTCCTGCACGGCTGCGGCTCCCAAGACACGCTCGGCGGGCCATTATAGGCTTCGGCGGTCGGAGAGCCAAGCAGCGGCTGAGCCCCCTGCTCTGCCAAAATGGCAGGCGTGGCGGACAGGGACACAGAATCGGCGCGCCGGGGGCCTGATAGCGGGGCCTGAAACGCCCTTCGGCTTTGGCATCGCCTTTGCACCTATCTCATGCAGAAGCACCGAGATCAGCCAGGATAAGGAGAACCCCAATGGCTATCCGAGCGTGGGTACCCGCGGCGGAACCGTTCGCCCTCCTGCAACGCGAGATGAACCGGGTGTTCGACGCCGTCTTCGGGAAACACTTCGGTGTCGGCCGCGCCCGGTCGGCCTACGTCTACCCGGCCACCAACGTCCACGAGACCGAGGAGGCGTACGTGGTCGAGTGCGAGGTGCCGGGCCTGGAGATGGACGACCTGGAGGTGTATGTGACCGGCGACATGCTGACCCTCTCCGGCACGCGGGCCGAGACCATCCCGTCCGAGGGCGCGAGCCTGCACCGCCGCGAACGCGACACCGGCCGCTTCAGCCGGGCGATCACCCTGGCCGGCCCCGTCCAGGGCGACAAGACCGAGGCCACCCTGGCGCACGGCATCCTGACCGTCCGCGTCCCGAAAGCCGAGGAGTCCAAACCTAAACGGATCCAGGTCAAGGCCGAGAAGTAACCTGGGCCCCAAAGGAGGCGACTGCCATGACGAAGCCAATTGATGTGGCCGTTGAGAAAAACCGCGATCCGCGCGAGACGCCGGAAAGTTACTTCGTCCCGGCCACGGACGTGTACGAAACGGCGGAGGAACTGACGCTGGTGGCCGAGATGCCCGGCGTCCGGCCCGAGGGCCTGGCGGTGACCGTGGAGGACAACGTTCTGGTGATCCACGGTAAGCCCGAAGGCCGCGAGGCGCCGGCCGGCGAACTGCTGCTCAAGGAGTTCGAGGTCGGCGAGTTCTACCGGGCGTTTCAACTGCCCGCGGACTACGACACCGAGAAGATCGAGGCCGGCATCCGGCAGGGCGTCCTGACGCTGCACCTGCCGAAGTCCGACCGCCTGAAACCTCGGCGCATCGAGGTCAAGGCCGAGTAGCGCCTGCCCGATGCCTAACGCTCGCAGGCATGAACATGAAAGGAGGGACCTGCCATGGCGCTGATACCGTGGAGAGGCCGCACGATGCCCGCAGCGACCCTCTCATCGCTGCGCGATGAAATGAACAACCTGCTGAACCGCTTCTGGTCGAACACGAACGAGCCGTTCGGCCTGGCCGAGTGGGCGCCCGCGCTCGACGTCTCGGAGTCCGGCGACGCCGTCCTGGTGCACGCCGAGATCCCGGGCATCGACCCGAAGGAAATCGAGATCTCGGTCGTGGGCGATACGCTCACCATCCGGGGCGAAAAGAAGGACGAGACCGAGCAGAAGGGCCGCAACTACCACCGCGTGGAACGACGCTACGGCGCGTTCACGCGGAGCCTCGCGCTGCCGGCCTCGGTCCACCCCGACCAGGTGACGGCGACCGCCAGGCAGGGCGTGCTGGAAATCCGGCTGCCCAAGCGCGAGGAAGCCAAGGCCCGACGCATCGAGATCAAGGGCTTGTAGGCGAACCTCAACCAGGGCACACCCCGAGACCGGGCGGGCCGCACGCCAACCAGCGCGCGGCGCGCCCGGTTTGCCCATCGGCCGCAAGGGCTGGGCGTTGCGTCGGCCGCGCCGCTGTCGTATCATGGACCGGAGAACGTCTATCGGCAGAGGAGCGTGGCATGCAGACCGTGACCCTGGCCCAATCGCGTGGCGACCTGGAACATCTGGCCCGCCACATGACCGACCTGATGCACAAGGTGCTGCGTCCGGGCTTCGGCGAGAAGGCGGCCGACTGGACGCCCGCCATCGACGTCTGCGAGTCCGACGACCACTACGAGGTCATCGTCGAACTCGCCGGCGTCCGCCGTGACGACATCGAGGTGTACACCGAGCGGGGCCACCTGGTGGTCACGGGGTGGCGGCACGACCCGACGTCGCCCAAGAAGGTGTGCTGGCACCAGATGGAGATCGAGGAGGGGCAGTTCCGCCGGCGGATTGCCCTGCCGCCCAGCGTGGACGAAACCAAGATCGCCGCGCGGTTTCGCGACGGGCTGCTGCGCATCCGCATCCCGAAGCGCTGACGCCGCCGGGCAGATGTCCGCACGTGGTTGTCGGCCAGGTGTCGCCCGGCCGCGCGCCTTGTCAAACGTAACGGCCCGCTGGGCCGAGGGGGAGGTTCAGATGTTGCCTGACCAGATCCGAATCCAGAAGCCGCCGGAGACGGGCGAAGCGCAGGGCGACGAGACGCCCCCCCTGCCGCAGAACCTGCCCGTCATGCCGCTGCGCGACACGGTCCTCTTTCCGGGCATCATCCAACCGCTGACGGTGGGCCGGCCGCGGAGCCTGGCGCTGGTGCAGGAGGCCGCCATGGGCGACCGCCTGTTCGCGGCCATGCTCCAGAACGACGCGGCTGAGGAGGAACCACCCTTCGACCGCGTGGCGGACGTCGGCTGCGCCGTCCGCATCCTGAAACTGGTGCGGATGCCCGACGAGACGCAGAGCGTCATCATCCAGGCCGTCAGCCGCATCCGGGCCGAACACCTGACCCAAAGCGAGCCGTTCTACCGGGTCGATTGCGCCCCAATGCCCGACATCGTCCGCGAGGGCGAGGAACTGGACGCCCTGATCCGGTCGGCCCGCGACCTGATGATGCGGGTGATCGAACTTTCGCCGCGCATCCCCCAGGAAGGGGCGGCCGTGCTGGCGTCCATCGAGTCGCCCGGGCACCTGGCCGACTTCATCGCCGCCAACCTGAACCTCTCGACCGAGCAGAAGCAGGAACTGCTCGAAGAGCCGCGCGTCGACCGCCGCCTCCGCGCCGTGACCCGGTTGATGCAGCGCGAAATCCAGGTGCTGGAACTGGCCAGCAAGATCCAGTCGCAGACCCGCGGCCGCATCGAGGAAAGCCAACGCGAGCACTACCTGCGCGAGCAACTCAAGAGCATCCAGGAGGAACTCGGCGAAAAGGACGAAAAGACCGCCCTCGTCGAACAACTGCGGGCCGACATGGACGAGACGGGCATGCCCGACGAGGTCCGGACCGAGGCCGACCGGGAACTGCGCCGCCTGGAGGCCATGCCGTCCTACGCGCCGGACTTCAACGTCATCCGCACGTACCTCGAGTACCTGGCCGAACTGCCCTGGCAACGCCGGACCGACGACCGCATCAACCTGACCGAGGCCGAACGCATCCTGGACCACGACCACTACGGCCTGGAGGAGCCGAAGAAACGCATCCTGGAGTACCTGGCCGTCCGGAAACTCCGGGCCACGCTCCGCGGGCCGATCCTGTGCTTCGTGGGGCCGCCGGGCGTCGGCAAGACGAGCCTCGGCCAGAGCATCGCCCGCGCCATGGGCCGCAAGTTCGTCCGCATGAGCCTGGGCGGCATGCGCGACGAGGCCGAGATTCGAGGCCACCGCCGGACCTACGTCGGCGCCATGCCCGGACGCATCATCCTGGAACTCCGAAAGGCCGCCGTCAACAACCCCGTCTTCATGCTCGACGAGGTCGATAAACTCGGCGCCGACTGGCGCGGCGACCCCACCAGCGCCCTCCTGGAAGTCCTGGACCCCGAGCAGAACTCCACCTTCACCGACCACTACCTCGACGTGCCGTTCGACCTCTCCAGCGTTCTCTTTATCGGGACGGCGAACCTGCTGGACCCGATTCCGCCGGCCCTCAAGGACCGGCTCGAGGTCATCCGCCTGCCGGGCTACGTGGAGGAGGAGAAACTGGCCATCGCCCACCGGTACCTCGTGCCGCGGCAGCGCAAAGACCACGGCCTGAAGGCCAAGCAGATCCGGTTCACGAAGACGGGCCTGCGGCAAATGATCCGGTATTACACGCACGAGGCGGGCGTGCGGGAACTGGAACGCCAGATTGCCGCCGCCTGCCGCGCTGTCGCCCGCCGCATCACCCAGGGCAAGACCGGGGGCGTGGCCGTCAAGGCGGCGAACGTCTCCGACCTGCTCGGCCCCGAGCGGTATCTGCCCGACGTCAAACTCCGAACCTCCACGCCCGGCGTGGCCACCGGCCTGGCCTGGACGCCGGCCGGCGGCGACATCCTCTTTATCGAAGCCACGGTCATGCCGGGCACGGGCAAACTGACCCTGACGGGGCAACTGGGCGACGTGATGAAAGAGTCGGTGCAGGCGGCCCTCTCGTACGTCCGGTCGCGCGCCAACCAGTGGGACATCGACCCGGCGACCTTCCGCAAGAACGACCTGCACGTGCACGTCCCCGCCGGCGCCACGCCCAAGGACGGCCCGAGCGCCGGCATCACGGTCTTTACGGCCCTGACGAGTCTCCTGACGGGCCGGAGCGTCCGCAGCGACGTGGCGCTGACGGGCGAGATCACGCTGCGCGGCCTGGTGCTGCCGGTGGGCGGTGTCAAGGAGAAGGTCCTGGCCGCCAAACGGGCCGGCATTCACACCGTCATCCTGCCCGAGCGGAACCGCAACGACATTGAGGATATCCCCAAGGATATCCGCAAGGACATGACCTTCCACTATGTGCACAGCGTGGAGGACGCCCTGCCGCTGGCCCTTTCCGACGGCCGAAAGCCCCGCCGCCGGTCCGCCGGGACCAGGCGCCGCAAACGCCGCAAGGCCAGGTAAGGCGCGACCAATCCCGCCGCCCCCCTTTCGAGCAGACCGCGTGGCGGCCTTCCGAGGCCGCCACGCACCACATGGAAGCAGGACTCGCGGACTGCGGCACGGTTATTGGCGTCCCCGGAACTGCTCTAAGACTTACACCATTCCCTTTTAACCTCTTCGATGCCAATCCCTTCGAGCAGACGAGCGAGACCGGCCTTGACTCCTGTGTCACCGTTGACATTATGCGGACCCACGGAAAAGAACGATTCCGAGACAAGCACATAGAAGTCTCTCCCGAAATCAAAAAGCCTTTCCATGACATCGTACGACGGAAGGTCTTCCGGCCTGAATTCAAACTCACTGTGGGCCGCCCACTTGTTTCTAAAAACCTTGAAACGATTCAACTCCTTCTGGTATTTCGCCCAGAAAGTTTTGACGGAGCACTGTAACGCCTGCAACGTGCAATCTCCGGCGAGTCCATCACCGTATTTCTGAACAAAGACATCAATCCTGCTGGCATCAAGCACGGCAGGGTTCCGTGCTGCAAGACTCTCAAGCACCCCCTCTATCGAATTGAGTTCGTATTCT
The DNA here is from genome assembly GCA_016782785.1 of Planctomycetota bacterium. GTDB lineage: Bacteria > Planctomycetota > Phycisphaerae > FEN-1346 > FEN-1346 > BS750m-G62. Next base: position 704 of record JADHXV010000110.1, on the reverse strand, counting down.
GCCCCCTCTTGTTTGTCGCGCTTTTCGCACTCATATATTTTGCAGAGATCGAGGGTTATCAAAACCACACAGGACTGTAACAGAAAACTAAAGAAGTTGTTCGCAAGTCCCGCCTTCCGAATGGCGACCCCGTTGGCGCGAGTGAGACCGTAAACATCCAAGGTTTGGCGCAAGTGTACAAGGTTCTTGGCCAAGCCAATGTCCTTCTTGTCCGCGTCACTGTCGAACATCTCGTTCACGGCATTATTGCCTCGCCTATTTCACTTGTCCGGCCGTAAGTCGGTCAACAGGCCAACGCTTCCCTGCCCTTCCAGGAGAGGGTAGGGTAAGAAAAGAAGGTCCTCGTACGGCATTCACCCTCACCCCGGCCCTCTCCCATCAAGGGTGAGGAGGGACAGCAGCCTACGGCGACTCGTCGTCGTAGACGATCTGCGTGCGGACGGGGTACTTGGCCAACTTCTCGCGGCCCTTGAGGAAGGCCAGTTCAATCAGGAACTCGACGCCGACGATGCGGCCGCCCGCCTTCTCGACCATTTCGCACGAGGCGGCCATCGTGCCGCCGGTCGCCAGCAGGTCGTCGACCATCAGGACGCGGGACCCTTGCGTCACCGCATCGACATGCATTTCCATCGTGTCGGTGCCGTACTCCAGGTCGTAGGTCACGCTGACCGTTTCGGCGGGCAGTTTGCCCTTCTTGCGGACAG
>JADHXV010000109.1 GCA_016782785.1 Planctomycetota bacterium | reverse complement strand
GTAATCGACCGTGCCGGTGGCGCCGTCGCCGAAGACGTCGAACGCCTCCAGGTTCGGGTCCAGGTAGAGGCCCGCCTGCCAGGACAAGCGGACCTCGGCCCCGGCGTCGGGGCCGAAGCCGGACAGGGCATTGGCGAAGTCGGTCCATCGGTCGGCGCCGTCGACGGCCAGGACCTCCACGAGCAGCATCCCGTGCCGGCCGGCGCTGCCGACCGGCGCCGAAACCACCAATCGGCGGTCCCCCCGCGCGGCGGTGACGCCGGCCAGGCGACCGTTCACGTACACCTGGTGCCAGCGGTCGTCGTGCGTGGACGCCCACGTCACCTCGGCCGCGGCCGGGCCGGCCGGCGTGCCGTCGCTCGTCAGGCCCAGGGCCAGCGGGCGGACGCGAACGCGCGTAATGCCTTCCGTTGAGCAGGACACGGTCACCTCGCGAGTTGCTGGTACGTGACGCGGTACGGCTGATGCCACGCCGTGCCGACCTGCGGCGGCCCGAGGCGCTCCAGCGCCGCGACCCGGCAGTTCGGGTAGTCCACGCCGTTGGGCGCGGTCAGGGTGTACGTCCGGCCGTCGATGAACGCCTCGATGGCCGCCAGCAGGAGGGCCAGGTTCCAGTCGGTGGCGGCTGAGAGGACGCCCGTCTGGCGGAGTGTGCGGGGGCCCTCGCCCAGGTCCACGGCCAGGCCGCCCGACAGGCCGTTGAAGGCCACGTCCTCGACGCGGTGGGCCGGGCTGCCGACCTCGACGACGTGCGGGCCGGAGCCGAAGAGATGCTCGCCGTCCAGGCTTGCCTGGTCGGCCTGCGACGCGGTCCAGGTCCCGCAGGCGCCGGCGAAACGGACGGCGGTGGGTCGAGCGGCGACGGCCTTGTCGACCGCGAGGGCCCCGGTGCGGGTGGCGCCCACGGCCGGCTGAAGTTCGGGGCTGCGCAGTGACGGCGGACCGTCGGCGGCTTTGCCGTCGAGTAGCGGGTCGGCCGCTACGGCATCGCGGCAGGCCTCGGCCAGGGCGACCAGGGCGCCGAACGCCCGCGTGTGCGGCACGGCGCGGTCGAGCACCGACGCCCGCCAGTGCAGGAGGTGGTAGCGGCCGACGGGCACGCCCGGCCACGTGAGCGGCTCGGCCGCGTCCGGTTCGAGGACGACGGCCGGCAGGCGGCTCAAGGGGACCTCGACGGCCTCGCCCGGCCGGGCCAGGCGGACCGACCGCACGCCCGCCACGGCGCGGAGCGCGGAGCCGAGGGCTTCGAGGATGTCCAGGTCGGCGGGGGTCATCGCGATATCTCCTTGCCTTTACGCCGGCTTGGGCGCGTCGTGCCCTGCCGGTGCTGACCGGCCGCTTCCGCGGCCGGCTCGGACGGCGTCAGACACGGCGGAGGCGGTGGCTGGCCAGGGTCCGCACGTCGTCGGCCCGGCCGTCGGCGTCGCGGTCCAGGACGAGGCGGGCCTTGGCCACCTCGTCCTCGTAGAGGCGGGCGTAGTGGTCGGCCTTGGCCGCCAGGCCGCTCTCGCCGGCGCCGCCCGCCGCCTGCCCGCGGTACAGCATGGCCAGCACCAGGGCGACGCTGGCCCGGCGCAGGGCCCGCCGCTGGGCGATCCAGTCGGCCAGGTCGGCGGACGGGTCGGCGGCGTCGGCCTCCAGGCCGAACCGGGCGAGCAGGGCGTACCTGGCCTCCTCGTGCTGCGGGTCGAACGTCTGGACGGCGAAGGCCAGGCCCGTGGCGGCGGGGAGGGGGACGGCGTCGTCGCCGGCGGAGCCGACCACGGCCGCCATCAGTTCCGTCTCGCTCTCGATGCTCAGAACCTCGTAGTAGCCGTCCACGCCCTGGGCGGCGTTCGCCAGGTGGATCACGTGGCCGGGGCGGACGCACCGGGTGACGAACTCGCCCTCGGCGGCGGTGACGGCGAAGGCCTGGCAGACGGCGTCCTCGCCGCGGGTCAGGCACTGGTGGTCGAGGACGATCTCGCGCAGCAGGGCGGGCTCCCATTTGAGGAGGTCGGCGTCGGTGGAGAAGTTGGTCATGTGCGTGCTCCTTGGTCGCGCCCCATGAGCGGGGCGGCTGCATGGTCCCCGGCGCGACCTGGTGGTCGTGCCTCGGATCCCTTCCGCGCGCCTCGCGGGCTGCGGCGCCGCGGGGCGGGCGGGAGGGGCCGGCCGCCCAGGGGGGAGGCGGCCGGCCCGGGGGGAGAGGGGTCAGGCGGTGGCGAGCCCGCGGATGACGCCGTGGGCCGACTCGTTCCGCATCTCGAGCGAGTACTCGCCCAGGACCTGGCCCTTCTCGAAGTCGCCGGTGGCGGCGAGCGGCCGGTAGTGGAAACTCCGGCCCGCCAGGGGCAGGACCTGGAGGCGGCTGGAATCGAGCAGCAGGACGGCGTCACGCGGCATCCAGCGCGACAGCACCACCCGCTGGACGCCGAAGTCGCTCTCGTAGACCGACACCTGGCTGGTGAACCGCAGGTCGTCGGCGGCGTAGGTGCGGGCCCCCACGCCGAACTGGCTGATGACCCGCTTCTGGTACCCGTTGACGACGATCAGGTCGATCTGTCCGCTCGAGCGCTCCCAGACGAGGCGCAGCGCGGCGTTGAGTTTCTCCTCGTCCAGGTCGTCGCCGCTGGGGAACCCGCCCGCGCCGGGGATGAAGCGGTTGGTGGCGAGTTGCGGCACGAGGCCGTTCATCGTCCGGCGGACGGCGCCGGAGCCTTCCTGGTCGGCCGCCGGCGCGATGCCGTTGATGACGGTGTTCTCGAGGTCGCGCAGCAGTTCGCGCAGGGCCTTGGTCTTCTGGAAGTCGAGTTCGTCGGCCACGCCGAGGTGGCGGGCGGCCATCTCGGAGCCCGAGACCAGGACGGTCTTGGCGAAGATCTGCGTCCAGTTGTTCCGGCGGGTGCGGAGGGTGAACCGGGCGTCGTCGGCGTCCTGACCTTCCAGGGCGGCGCCGCCCAGGATGTGCATCGTGTCGCCGGCGGCGATCACCTCGGGCGTCGTCCCGCCGTAGCCGCGCGCCACCGTGATGGTGCCGACGCCGACGTCGGTCACCAGCAGGAGTTCCTCGGCGTCCTCGCAGCGGACCTGGTCGCCGACGCGGAACCGGTCGGCGTGGTCCACCTCGATCTCGGTATCGGACTCGGGGTTCTCGGGCGTGGTGGTCACGGTGTCGGCGTTGGGCAGAAGCGTGTCTTCGAGCCACTCGTGGTGGGTCGATTGGGCCTCGACCTGCGGGTCGCCCAGGGCGTCCAGCAGGGGCGTTTCGAACGGGCTGACGATGCCGACGAGGTCGGCGACATCCTCGGCGATTTCCGGCAGGCTGGCGCCGGCCGAGTAGGTGGCTTTACCGGTGAAAGGCATGGTCTTCTCCTTGTCGTGTGTTGGTGGTCACTTGTGATTCCGGGGTTCCCCCGACCTTTCCGAAGTTGGACCCGTTCCGGGTCGGTCGGGGCTTGATGGCGAACTACACGGTTGTGCCGCGGCGGGCCCGCATGTAGGCCATCACGTCGCCGGGCCGACCGGAGGTACGGGCGCGGTCGGCCAGTCGCTCGGAGGCGCGGCGCGGATCGTCGGCGCCGGCAGGCTTGGCGCCGCTGGTCTTGGGCGGCAGCGCCGCGGGGCGGTCCACCGTGGCTCGCGGGCCGCCGCGGAGGTGCGGCTTCTCCTCCAGCAGCGCCTTGGCGAAGGCCGCCAGGTCGTCGGGCGTGTCGGCGTCGGCCAGGCGCTGGTGGGCCAGGGCGAGGGCCGTCTCGGTGTCGGCGGCGCCGGCCCGGGCGAGTTCGCGTTCCAGGCTGCGGTCGCGCTCGAGGTCGGCGAGGTGCCGGCGAAGCGTATCGGCCTCGGCCAGGGCCTGGTCGAGTTGGGCCTCCAGGCCGGCGGCGTGCTGGTCGCGACCGCCTTGGACGGCCGACAGTTCGGCCTCCAGGGCCTCGACCCGCCGCTCGGCGTCCTGGGCGCGTCGGCGGTACTTGATGCTTTCCTGAATGAGCACGTGCGGCGGCTGCCGCGGGCCCGGCGCGTCGGGCGAGGCGCCCGGGGCGTCGGCCGGGGTTCGGCCCGTCTGGGTGAATGCATCCGTGGACATGCGTGTCCTCCTTGGCTGAGCGTTCGTTTCGAGCCGCGACCGTAAGGTCGCGGGTACGTTTGTCGGTCGCCGACCCGTTCGGCTTCGCTCGGGGCGAGCCTTACGGTCGCGGCGCGGGCGCCGGGTTACGTGGCGTTCGGCTCGTAGCCGAGTTCGCGCAGGACGGTCCCGGCCGGGACGCCCAGGTCGCGTTTGGCCTTCGCCTCGGCGAGGCGCTGGGCGAGGTTCTCCGGCAGGGGGTCCGGCCAGTGGAGGCGTGTGGCCCGGTCCTCGGGGGCGGTCTTGAGGACGCCGAAGGCGTCGAGGGCCTTCAGGATCAGGCGGTTGGCCTCGACCAGCCCGGCGCCGTAGGTGATGCGTTTGCGCGCCAGGCGCGCCAGGGTGCCCATGAGGACGACCTTGAGGGCGGCGGCGCTGGTGAGGTTGCCGAGGCGGTCGCGCAGCAGGCCGGCCGCCAGGGGCGTGATGCCGCTGGTCTTGTCCAGGGCCTCGCGCAGTTCGGCGATGTGGGCGGTCTCGGAGGGGCTGTCGGCGTCGCCGCCGAACGCCTGGATCGAGGCGTCGGGGTTGTCGGTGGACCACATGCGGCCGGGGGCCACGGGGCGGTCCTCGAACGCCTCGATGCCGCGGCCCAGGTACATCTTGAAACTTTGAAACGTGACGCGGTTGGCGCGGTCCGACAGGCGCGTGTTGAGTTCGTCCTGGAGGGGGATGAGCGGCTCGACGTCGCTGGTCCCCTCGTAGTGCATCGGGTTGGCGAAGTTCTGGACGTGGACTACGGGCAGCCGGCCCAGGGGGTTGGCGCCCTCGTCGGCCAGGTGGCCGTCCTCGTAGCGCTGCCACCATCGGGGGCCGAGGATCTCGACGACCTCGACCTCCGCGGCCGGGTGCGGGCCTCGGCCGAGCAGCCGGGCCACCGGGCCGCCGCCCGTCATCCGGTTCGTCTGGCTGTAGAAGACCTGGACCCAGTACCGCACGCGGCGGTAATCGGTCTCATCGAGGATGGGCAGGATGCGGGGCGCCTCGACGGCTTCGACAGCCACGGCCTCGCGGGCGCGGTCGATCGGGGCGGCCTGCGTGTCGGCGGCCGCGGCGGAATCGGTCGGCGCATCGGCCGGGGGCCTCGCTCGGATGACCAGGTCCACGAAGCCGTACACGGCGCCGAGGAGGGCGATCTCCTGGAGCAGCGAGATGCCGCCGGAAGCGTTCCAGACGGCCGAGAGGACGGCCTCGATGCGGCGGGCGTCTTCCGACCGCCGGGCCAGGCTTTCCATGCCGACCGGATTGCCCGCCAGGAAGTGGATGCCCGTGTCGATGCGCCAGGCGATGTCGTTCTCAATGACGACTTCCTTGCGCGAAAGGCCCGGCTGCGGCACGCCCGCCCCGCCGAGGCCCAGATGCGAGCAGCCGGTGATGCGGGCCGGCAGGCCGAACTCCTGGGCCTGCGTGTACGGCTTGGCCGAGGCGAGCCAGTCGCGGTCGCGTTCGGCAAAGGGGAGGCCGGCCCCGAGCGGGGAGAGGTCGTTCCGGTAGTACGCCCACAGGCGGTTGAAGTGGGCCGCCCGGCCCGGCGACCCGTCGCGAACCAGGTGCTCGACGAACGCCTCGTCCAGGTTCGGGTCGCCGAAGTTCGCGAAGTCCAGTTTCATGGCGGGGCTCCGACTGGGCTTGTGTCCGGGGCCGAACGGCCCTTCCACAGAAGGATGGAGAGGACCGTTCTGAACCACATTGGGCGGAGAAGAAATCGGCGGATCGCGCGTAAGCCTCGTTCCTGCAACGAGATAGAATTCTCGCTTTTCAGAGGCTTTGCGCAAAAGGCGGGGCGCTTTTTGCCACATTCGGCCGCACGCTTGACAGCCGCCCGCGCCGGTTTAGAATGAGACTTTCACGAAGCGGCGGAAGGGGGCAGCGTGGGCCTGCTCAGAGACTTCACCGACAAACCCATCAAGCACAACCCCGTGTTCGTGCTCGTGCTGGGGCTGTGCCCGACGCTGGCCGTCACGACCTCGCTGAAGAACGGCGTGGCGATGGCGGCGGCGGCGACGGCGGTCCTGGTGTGCGCGAACGTACTCATCTCGCTGGTCCGCCGGTTCATTCCGAACCAGATTCGCATCGCATGCTACATCGTTATCATCGCGGGGTTCGTCACGATGGTCGAGATCGTGATGAAGGCGGTGGCCCCGGCGGCCATCAACCAGGCGCTGGGCATCTTCATCCCGCTGATCGTGGTCAACTGCATCATCCTGGGCCGGGCCGAGGCGTTCGCCTCGCGCCACGGGCCGGCGTCGAGCCTGATGGACGGCCTGGGCATCGGCGTGGGGTTTCTGTTGGCGTTGGTGGCCATCTCGCTGGTGCGCGAGGTCCTGGGGGCGGGGACGCTGTGGGGCTATCGCCTCACGCCCATCCGGATGGGCGACGTGACGCTTGTGCCGGAGGTCGAGCCGGTAGCGGTGCTCGGCATGGCGCCGGGGGCGTTCATCGTCATCGGCCTGCTCTTTGCGCTGTTCCACTGGATCGGGAATCGTCGGCGCGAGGCCGCCCGTGCCGCCGCCGTGCCCGCCGTGCCGCAGGTGGCGCGCGATTTCCCGAAGAAAGCCGCCGGCGAGGCGAGCGTCTCGGCCGAGGGAGCGTAAGCATGGACGTCGGCTACACGGAACTGGCGATCGGGTCGATCCTGATCTCGAACGTCGTCCTGGCCAAGTTCCTGGGCCTGTGCCCGTTCTTCGGCGTGTCGCGGCGCACCAGCGACGCCGTCGGCATGGGGCTGGCGGTGGTGTTCGTCATGAGCATCGCGTCGGCGGCCACGGCCCTCATCTACCGGCACCTGCTCCTGCCGACGACACCCGAGCACACCAACCTGCTCGGGGCCTTGGGCCTGCCCGTGCCCGAGGGGGGGTACGTGCTCATCCTGAAGACCATCTCGTACATCCTCGTCATTGCCGTGCTGGTCCAGTTCGTGGAGATGGTGCTGCGGAAGACGGTGCCGGCACTCTACCGCGCTTTGGGCATCTACCTGCCGCTCATCACGACCAACTGCGCCGTGATGGGCGTCGCGCTCCTTAATACCGAGGCGTGGCGCGACCCGGCCAACGGCCTGCCGGTCCACTTGGCGACGTTCAACGGCTTCTGCGGCGGCGTGGGGTTCCTGGTGGCGATGCTCTTGATGAGCGGCATCCGCGAGCGGCTGACCGAGTTGCCCGTGCCGAAGGCCTTCAAAGACCTGCCCATTGCCTTTATCTCGGGCGGGCTGATGGCCCTGGCGTTCATGGGCTTTGCCAACCTGTTCGGCATTGCCGTATAATACGGCGGTTCAACGAGTTACGTGAGCGAGAGGCGCATGTCGGACCCCGTTGTGACGTATCTGACAGCCGCGGCATCCGTGCTGGGCGTGCTGGCGGTCGTGTTTGCGGTGCTGCTGGCGGTGGCCCATCGCTTCTTCCGCGTGCATGTGGACCCGCGCCAGGAGCGAATCGAGCAGATCCTGCCCGGCGCGAACTGCGGCTCCTGCGGGTACGGCGGCTGTGCCGCCTACGCCGAGGCGGTTGCCAAGGGCGAGGCCGCCCCCGACCGGTGCACGCCGGGCGGCCCGGAGTGCGCCGTCACGATTGCCGAGGTCATGGGCGTGCAGGTCGCGGGCTTCGTCCCGAAGGTGGCCGTCATCAAGTGCCAGGGCTCGTGCGAGTACACGCACGACCGGTTCCGCTATGTCGGCGAACGCGATTGCCGGGCCGCCACGGCCACGCAGCACGGCCAGACGGCGTGCCCGTACGCCTGCCTGGGCCTGGGCTCGTGCGTGCGTGCGTGCCCGTTCGACGCCATGGTCATGGACGAGGCGACCGGCCTGCCGCGGGTCCTCGAGGAGAGGTGCACGGCCTGCGGCACATGCGCCGAGGTCTGCCCCAAGAATATCATTGAGATTCTGCCCAAAGAGCAGTATGTTCACGTTCTGTGCCGGAACAGGGATACCGGCAAGGCGGTGCGGCAGGTGTGCAAGGCCGGCTGCATCGCCTGCCGCAGGTGCGAGAAGGTCTGCCCCGTCGAGGGCAGCGCCGTCCACGTGAACGATAACCTGGCCGAAGTGGACATGGCGACCTGCATCAACTGCGGCAAGTGCGTGCGGGCCTGTCCGGTCAACTGTATCGGGGACTTCCGCCAACTGCGGAAGGACGCACAGAAGCGGGCCGAGGCCGACGCCGCCTAGGGCGGCTGGCCCCGACGGCCCGTCTTCGGGCACTCGTGTGATGGAGCAAAGCATGAGGGGCAACAAGCGACTCGTGTGGCTGGCCGTGGCCGTTGTCCTGGCGATGCTGGCGGTTCCCCCGCACCCGGCATGGGCCCAGCAGGAGGACCCCGCCGAGAAGGCCCGCCAGGCCATCCAGCGCAACGACCCCGACCAGGTGGACCCGAACCTCATCAAGGGCGAGGACTGGACGTTCGATTTCCGGTTCGAGCATCCGCAGCCTATCATCGTCCAGACGCCCGGCGGCGACCGCGAGGTCTACTGGTACCTCGTCTACACCGTGACCAACCGGGCCGACGAGGCCAAGAACTTCGTCCCGTCGTTTACCCTGTTCACCGACAAGGCGACCATTCGCCGGGCGGGGGTCTTCCCGCGCGTCTATGAGGCCATCAAGAGCAGCCGCAAGATCCGCTTCCTCGAAAACGCCGCCAACCTGCACACCAAGGTGCTGCCCGGCGAGGGTAACGCCCGGACCGGCGTGGCGATCTTCGCGCCGCTCGACCGCGAGACCGACGGGTTCACCATTTTCGTGGAAGGCATTTCCGGCCGGTACATCGAGCGGCCCAGGCCGGGCGCCAAGCCCGACGCGCCCGAAGACGAGAAGGTCGTCCGCCTTCGCCGGACGCTCGCCATCGCCTACAACCTGCCCGGCGACAAGTGGTGGCTGAACCTCGACCAGCCCGTCTTCGTCTCCAAGACGTGGACGTGGCGGTAGGGGGCGGCCCCGAAAATCGCACTTGCTTTCCAGCCGCAAGCCGATATACTACCAAGTCTTGCGACGGCACGGCAGACGAAGGAGTACCACCCATGGCGCATAAAAAGGGACAAGGTTCCACGCGGAACGGCCGCGACTCCAACCCCCAGTATCTCGGCATCAAGGCGTACGGCGGCCAGCGCGTCAAGACCGGCAGCATCATCGTCCGCCAGCGCGGCACGAAGTTCCACCCGGGCCTGAGCGTCGCCCGCGGCAGGGACGACACCCTCTTTGCGCTGACCGAGGGCACCGTCCGGTTCCACGGCCGCAAGGTCAGCGTGGTCTGAGGGGCAACGGAAGCGGCATTCGCGGCCCGGGGCCGATGCGCCTCGGGCCGCTTCCTTGCGCGGCGCACGCCCGGCGGGGCGCACGCTGCCCGTCGAACGTGACCCGCCGCTTCCGCGGCGGGCTCGGGGGGTGGCGGGTACGTCCACCGCCCACTTGCTCACCACCTTCAGCCGTGCTACCTTCGTAGCCGAATGGGGCGCAAACCATGTTCATCGACGAGGCCGAAATCCACGTTAAGGCCGGCGACGGCGGCAACGGCGCCGTCACCTTCCGGCGCGAGGCCTTCGTGCCGCGCGGCGGCCCGAGCGGCGGCGACGGCGGCGACGGCGGCAGCGTCATCCTCCGCGCCCGGGCCGGCCTCGACACCCTCATGGACTTCCGCGGCCGCCATCA